>NZ_JBFAJR010000004.1:331526-361253 GCF_040655295.1 Streptomyces sp. NPDC050448 | reverse complement strand
CCGGGGCGCCCCCCGGGGCCGGCCGTCGCCGCCCCCGAGCCACCCGGGCTCCCGGGGCCGACGGCGAAGGCAAGGGCCGCGGAGCCGGAGCCTGCGGCGCCCGCGCCGGGTCCCGAGGCGGCGGCCGAGCCGGCCCCGGCCGAAGCACCCGCCCCGCCCCGGGCCGCAGCCGTGGCCGCGCCCGCGACCGCCTTCCACGTGCGCCCGTACCACTCGACGGCCCTCGAGCGGCGCGGCCCGGGCGGTATGTCCACCGTGATGCTCATGACCGTCGTCACCACCCCGGCCGTGCTCGCCGCCGCCGCGCTGCGGCCGCGTTCCAAGAGCCGCCGCTGAGCCCGCGTCCCGCTGCGCATCCACGCACCGATCCACGCACCGATCCACCCACCGATCCACGCACCGATCCACCAACGGGAGAACCCTCGTGTCCGAATGGCTGGTCCTGGCCGTCGCCATGGCGCTCGTCTGCGCCCTCGTCCTCGCCTGCACCGCACTCCGGCACCGCCGGGTCGCGGAGGACGAGGACACCAGCGAAACTCCCGACGTCATCGAGTACATGACGATGATGGTGGGCGTGGTCTACGCGATCGTGCTCGGCCTCGCCATCGCGGGCGTCTGGGAGGCGCGCGGCTCCGCCGAGGACAGCGTGCGCCGCGAGGCCCAGTCGCTGTACGAGGTCACCCAGCGCGCCGACGTCTACCCGACCCCCGTCCGCGACCGGATCCGCGGCGAGGTGGACGCGTACGTGTCCCACACCGTCGCCGTGGACTGGCCGCTGCTGACCTCGGGCCGGGGGGCCTCGCCCCAGGGCGCCGAACTGCTCGGCAAGCTGCGCAGCGACGTCACCCACCAGAGCCCGGCGAACGAGCTCCAGGCGCAGGCCTACCAGCCGCTGCTGGACCACATCGCGGCCGCCGACGACGCCCGCCACTCGCGGATGCAGGCCGACGAATCGACGCTGCCGGGCGTGGTGTGGTTCGGGCTGCTGGTCGGCGGGCTGGTCACGGTGGGACTGATCTTCACCCTGCAGATCCGCCGCTCCGGGCGGGAGCTGCTGCTGGCCGGGCTGTTCAGCGCGCTGATCGTGTTCCTGCTGTTCATGGTGTGGAGCTTCGACGCACCCTACGGCCGGGAGGGAATCGATTCCGCCGGCCCGTTCCAGGACCTGTTCCCGACGGTGGCGCTGGCCGCGGCCGGGCGCTGATTCCCGGCGGGCGCCAGGCCGCGAGGCCGCCGAGGCCGCGAGGCCGCCGGCGGTCCGGCCGGGCCGCCGGCGGGGCGGCTCAGGCCGGCCCGCTCCCCGTCAGCGCGACCTGCCGGCGTACGGCCTCGACCACCGGCGAATGCCGCAGTGCGTGGGAGATCCGTACGAGGTCGCGCGGCCCCCCGAGGGTGTCGAGGACGCTCTCCTCGCTGGCCCCGATGACCGCGCCCTCCGGGTCCGCCGAGCGGGCCTGGACGGCGGCCGCGACCATCGCCGCGTCGGCGACCGCGCGCGCCGTCTCCTCGTCCGCCCCGTCCGCGAGTGCGTGCGCGTACGCCTCCTCGCGGCGGCGCAGGTCGAAGTACGGACCGAGGTGCAGGAATCCGTCGTGGATGTCCGACTCGCGCTGGATCACCCGCAGTTCGGCCGGGGCCCACCAGGACATCTGCACGCACGGCGTGCCGCTGGGGGCGCCGATCTGCACCTCGTGCCAGAGCGCGCCGAGCCGCCGGTACGTCGTCCAGGTCTGCCAGCTGTCGGACAGCCGCTGGCACAGCAGCGGGAGTACGAAGCCGATCGCGCTGATGAGGGCACCGACGGAGGCGAGCGGCGGGGCGATGTAGGTGCTCAGGCCGTCGAGGTCGTGGCCCGTCCAGCGGGCGACGACCGCGGAGATCTTGGTGGCGTCGTAGCTGAGGTTGAACACGTAGCCCGAGACGATGATCATCAGGCCGATGCGCAGCCAGCCGTGCACCTGGAGGGACCAGCGCCAGCACATGGCCACCATCACGACGGCCGCCACCAGGTGCGCCGTCAGATAGAGGGCGATCATCTGCTGGATGCAGGGGGTGTTGGCGTAGTACGTGTCGAAGTCGCGCAGCCGCTCGACCGGGGTCTCGCCGAGCGCGAAGAGCACCATCAGCACCACGACGACCCCGGTGTACCCGAGGATCCAGCGGCGCGAGATGCGCCGGGTCACTTCGGGCGGGCCGCCGCGCCAGTTCACGATCAGCACCAGGCAGGCGGCGCTGAACATGGTGATCAGGCAGTAGACGAGCGGCGCGGAGATGTTGGTGACGCCGGTCCAGCGGTTGACCGCCACGATGGTGGGCGGAGCGGCGAAGGTGAACACCGATCCGGCCAGGATCAGCAGGGCGCAGACCGACCGCAGGAGCGGGTCGCGCCAGTTGTTCCGTAGGGCCGGCAGCTTGAAGGCGAGTGAGACCGCCAGTGCGGCTGCCGGTATGTAGTAGTCCTGGCCGTTCAACGGTCGTTCCTGTGCCCCCGGTATCCGAGCGAGGCCTCGATGCGGCCCGCCAACTGGTCACGCTGTGCGGGCGCCCGATGGCTCGCGGAACCGGCGAGCCAGGTCCGGCAACGGCTGCCCAGCAGTAAACCGAAGGTCTCCGCCTCGGTCTCCTCCGAGACGTCCGCGCGCGTGCGCGCGGCGACCCGCCGGACCGTCTCGCCGAGATCGGCCTCGTCGGACAGCAGCCGGGCGGCGACGGCGGCTCCGTCGACGTGGTGGCTGCAGTGGCCGGCCTTCATGTGCCACAACTCGTGGCCCAGGATGACCAGCTGGTGGTCCGGTGCGGTGCGTTCCTCGATGACCACCAGATCGCGGTCCGCCATGTCGAGCCACAGGCCGCTGGCCGTCCCCGGCGGGAACGAGGCCATCCGGAAGTCCACCCGGCGGCCGCGGTGCTTGCTCATGCCCTCGCAGAGGGCGGCGTAGAGGTCCACGGGTTCCACGGGCGCGGTCAGCCGGAGCCCGGCCACCAGTTCGCCGCACAACCGGCGCTGCTCTCTGCCTATGCTCACCGTTCTCCCCGTCGGCGCGGATCCGGATCAGGACTCAAGGATCAGACCCAGACTCTCGACTGGGTCAGGATTCATTCGGTTTGACGCTTTCGAGAAGCATGTCCAGCCATTCGGTCACCTTGTCCCGGTGCTTGTCGCTGGGCAGTTGGGCGGCGCGCCAGGCGATGCCGCGGACGCCGTGGTTCTGGAGAAGTCTTGCCAGCGGATCGCCGGTCGAAGCCGCCGGGGCGGGTACGGTTTCGCGCGCGCGGCCCGCGTAGTCCTGGAGCAGCTGCTGCTCGGTCCGCTGGAGCGCGTCGGTGAGGGCGTCGGCGTCGTGCGCGGTGAGGAACCCGGCGTGGACGCCGAAGAAGCGCTGGATCGCGTCGCAGTGCTCCATGGTGGGCCTGCGGTCGCCGTTGATCAGGGCGCCGGCCTGCTGCCGGGACATGCCGGCGCCGTCCGCGATCTCCTGCTGCGTGTAGCGGCGTCCGTTGGGTTTCAGCCGGGTGCGCCGGAGCAGGTCGAGGCGCTGGAGGAAGCGGGTCTGCAGACAGGGCTCGCCGGCGGGCCGGCCGTCCAGCAGGGTCCTGACCACGTCGGCGGGGACGCCGGAGGCCTCGGAGAGGCGGCGCAGGTCGAAGACCTTGTTCAGGTCGTGGCCCATCTTGCCCGCGAGTTCGGCGACGCGCGTGACGGTGGCTGCCAGGGGCGCGTTGGCCACCGCGACGGGAGCCGGGAAGCCGTCTGTCACCAGTGGTTCTCCTAGATCGCGGCGGGGTCGGTACGGGCACATGGTCGGCTTTTGGAATCTAGCCGCTCAGCCGCCGCAGGGCCAGAACTTGCCACAGCTGTGGCGGGAATGAGCTGTCAAGAGGCTGGAATTGCCACGATAGTTGACACTCGAATGAAGTCGGTAGCAGGATCGCCAGAGGTAATTGAAGATCCAGACCGTGAAGAGGGGGAGCTCTCGGTGCCACATCTCGCAGCGGTGGGCCCGTCCGATGGCCTCGCCCGAGCCGGTGAGGAGCGCCTGGTGGGCGAGGAGTCCGCACGCGGCGCAGTGCGGTCGGAGCGACGCAAGGAGATTTTGCGCCAGCGGCGCGAGGAGCTGGGCCTGAGCCAGGAAGACCTCGCCGCCCGGCTCCGCATCAGCGTCCGAGCCTACGGGAACTGGGAACGCGGCCTGGTCAAGGAGTGGACGGACCGCAAACTGCTCGCTCTGGCCGAGGCCTTGGAAATGAGCGAGCGGCAGTGCTTCTGGCTCTTCCGCGTCATGGTCGACCGCGACCCGCCGCCGACCTGGCGGGCGGCCGAGGAGAACCGGCTGCCCCAGGACCCCGCCCAGCGCGACTACCTGTGCGACTACGCGGCCCTCATGGAGTCCGTGCCCTACCCGAGCTTCCTGGTGGACCACCGCTGGGACGTGGCACTCACCAACTCGGCGTTCGACAAGCTCTTCCAGTCGGTGCGCCCGCACCCGACCGCCCTGCCGGACGACAACTTCCTGCGCTTCGTGCTGTTCCACCCGGACGCCGCGGCCGTGCTGGAGGACCACGAACCGGCCTGGTGCGTACCCCTGCTGGCCCAGTTCGCGAACGCGCTCGCCGCGGCCCCGGAGGACGAGGGCCTGAGCAGCATCCGCCAGGAGGTGGCCCGCGACCCGTTCATGGAAGCGGCCTACCGCTACGGGGTGCCGCACTGGCTCAGCACCCACGGGGCCGACGCCGCCGAGCGCGACGGGGCCGTGCGGACCGTCCGCCACTGGGACCCGCGCTGGGGGCACGTACGCTGCCGGCTGGTGGCCGAATCCAGCCGGATGCTCGAGGGCATGGGCCTCACCCGGATCACCATGATCCTGTCGGCGCCGCAGGGCGCGGCGACAGGTCCGGTCCCGGGCACCGCCGCCCCGCTCCACCAGGGGCCCAGACTGCGCGCCGTGCCGTCGCTGGACGACTGAGCCCCCTGCCCGCCGCACGGCGGGGGACACTGGAGCCCTCACTCATCTGTCGCGGATCGGATGCCACGGATCGTGGCACCGATCGTGGCGCGGGCGAAGGGCGGTAGGAGCGTGCGGCTGACCATCCTCGGCGGGGGCGGGTTCCGGGTACCGCTCGTCTACGGTGCACTGCTCGGCGACCACGGCGAGGGCCGGGTCTCCCAGGTGACGCTGTACGACGAGGACCCCGCCCGGCTCGGCGCCATGGCCCGGGTGCTCGCCGACCAGGCGGCCGCCTCCGGAGTGCCCGACGCCCCGGCCGTCACCGCCACCGGAGACCTCGACGAGGCCCTGCGCGGGGCCGGCTTCGTCTTCTCCGCCATCCGCGTCGGCGGCCTGGAGGGGCGTGCCGCGGACGAGCGGGTCGCGCTGGCCGAGGGCGTGCTGGGCCAGGAGACGGTCGGCGCGGGCGGGATCGCGTACGGCCTGCGGACGGTGCCGGTCGCCCGGGAGATCGCCCGCAGGGTCGCCCGTATCGCCCCCGAGGCCTGGGTCATCAACTTCACCAACCCGGCGGGTCTGGTCACCGAGGCCATGGCCGAGGAGCTCGGCGACCGGGTGATCGGGATCTGCGACTCCCCGGTGGGGCTCGGCCGGCGCGTCGCCCGGCTGCTCGGCGCCCGCCCGGAGGAGGCCTGGATCGACTACGTCGGCCTCAACCACCTGGGCTGGCTCCGCGGGCTGCGCATCGGCGGCCGCGACGAACTGCCGCGGCTGCTGGCCGACAGCGAGGCGCTGGAGTCCTTCGAGGAGGGCCGGCTGTTCGGGGCCGAGTGGCTGCGCTCGCTCGGCGCGATCCCGAACGAGTACCTGCACTACTACTACTTCAACCGTGACACCGTACGGGCGTACACGGAGGCCGAGCAGACCCGCGGCGCGTTCCTGCGCGACCAGCAGCGCGGCTTCTACGCCGAGGCGGGCCGGGCGGACCGGCCCGCCGGCGCGGCGCTGGCCGCCTGGGACCGGACCAGGGCCGAGCGCGAGGCCACGTACATGGCCGAGAACCGCGAGGCGGCGGGCGTCGGCGCGCGCGACGAGAGCGATCTGGAGTCCGGCGGGTACGAGAAGGTGGCGCTCGCGCTGATGCGGGCCATCGCCCGGGACGAGCGGGCCACGCTGATCCTCAACGTCCGCAACGGCAGTTCGCTGTCCGTGCTCGACGCGCAAGCGGTCATCGAGGTGCCCTGCCTGGTCGACGCGAACGGCGCCCACCCGGTGGCGGTGGACCCGCTGCCGCTGCACGCGGTGGGCCTGGTGACCTCTGTCAAGGCGGTGGAGCGGGAGGTCCTCGCGGCCGCCGCGAGCGGCTCCCGGGCGGACGCCGTAAAGGCCTTCGCGCTGCACCCGCTGGTGGACTCGGTCGCGGTGGCCCGGCGGCTCCTGGACGGCTACGCGGCCGAGCACCCGGGGCTGGCCTACCTGCGCTGATTCCGCGCCGGGGGCCCTCGCGGCCGCCGGGGGAGGGTCCCCCCGTACGGACCAGTGCCGCATGCGGCGGGGTGAGGGCGCTGTGAGAGTGCGAGATGTGACCACTGCCCCCGCCGAAGTCTCCGTCGTAGCCGTGGCGCCGCCCGTGCTCGACCGGCGGCGGCGCAATGTCGTCTTCGGCACGATCATGCTGGGCGTGCTGCTCGCGGCCCTCGACCAGACGATCGTCGGCACCGCCCTGCCCACGATCGTGGCGGACCTCGGCGGCGGGAACCACATGTCGTGGGTGGTGACCTCGTACCTGCTCGCGGAGACCGTCGCGACGGTGCTGGTCGGCAAGTTCGGCGACCTCTTCGGCCGGAAGCTGATCTTCCAGGCCTCGGCGGTCATCTTCATCACCGGCTCGTTCCTGTGCGGCCTGGCGAGCAACATGTCCCTGCTCATCCTGTGGCGGGGCATCCAGGGCATCGGCGCCGGCGGCCTCATGGTCACCTCCATGGCCCTGATCGCCGACGTGGTCCCGCTGCGCGAACGCGGCAAGTACCAGGGCGCGATCGGCGCCGTCTTCGGCGTCGCGACCGTCATCGGGCCCCTGCTCGGCGGCCTGTTCACCGACCACCTGACCTGGCGCTGGGCGTTCTACGTGAACGTCCCGATCGCGATCCTCGTGGTCGTCGCGGCGGCCCGGACGGTCCCCTCGGTCCGGGCGCCCGGCGGGACCCGCATCGACTACCTGGGCATCGCCCTGGTCGCGGCGGGCTCCAGCGCGCTGATCCTGGCCACCAGCTGGGGCGGGAACGAGTACGCCTGGGACTCGGCGACGATCACCGGGCTCTTCGTGGGCGGCGCGCTGGCCCTGGCCCTGTTCTGCCTGGTCGAGACGCGGGCCGCGGAACCGATGCTGCCGATGCGGCTCTTCCGGAACCAGGTCTTCACGGTCTGCTCGGTACTCAGCTTCGTGGTCGGCTTCGCCATGCTCGGCGCGATGACGTTCCTGCCGACGTACCTGCAGTTCGTGGACGGGGATTCGGCCACGGTCTCGGGCGTACGGACCCTGCCGCTGGTGATCGGCCTGCTGATCGCGTCCGTCTTCAGCGGCAACGTCACCAGCAAGACCGGGCGGTACAGGATCTTCCCCATCGTCGGCTGCCTCGTGATGGGGATCGGGCTGTACCTGCTGTCCCGGATGGGCCCGGGCACCAGCAGCTGGCTGGAATCGCTGTACATGTTCGTGCTCGGTGCCGGGATCGGCCTGTGCATGCAGGTCCTGACCATCGCCGTGCAGAACACCGTGGACTACGCCGACCTCGGCACGGCCACATCGGGCGTCACGTTCTTCCGTACCCTCGGCAGCGCGTTCGGCACCGCCGTCTTCGGCACCATCTACGCCAACACCCTGGGCCCCGCGCTCAAGAAGGCCGTCGAGGAGGCCGCCCGGGCCACCGGGGCCGATCCGGCGCAGCTGGCCGAGGCGGCCCGGAGCCCCCAAGGAGTCCACGGGCTCGACCCGGCGGCGGCCGGCCCGGTGATCGAGGCGTACGCGCAGGCGCTGCACACGGTGTTCCTGTGGACCGTGCCGGTGGCCGGGATCGGCTTCGTCGTCGCGCTCTTCCTCAAGCAGGTCCGGCTGCGCGACACCGCCCGGGCGGGGTCCACGGACATGGGCGACGGCTTCGCCTCACCGGCCACGGCCTCCGGCGACTCGGCCAAACTGCTGGAGCTGGCGGTCGGCAAACTCGTACGGAACATGGGGCCGGAGACGGCGCGGGCGATCGTGAACGCCTCGGACACGCGGCTGGACATCGCAGGCGCCTGGGCGGTGATGCAGGTGGAGATCATGACCCGCACCGTGGGCCACGCGAGTCTCGGGCTCATCGCTTCGCGCCGCTCCGTGCCGCCGGAGGTCCTGCTGCCCGTCTTCGACCGGATGGAGGAGGAGGGGTACGTGGCCCGCGCGGGCACCTTCTTCTCGCTCACCCCGGCGGGGCGGCGCGAGGCGGCGACCATCTCCAAGGCCTGGGGGGACTGGCTCGGCGACCAGCTGGAGAAGGACCGCGGCCGCCCGCGGAGCGAGGAACTCCGGGCGGCGGCCGACGCGATCGCGAAGCGGCTGCTGGCGGAGGACCTGGGAGAGGGCTACTTCGCGCAGAAGGCCCCGGCCGGGGTGTGATCCCCTGCCGTGTCCTGTCCTGTGCTGCCCTGCCACCTGCGGCGGTGGGGCGACCGCGCCGTCAGAGCCCGGCGCGGCCGCCGGTGATGCGGTTCCACAGGGAACGGGTGGCGCCGAAACCGCTCTCGTGCACCCAGACGTGGGTGCAGGACGGGCACTGCAGGTGCAGCAGGCTGCCGGTGTTGGAGAGCAGGTAGCGCCAGTGGTCGGAGCACGTGCGCTGCTGCTCGCAGGGCGCGCACCCGCGGCTGTCGTCGCAGCTCGGACAGGTCACCCAGGCGCGGCGCCCGAGGTCCGCCTGCGGGTCAAGCGGCAGCATGGCCGCCCCCGCGCGGGGGGAGCACGCCGGCCGCGACCAGGTCGTCGTACACGCGCTGCTGCTCCTCGTCGAGACCGGAGTACAGCAGGTCGTACGCCGCCTCCTCGCCGCGCAGTACCTCGATCGGGTCCCAGTCGGGGCCGAGGGCTTCCATGACGTGGGCCCGCCGGAGCACTTCGATCCCGGTGAGGTCGAACGTGAAGTCGACCAGCGGAGGAGTGCCCGGTCCGGTGGGGGGTGTGGGGTGGTGTGGGGCCATAAGTCAGAACTTAGGTATGCCTACTTTCCCGTGGCAAGAGGGGGTGGGAGATGTCACAGCAGGCCGGCGGCCCCTGCGGGCGGTCCTGCGCCTGCGCCTGCTCCTGCGCCTGGTCCTACGCCTCCTCCTGCGCCGGGTTCCGGGGCGTCGGGTAGTCGTACGACGGCACCGGCGGCAGGGTCGGCGCGAGCTCGGGGCGCCAGGTGCGCAGGACCGCCGCCGAGGGGGCGTACAGGGCATCCGGGATCCCGGCCGGGGCGAACCACTGCCAGCGCAGGATCTTGTGCGGCTCCGTGACCTTGGCGATGCCCTCGGCGGCGGTGGTGACGGCCGCCGCGGTCAGGCGGGTCACCCCGGCCTTCGGGGAGAGCTGGACGCTCAGGATCCGGATGTCCTCGGGAGCCACCCGCAGATCCGTCTCCTCGGCCAGTTCCCTGGCGGCGGCCTGCTCGAAGCTCTCCCCGGGGTCGACCTTCCCGCCGGGCAGCTCCCAGCGGCCGTCGTGCGCCTGCCCGAGGAGCACCCGCCCCTCGGCGTCGGTCACGACCAGCCCGACACCGACGACGGCGTTGGGCTGCGGGACGGCCCGTGCGGGGCGTGCGGGCTGATCCTGCGGGGTTGTCATCGCTGTGTTCCGCTTCCTTGTTCCGGTCGGGGTTCCGCCCGGGTTTCCGGTCGGGTGGTGGGTCTGGCGCGTACGTGGATCCGCTCGCCCTGGGGTCCGAAGAGGCTGAGGAACTCGGCGGGCTGCGGACCCGCGTTGAAGAAGGCGTGCGGGGTGCGGGTGTCGAACTCGGCGGCCTCCCCGGCGCCGAGTACGAGGTCGTGCTCGCCGAGCAGCAGCCGGACCTGCCCGGAGAGCACGTACAGCCACTCGTAGCCCTCGTGGACCTTCAGCTCCGGGTCGAGCAGGGGTCCGTCCAGGGGCGGCAGGATCTGCTTGAACGCGTGCACCCCGCCGAAATTGCGGCTCAGCGGCACGTACGTATGGCCGTGCCGGACGAAGGGGCGGGGGCGGATCCGCGGATCGCCCGTCTCCGGCGCGCCGACCAGCTCGTCCAGCGCCACACGGTGGGCCTTGGCCAGCGGAAGCAGCAGTTCCAGAGTGGGCCGACGTCGGCCGGACTCCAGCCGGGAGAGGGTGGAGAGCGAGATTCCGGTGGCCTCGGCGAGCTGGGCGAGGGTGCTCCCGCGCTGCTGGCGCAGCGCGCGCAGCCGCGGGCCGACGGCGGTCAGCACGTCCGCGACTTCCTCGTCGTCCTGCCGGTGCGGCTGCTCCTCGGTGGCCATGACCCCATTTGCCGGTTCGGCAAGAGAGTTTGTCAAGCGGGCGGGTCCGGCCACACCCTCACCGGTATGGACAACGCAACGGACGACATGCAGACGGGCTCCTTCGACGTGGTGGTCGTGGGCGGCGGGACCGCCGGACTCGCCGGGGCGCTGACCCTGGCCCGGGCCCGCCGGTCGGTACTGGTGCTCGACTCCGGTAGCCCCCGCAACGCCCCCTCTGCCCACCTGCACGGATACCTGGGCCGGGACGGGGCGAGCCCGGCGGAGCTGCTGGCAGTGGGCCGGGCGGAGGTCGCCGGGTACGGGGGCGGGATCCGGTCCGGGACGGCCGGCACGGCTCTCGCCGCCGACCGGCTGCCCGGCGGCGGCTTCCTCATCCGGTGCGCCGACGGCTCGGCGGTCCGGGCCGGCCGGCTGCTGATCGCCACGGGCCTGGTGGACGCGCTGCCGGAGCTGGCGGGACTCCGGGAGCGGTGGGGGCGGGACGTGCTGCACTGCCCGTACTGCCACGGCTGGGAGGTCCGTGACGAGCTCATCGCGGTGCTGGCCACAGGGCCGCTCGCCGTGCACCAGGCGCAGATGTGGCGGAACTGGAGCGACCGGGTCACCTTGCTGTCCCACACCTGGCCGCTCACCGACGAGGACCGGGAACTGCTGTCCGCCCTGGACATCGCGGTGGCGCAGGGTGAGGTGACCGGCCTCGACATCGCCGACGACCGGCTGGCCGGGGTGGCCCTGGCCGGCGGCGCGGCCGTGGCGTGCACGGCCCTCGTGGTGGCCCCGCGGTTCACCGCCCGCGCCGGGGTGGCGGCGAGCCTGGGGCTGCCGCTCGCCACCGTGGAGCGGGCCGGAACGGCGATCGGCACCTGCTTGGAAGCGGATCCGGCCACCGGGGCCACCGCGCTGCGCGGCGTCTGGGCGGCCGGGAACGTGGCCGGCCCCATGGAGCAGCTGGCCGGTGCGGCGGCGGCCGGGGTACGTGCCGCCGTGGCGATCAACACCGACCTGATCGAGGCGGAGACCCGGCGCGCCCTCGAAGCCCACCGTGCGGGCCGGGGCGTCGGCGGGGCGTAGTGCATCGGACAGGTGTGCGGGTTTCGGCCAGGGCCCGTCCGTGCAAGCTCTGAGCGGTCTGATCTTCATACCGTTCGTCGGCTCAGAGGCTCGGGGGCACGCAATGGCACATGTGGTGGTCATCGGCGGAGGTGTGGGAGGGCTGGCGACCGCGCTGCTCGCGGCGCGGCACGGACACACGGCCGAACTGTTCGAACGCGACGCGCGCGCTCCCGGCTCCGCACTCGACCGGGACTTCTTCGGCTGGCACCGGCCGGGCGTGCCGCAGGCCAACCAGCCGCACGCCCTGCTCGGCGCGGCCCGCACCGTCCTGCGGGACGAACTGCCCGACGTCCACGCGGAGATGCTGCGGCTCGGCGCCCGCGAACGGCACGAACTGGACTGGTTCGACGTACGCCCGCCGGAGCGGCCCGGCGACGCGGACCTCGTGATGCTCCAGGCCCGGCGCATCGTGCTGGAGAGCGCACTGGCCACCGCCCTGCGCGCCGAACCGGGGGCCGTCATGCACCACGGGGAGCCGGTGACCGGGCTGACGACGACCGGGCTGACGACGACCGGGCTGACGACGGCCGGGCCGGGGGCCTGCGGGGTACGGGTGACCGGTGTGACCACGCAGGCGGGCGCGTACGCGGCGGATCTCGTCGTGGACGCGGGCGGGCGGCGCGGCGGCGTCGAACGCATGCTGGCCGCGGCGGGCTGCCGCCCGGCGGTCGTGGAACGGCACCGCACGGGGCTGGCGTACTTCTGCCGCTGGTACCGGCTGCCCGAGGGGCTGGAGGAGGGGCCGCGCCGGCCCTGGGCGGTGACCGGCGGCACCTTCGCCGGGTGCGCGGTCTTCCCGGCCGACAACCGGGTGTTCGCCGTGACCCTGTTCGTCCACACCCGGGACACCACCCGCTCCGCGCTGCTCGATCCCGCCGTCTTCGAGGCCGCCGCCCGGGCCTTCCCGCCCGGTGCGGCCTGGCTGGACCTCGGCGCCGAACCGCTGTCCGGCGTACTGGCCACGGCGAGCCTGGACAACCGGTGGAGCGCGCTGGCCGACGAGCAGGGGCCGGTGGCGACCGGGCTGGTGCCGGTCGGGGACGCGATCACGCACACCAACCCGACGCTCGGGCAGGGCACCTCGCTCGCGCTGTGGGCCGCGCGCAGGGTGGCCCGTACGGCGCACCAGGACCCGGGATCGGCGCGGTTCGCCGCCGAGTACCACGCGTGGGCCGTGCGCACCCTGAAGCCGTGGTTCGACTTCCAGGTGGTGGCCGATGCGGCCATCGGCGAGCGGTTCGCGACTTGGGCCGGGCGCACGGGGACGGCGCGCGAGGTGGCCGCGCTGTTCGAGTGCGCCCTGGAGGACCCCGAGGTGATGCGGGCCCGGGCGCGGGTCCGGCACCTGGCCGAGCCGCCGGAGCGGGCGTACGCGGACCCGCGGGTCCGGGCCCGGGTGGCGCGCTGGCTGGCGGCCCGGCCCGGCTACGCGCCGAACACGGTGGGCCCGGACCGGGAGGAGTGGGAGAAGCTGACGGCGGGGTCCTGAGGGCGGGGTCGGGACGGCGGGGTGCGGGGTGGCCTATGTGCCGGCGGTCGGGCCGAGGACCTCGGCCAGGTCGTAGCCGACGACCTCCTCGAGCTGGGCGTACGTACAGCTCTCCGGCGCCCGGTCGGGCCGCCAGCGGCGGAACTGGGCGGTGTGCCGGAAGCGGTCGCCCTCCATGTGGTCGTACGCCACCTCGCAGACGCGTTCGGGGCGCAGCGGCACCCAGGAGAGGTCCTTCTTGCCGGTCCAGCGGCTCTGCGCACCGGGCAGCCGGGCGCTCTCGTGGGCGGACTCCTCGGCCCACGCGGCCCACGGGTGCCCGGTGGCGTCGGCCATCCGCAGGGGTGCGAGTTCCTCCACCAGCTCGGCTCGGCGCTTCATGGGGAAGGCGGCGCAGACCCCCACGTGCTGGAGGGCTCCGTGGGCGTCGTACAGGCCCAGGAGCAGCGATCCGACAATCGGACCGCTCTTGTGGAAACGGAAACCCGCGATGACAGCGTCGGCCGTACGCTCGTGCTTGATCTTGAACATGAGGCGGGCGTCGGGCCGGTAGGGGAGATCGAGCGGTTTGGCGATCACCCCGTCGAGTCCGGCGCCCTCGAACCGCTCGAACCACTCCTGCGCGAGCGCGGGGTCGGTGGTCGCGGGCGCGAGATGAACGGGGGGCCGAGCCGTGGACAGGGCGTCGGCGAGGGCGGTACGGCGGTCGCTGAGCGGGGTGTCGAGGAGCGACTCGTCGCCGAGCGCGAGCAGGTCGAAGGCGACGAAGCTGGCGGGGGTCGCCTCCGCCAGCATGGCGACGCGGGACTGCGCGGGATGGATCCGCTCGGTCAGCCGGTCGAAGTCGAGCCGCCCGCCGTGAACGATGACGATCTCGCCGTCCACCACGCAGCGGGCGGGGAGGTTGTCCTTCAAGGCGGCCACCAGCTCGGGAAAGTACCGGGTCAGGGTCTTGCCGGTGCGGCTGCCGATCTCCACCTCGTCGCCGTCGTGGTGCACGATGGCCCGGAAGCCGTCCCACTTGGCCTCGTACTGCATGCCCGGCGGGATCTTGGCCACCGACTTGGCGAGCATCGGCTTCACGGGCGGCATCACGGGCAGATCCATGTCTTAGATTCTGCGGTGGTACGTCCCGGCCCGCCCGGTATGCACACCTGGCCGGGCCCGCCTACCGTGGCGCACATGGGTGCATCCGGTAGTGCGATCGAGCTGGACGCAGGCGGGCGGACAGTGCGGCTGTCCAGCCCGGACAAGGTGTACTTCCCCCAGCGGGGCCTGACCAAGCTGGACGTGGCGCAGTACTACCTGGCCGTGGCCGACGGGATCACACGCGCCCTGCGCAACCGCCCCACCACCCTGGAGCGCTATCCCGAAGGGGTGGAGGGCGAGTCCTTCTTCCAGAAGCGTGCCCCGAAGAACCTGCCCGACTGGATCCCGACCGCCCACATCGAGTTCCCCTCCGGCCGGACGGCCGACGAGATCTGCCCGACGGAGCCCGCCGCCGTGCTGTGGGCGGCCAACCTGGGCTGTCTGACCTTCCACCCCTGGCCGGTGCGCCGCGAGGACACCGACCGGCCGGACGAACTGCGCATCGACCTGGACCCGCAGCCGGGCACCGACTACCACCACGCGGTGATCTGCGCCCACGAGCTGCGCGACGTACTGGAGGACCTGGGCCTGCGCGGCTGGCCCAAGACCTCGGGCGGGCGCGGTCTGCACGTCTTCGTCCCGATCGAGCCGCGCTGGACCTTCACCGAGGTCCGGCGCTGTGCGATCGCGATCGGCCGGGAGCTGGAACAGCGGATGCCCGGCAAGGTGACCACGGCCTGGTGGAAGGAGGAGCGCGGCGAGCGGATCTTCGTCGACTACAACCAGACCGCCCGCGACCGCACGATCGCCTCCGCCTACTCCGTACGCCCGCGCCCGCACGCCCCCGTCTCGGCCCCGCTGCGCTGGGACGAGATCGACTCCGCCGAGCCCCGCGACTTCGACATCACCACGATGCCCGCGCGCTATGCCGAACTCGGCGACCTGCACGCGGACATGGACGAGCACGCCTTCACCCTGGACGAGGCCCTGGAGCTGGCCGAACGCCACGAACACGACCACGGTCTCGGCGACATGCCGTACCCGCCGGACTACCCGAAGATGCCGGGCGAACCGAAGCGCGTCCAGCCGAGCCGGGCGAAGCACGAGGACTGAGACCGGGGATCGACGCCGGGGATCCGGGCCGGGCGGGCGGCCTTCGCGCTGTTCGTCCGGCCCCTCGGCCGCCCTGGGCTGCGGCCTGACGAGGCCGCCCTGATGGCAGAGGCCACCACCGGCCGGCTGACCGTCGACGGCATACCCGTCACCACGTACCGCTGGGGCGACGGAGAGCGGCCCGTCCTGGTGGTCCACGGCTGGACCTCGCGTGCGCGTGCGGGGCGGGGCCGGGCGGAGAAACGGGGTCAGGCAGGGGAGGAGCTGACGGCCGGCGGCCGCTGCGGGAGTTCACCCGGAGCGGCCGCCACCGCGCGCAGCCGGTTGAGGATGCCGCGGCCGGCCCGCTCGTACGTCGTCGGGTCGTCGTGCAGCACGGAGCCCGCGTTCGCCAGCTCCATCAACGCGATGATCTCGAACGCCAGCTGCGGGACGTCCGCCCGGTCCGTGCCCTCCCGGAAGCCGCCCGCGAGCCGGGCCTCGTCCAGCTGCTGCTCCATGTAACGGGTCCATTCGGCACGGGCCTTGGCGATCTCGTCGCGTACGGGGCCGGGGCGCGAGTCGAACTCCGCGGCGGCGGAGTGGAAGAAGCAGCCGCCGGGGAAGACGCGGCGGGCGGAGTAGTCGATCCAGCGCTCGCACAGCCGCCAGACCTTGACGACGCCGGCGGGCTCGTCGCGTACGGGCCCCACGACCTGCTCGGCGAACACGACCGCAGCGGCGCGGACGGTGGCCAGCTGCAAGTCCTTCTTGGACCCGAAGAGGGCGAAGACGCCGCTCTTGCTGAGGCCCAGATCCGTGGCGATCTTCCCCAGGGACAGGCCTTCCAGACCGTCCGTCGAAGCGATGTCCATCGTCCGCCCGAGAACGGTCCGCCGCGTGTGGTTCCCGCGCTCCACGCGTCCGTCTGCCATACCGCCATCTTACCGAACGCACGGTCGTTCACTCTGTGGAGCGGCCCGTGTCAGTGGCGGGTGCCATGCTCGTAGAGAGGACGGAAGGAGTGGGGGTCATGCTCACGACGGACTACAAGGACGGCTCCCCGAACTGGCTGGACCTCGGCACACCGGACATCGACGGCGCCGCCAGGTTCTATGCCGGGCTGTTCGGCTGGGACTACCACCCGGGCGGCGAGGAAGCCGGCGGATACGGGATGTTCCACCTCGCCGGCAAGACGGTCGCGGGCGGCATGACCGTCACGGCTGAGCAGGGCCCGGCGGCCTGGACGGTGTACTTCCAGAGCCCCGACGCGGACGCCACCGCGGCTGCCGTGGTCAAGGCGGGCGGCGCGGTGACCTTCGAACCGATGGACGTCATGGACGCCGGCCGGATGGCGATCTTCACCGACCCGACCGGGGTGGCTTTCGCGACCTGGCAGCCGAAGCGGAACAAGGGCCTGGGTGCGGTGTCCGGCGTGGGCAACCTGTGCTGGAGCGAGCTGTACACGGGCGATGTCCAGGCCGCCGCCGCCTTCTACCGCTCGGTCTTCGGCTGGGAGATCAGCGAGACGTTCGAGGGCGGCTCGTACACGATGGTGCGGGCGTCCGGCACACCGGACAAGGCGGCCTTCGGCGGTCTGGCCCCGATCGGGGCGGACCCGGTGGAGGACACCGAACGCCCCTACTGGACCCCGTACTTCGAGGTCGCCGACTGCGATGTGACAGCGGCCAGGGCCGAGGAGTCGGGCGGCAAGATCCGGCTGTCGCCGGTGTTCATGGAGGGAGTCGGCCGCTTCGCGAAGCTGGCGGACCCTTACGGGGCGCGGTTCGCGGTCATAGCCAGCGCTCCCGCGTCGGGGGCGTGAGGCCGTGCGGCGGCGGGGGCACTCGTCGTTCGGTCGTCGGGGTGTGCGGCTGTCGGGGAGTGAGCCGGTGTTGATCAGGCGTTGATCGGACGTCCATCGGCGGCGGTGAGTATCTCCGGCATGTCAATGAACACCGCCACCACCGCCACCACCGCGCCCGCCTGGTACGACCTTGCCCTCTGCGCCCAGACCGGCCCGGGCTTCTTCTTCCCGGAGCCCGGCTCGTCCCTGCGGGACGCGAAGCGGCTGTGCGGGGCGTGCGAGGGCCGCGTGGCATGCCTGGAGTACGCCCTGGCCAACGACGAGCGCTTCGGCGTCTGGGGCGGCCTCTCGGAGTCGGAACGCCTCGCCCTGCGCCCGCGCAGCTGACCCAGGCCGCGTGCAGCCGTCCACCGGCGCGGGGCCGCCCCTGTCGGCGCGGAGCCACCCGTCGGCGCGAGGCCACACATACGAAGCCCTGGCAGAGTACGGCTCTGCCAGGGCTTCGGGTCATCCACCCGAGCGGGTGGAGACCGGTCGACCCGGTGGAACCGGGCCGAGGCGGTCAGGCCTTGCGGGCCGCGATACGGGCCGCGCGGGCGGCCAGGCGCTCGTCGAACTTGCGCGCCTCGGAGTCCAGGCCGTTCATGAACAGGCCCAGCTCGTCCTGGGCCTGCCGGCCCTCGGGGCCGAGGCCGTCGATCTCCATGATCTTCAGGAAGCGGATCACGGGGCTCAGCACGTCGTCGTGGTGGATCCGCAGGTTGTAGACCCCGCCGATCGCCATCTGTGCAGCCATCCGCTCGAAGCCGGGCATGCCGTGTCCGGGCATCCGGAAGTTGACCACGACGTCCCGCACGGCCTGCATCGTGAGGTCCGGGGCGAGCTCGAAGGCGGCGCCCAGCAGGTTGCGGTAGAAGATCATGTGCAGGTTCTCGTCCTGCGCGATGCGGGCCAGCATCCGGTCGCAGACCGGGTCACCGGACTGGTGGCCGGTGTTGCGGTGCGAGATGCGGGTCGCGAGCTCCTGGAAGGCCACGTACGCCACCGAGTGCAGCATCGAGTGGCGGTTGTCGGACTCGAAGCCCTCCGACATGTGCTGCATCCGGAACGCTTCCAGCTTGTCCGGGTCCACGGCGCGCGAGGCCAGCAGGTAGTCGCGCATCACGATGCCGTGGCGGCCCTCCTCGGCCGTCCAGCGGTGCACCCAGGTGCCCCAGGCGCCGTTGCGCCCGAACAGGGTCGCGATCTCGTGGTGGTAGCTGGGGAGGTTGTCCTCGGTCAGCAGGTTAACGACCAGCGCGATCTTGCCGATGTCGGTGACCTTGGACTGCTCCGGGTCCCAGGCCTCGCCGTCCTCGAAGAAGCCCGGGAAGTTCCGGCCGTCGCTCCACGGGACGTACTCGTGGGGCATCCAGTCCTTGGTGACCTTCAGGTGGCGGTTGAGTTCCTTCTCGACCACCTCTTCCAGCGCGTACAGCAGCTTGGCGTCGGTCCACGCCTCCGAGCTGCCGAGGTGGGGAGAGGTGATCGTCACTGGTGCTCCTGAGGACAAAGCGAATTACCTACGGTTCCGTAGCCTACGAACCCGTAGGTTAAGCGGAGCGGGAGGAGCAGCCAAGCCCCAGACGTTCATATGCCCGGTTACGTCCGGTTATCTGCGCAGTTTGCGGGGGTATCGAGAGGGGCGCGAGGGAGCGAAAGTCATGCCGGCAGGTGGCCCGCAGCGCCTTCCTTGACGCCGGAGACCGGCGCGCGGTGCGGAGGCTTGGGCTACGGTCGGTAGTGCACGCCTCACACGGGGCGACCTCGCGGCTTGTACGGCCCCACACGCATGCGAGCCTTCGATACTTCGGAACCTTGGAGCAGCACGATGACGGGCACTCTCCGTGGACCGCGGTCGGTCCACGAGCTCCGGCAGATCCCGCGCGAGGCGGAGGAGCTGAACCATTCGATACGCCTGCCCGGCAGCGCCTACTGCGCAGGCAGTGCCCGCGCCGCCGTACGATCCCTGCTCACCCGGCACGGCCTGCTCGACCTGTCCGACACCGCGGCGCTCGCCGCCTCCGAGCTCGTCGCGTGCGCCCACCGGTTCACGCCCGGCAAGGAGATGGCCCTCAACGTCCGCTGGCAGTTCGACGCCCTGCGCGTCGTGCTCTACGACCAGCATCCGGCGCACTCCTCGCCCGAGGCGAGCGAGGAGTGCCGCGGCCGGCGCAGCCGGGGGATGTGGCTGCTCGCCGCCTCCGTCGAGGCGTGCGGCGGGGACTGGGGGCTCACCCCCGTCCTCACCCCCGTGGGGGGCACCAAAGCGTGGGCCTTACTGCCGCTGCCGCGTTAGGGCGCTGCCGCGTCGGCCTTCGCCTTCGCCGTTGCGGAGTCGGCTGTCCGCGTACGGTGTGCCCGTCACTCGTGCCACAACGCCTCCCGCACCTCCTCGGCCGTGGTCGGGCGCATCTCGCCGTCGAGCAGCAGCCACCGGGTGATCCCGATCGACTCCAGGAACGGCACGTCATGGCTCGCCACCAGCAGCGCGCCCTCGTACGACTCGAGCGCGTCCGTCAACTGCCGTACGCTCGCCAGGTCCAGGTTGTTCGTCGGCTCGTCCAGCATCAGCAACTGCGGAGCCGGTTCCGCCAGCAGCAGCGCCGCCAGCGCCGCCCGGAACCGCTCGCCGCCCGACAGGGTGCCGGCCGGCCGGTCCGCCCGGGCACCCCGGAACAGGAAGTGCGCGAGCCGTGCCCGGATCAGGTTGTTCGAGGCCTGCGGAGCGAACCGGGCCACGTTCTCCACCACCGAACGGCTCTCGTCGAGCACGTCCAGCCGCTGCGGCAGGAACCGCGTCGGCACATGGGTCACCACCTCCCCGGACACCGGCGCGAGCAGCCCCGCGATCGTGCGCAGCAGGGTCGTCTTGCCGGAACCGTTGCGGCCCACCAGCGCGATCCGCTCCGGACCGCGCAGCTCCCACTCGCCCGCAGCCCTGGCCCCGTGCGCCAGGTGCACATCGCTCAGCGTCAGGACCCGGCGCCCCGGCGGGACCTGGGTGGCGGGCAGCTCGATCCGGATCTCGTCGTCGTCCCGGACCGCCTCCACCGCCTGGTCCAGCCGCTCCTTCGCCTGCGCCAGCTTCTCGGTGTGCATGGTGCGGTGCTTGCCGGCCGACTCCTGCGCCGCGCGCTTGCGGGCACCCATGACGATCTTCGGCTCGCGCTTCGTGTCGTACATCTTCTGGCCGTACCGCTTGCGCCGCGCCAACTTGACGTGCGCGTCCGCCAGTTCCCGCTTCTGCCGCTGTACGTCGGCCTCCGCGACCCGGACCATCCGCTCGGCCGCGTCCTGCTCGGTGGCGAGCTGCTCCTCGTACGCCGTGAAGTTCCCTCCGTACCAGCGGACTTCGCCGTCGTGCAGGTCGGCGATCTGGTCGACCCGCTCCAGCAGTTCCCGGTCGTGGCTGACCAGGAGCATCACCCCGGACCAGGACTCGACCGCCGCGTACAGGCGCCGCCGGGCCCGCAGGTCCAGGTTGTTGGTCGGCTCGTCCAGCAGCAGGACGTCGGGGCGGGCGAGCAGCAGGGCGGCGAGGCGCAGCAACACGCATTCGCCGCCTGAGAGTTCACCGACCGTACGGTCGAGGCCGATCCGGGAGAGCCCGAGCTGGTCGAGGGTGGCCAGGGCCCGCTCCTCGACGTCCCAGTCGTCGCCGACCGCGGCGAAGTTCGCCTCAGTGGCGTCGCCTGCCTCGATGGAGTGCAGGGCGTGGCGGGTGGCACGGATGCCGAGCGCCTCGTCCACGCGCAGGGCGGTGTCGAGGGTGACGCTCTGCGGGAGGTAGCCGACGGTGCCGGCCGCAGACAACTGGCCGTCGGACGGGGTGAGTTCACCCGCGATGAGCTTCAGTAGCGTGGACTTCCCGCAGCCGTTGAGCCCGATGAGGCCGGTGCGGCCGGGTCCGACGGACAGGTGGAAGTCCTCGAAGGCGGGAGTGCCGTCGGGCCAGTCGAAGGACAGGGCGGAGCAGGTGATGAAAGCAGGGGCATGACTCATGGAGGCCTCCAGGTTGCGTGAGTGGTGCGTGCAACGCGGGGAGACAGCCGACGGTGGAAACGGCCACGGTCACGGCCGGGGGCACGTGATGGCAGAGGTGGCGGTGGTCGGTGTCTCGAACCTCAGACGAGCAATGTCCTGCTCCGTTTCGACGGCAGTGGGTCGCCTACGAAGCTACGGGCGGCCGGGGCCGCCCGCAAACGAATAAGTGTCAGCGGGGGTCGCGCATCAGCTCGGCCAGGCTGTGGTCCATGTCGAGGTACAGGTGCTCCAGACCCGGCGGGACGACCGTCGCGGCCCGCTCCAGGAACCGGTGCAGTTCGGCCGTCAGCATCAGCACGATCGCCACGCCCTCGGGCGCGTGGAACTCGATCGTGGTCCGGTCGATGTCGTACGGCCGCACCCGCACGTCGCCGCACCCGGTCGGGCGGTCCAGCCCCGATTCGAGGAGCTCGCGCGCGAAGGTCCACGACACCTCGACGCCCTCGAGGGTGGCGAGAGCGGGGAACGCCATGCGCACGGCGAAGGGATCCGCACGGTCGTAGCGGAGCGTGACGGGTACGGTCTCGACCTTCGGGGCGGTGGCGACCAGACGGGCCTGCACGGCCTGCTCGATAACAGTGATCAAGGCTCGCTCCCTTGCTGCGGATCTGCTGCCGGGCCTGGGGTGAAACCCGGCAACCGGATAGACGCCGGAATCGGCAAATCCGTGCATGCGAACTGACGTGAGCTGTGTCACCGATTGGCTGGAACGCGTCCGTTTGATCGCACAGAGTGACGGCGCGTGGGGGTGTGCGCGAAGAGGCCTCAGTCGCCGCCGCACGCGCCGGAGTGGTCGCAGAACGGCTGGTTCCCGCTCACTCCACAGGCGCAAAGCATCGCCCTGGTCTCCCTGCGGACGCTCCCGTCGGGGGTCGTCACGCGCAGATCGCCGCGCATCACGAGCTGGCCGGCCGGCGACCGTACGACCGTGGTCGGCCGGTCCGGCTCCTCGGCCGGTCCGTTCTCCACGAGCCGGTACTGCAGTGCGCCCGAGGGGCACCGGCGGATCACCTCGGCCACCCGCTCCGGCTCGGCGCCGTCCGGCTGCACCCACGGACGCTCGCCCGAGTCGAACACCTCGGGCAGGCCGCGCACGCACTCGGCGGCGTGCAGGCACCGCCCGGTGTCGTAGGTGACGCTGATGCGCTTGCCGTCGTAGGCCTTGGGTTCCTTGGAAGGCATGGCCTCAGCCTAGGAACGCGGCGGCGCGGACGCACCCTGGACGCCGAATCCGGGGTGCATTAGCTTCCGGCGCCATGAGACTTCTGGGAGTTGGCATGTGCGCGGCGGCTCTGGCGGTGGGGCTACTGGCCTCCCCGGCCTACGCGGAGAGCGGGCCGGACCGGTCGGACGGGCGAGACGGGCGAGACGGGCGAGACGGGCGAGACGGGCCGGGTTTACGGGGCGCGGGCTGGGCGCTGAAGGACACCGGCAAGGACGCCCGCTTCCGCGGGCTGGCGGCGGTCAGCCGCTCCACGGCATGGGTGGCCGGCTCCAAGGGCACGGTGCTGCGCACCGTGGACGGCGGCCGCAGCTGGCGTGACGTCTCACCGCCCGGCGCGGTCGCGGAAGGTCTGGAGCTGCGCGACATCGAGGCCTTCGACGCACGGCGCGCGGTGGCCCTGTCCATCGGGGAGGGCGAGGCCTCGCGGGTGCTGCGCACCGAGGACGGCGGCGCCACATGGACCGAGAGCTTCCGCAACCCCGACCCGCGTGCCTTCTACGACTGCCTCACCTTCTTCGACTCCCGGCACGGGCTGGCCGTGAGCGACCCGGTGGACGGCAGGTTCCGGATCCTGTCGACGGACGACGGCGGCCGGAACTGGTCGGTGCTGCCGAGTACGGGGATGCCGGACGCCCTGCCCGGCGAGGCGGGCTTCGCTGCCAGTGGCCAGTGCCTGGTGAGCGCCGGGTCGCGCGACGTCTGGCTGGCCACGGGCGGCAGCGCGAGCGCCCGGATCCTGCACTCCGCGGACCGGGGCCGCACCTGGCGGGTCGCCGAATCGGGCATCCCGGCCGGCGACCCGGCCAAGGGGGTCTTCGCCCTGGCCTTCCGCGACCGTACGACGGGCCTCGCGGTCGGCGGTGACTACCGCACCGGCCAGGCCTCACCACAGGCCGCGGCCGTATCGGCGGACGCGGGCCGCACCTGGAGCCCGGCCCCGACCCCGCCACCCGCGTACCGCTCGGGCGCGGCCTGGCTCCCGCACCTGCGCGGCGCGGCCCTCGCGGTGGGCCCGACCGGCACGGACGTCACGACGGACGGGGGCCGCAGCTGGCGGGCGCTGGCGCCGGGCTCGTTCGACACCGTCGACTGCACGGCTGACGGGGGCTGTTGGGCGGCGGGGGAGAAGGGGCGGGTGGGGAGGCTGGAACGGACCGGTCCTGACTCTTGATCAGCCTTGTGTGGCGCCCCGGGGGGTGTCGTGTCGTGTGTCCGGCTGGGCGTCCGGCCGGGTGTCCTGCGGAGTGGTGAACAGGTCCATTCCCGGGTAGCGGCCGGTGACGAACCCCGCCGCCTTGTACACGGGTTCGCCGTCGGAGCTGGCGTGCAGCTGGATGTAGTGGATCCCCTCGCCGTTCAGCCAGGCGGTGAGCCCGTCGACGATCCGCCGGCCGTGGCCCTGCCCGCGGGCACCCTCCTCCCCGGACACTCCACCGACGCGGATGGCGCGGACTCCGACCGCGGCGTCCCGCTCGGCCTCTGTGACGCCGAGTGCGCACTGCGCAGTATGCGCCCCCGCCCCCGCCCCCGCTCCGGCTTCCGGCAGCGGGTGTCTACGCCGCCGGGTTTTCGCGGACCGGCGCCAGGTCCGACGACGTCTTCGTCGCGATGAACTCCGTGATGCGGTAGGTGCAGACGCCGGCCAGCGTGAAGGGGTCCTCCGCCGCGATCTTTTCGATCTCCGCACGGGAGACCCCGCGCGCCAGGATCATGCCGCCGTCGCGCGGGACCTTGCGGCCCGAGGCCAGGAAGACGCCCGATGCGTAGTAGCCGTCCAGCCAGGCGATGTGCGCGTCCATCTCCTCTTCGACGGCTTCGACGGGTGCGGTGTAGGTGAGCTCCATGACGAACATGATCGTCAGGCTACTCTCGCACCATCATGACGAGCGTGAAGACCCCCGCCAACGAGGCCGAGGCCCGGGCGATACAAGACGAACTACGCAATCAGGTCGTGCTCGACGAGCCCGGCCCGCCGCCGGGACGAGGGCTCGTCGCAGGCGTGGACGTCGCCTACGACGACGAGCGCGACCTGGTCGCCGCCGCGGCCGTCGTCCTCGACGCCGCCACCCTCGAGGTCGTCGAGGAGGCGACCGCCGTCGGGCACGTCAGCTTCCCGTACGTGCCCGGGCTCCTCGCCTTCCGGGAGCTGCCCACCGTGCTGGCCGCGCTGGACGCGCTCACCGCCGCTCCCGACCTCGTCGTCTGCGACGGCTACGGCCTCGCCCACCCCCGCGGCTTCGGCCTCGCCTGCCATCTCGGGGTGGTCACCGGGCTGCCGAGCATGGGCGTCGCGAAGAACCCCTTCACGTTCACCTACGAGGAGCCCGGCGCCCGGCGCGGCGACGCCGCGCCGCTGCTCGCGGCCGACGGCGCCGTCGTCGGGCGGGCGCTGCGTACGCAGGACGGGATCAAGCCGGTGTACGTCTCCGTCGGCCACCGGGTCTCGCTCGACAACGCCTGCGCCCACGCCCTCGCGCTGAGCCCCCGGTTCCGGATCCCCGAGTCCACCCGGCATGCCGACTCGCTGTGCAGGCGGGCCCTGCGCGAAGCCTCCTGACCGGCGGCCCGCTACTGCCGGGCGGCCACCCGGAAGCGGATGCCGGCTTTCTGGAGCCGGTCCAGCAGGGCGTCGCCCATCGCCACGGCCGTGGTGAGCTGGCCCGCCCGCTCCGGCAGGGTGTCGTACGCGAGGCACAGCGCCGACTCCGCCAGCATCTTGGCGGTCTCGCCGTAGCCCGGGTCGCCGCCCGAGACCTCGGTGAACACGCGGCGGCCGCCGCCCTCGCCGACGAAGCGGACCGTGAACCAGCTGCGCGCCCGGCGCTCCGCGTCCGGGCCCCGGCCCGGCTCCCAGCGGCTCATCAGCCACCGCCGCGCCGCCGGGAGCTGTGCCAACGCCACCGTCGCGCCCAGCGCCGCCGTACCGCCCACCGCGACCGGAAGGTGCTTCACCGAGGCGTACTGCCGATAGCGGAAGTCCGGCCCGTACCGCTCCAGGGCGGCCGCCGAGCGGGTCACGATCCGGGGGTCCAGGGTCGGCAGCGGCAGCGCCCACGTGCCGGTCTCCCGGCTGAACCGCGGGGCTCCCAGGGGTCCGCGTACGCGCCGCTGCGGCAGCCGGGGCTCGTGCAGCCGGCGTTCGTGCGCCGCGGCCAGGGTCTGCGGCCCGCGGCCCATGGCCGTGAGGGCGGAGGCCAGGGTGCCGCCGGAGAAGACCGCATTGGACCGCATGAACCCGTCCACCCGCAGCGGGACGTCCTCCGGCAGCTGGCCCACCGTGAAGTACGCGCCGAGGTCGGCCGGGATCGAGTCGAAGCCGCAGGCGTGCACCAGCCGCGCGCCGGTCTCCCGGGCCCGGGTGTCGTGCTCGACGTACATCCGGTCGACGAACTCCGGCTCGCCGGTGAGGTCCACGTAGTCCGTGCCCGCCGCGGCGCAGGCGGCGACCAGCTCCGCCCCGTACAGGACGTACGGTCCGACGGTCGTGGCCAGGACCCGGGTGGAGGCGGCCAGCTCCCGCACCGCCTGCGCGTCCCCGGCGTCCGCGCGGAGCAGCGGCAGCGCCGCGCAGCCGGCGTCGAGCGCGGTCAGCCGCTCGCGCAGCCGCTCCAGCTTGCCGAGGTCGCGGCCCGCGAGGGCCCACCGGCAGCCGGCGGGGGCGTGCGCGGCGAGGTATTCGGCGGTCAGGGCCCCGACGAACCCGGTCGCGCCGAAGAGCACCACGTCGTAGGCCCGATCCCGATCCCGATCCCGATCCCGATCGCGGTCCCGTTCACGCTCCGCAGCCTTGTCGGTCTGCCGAACCTCTTCGTTCATCACGGCTCCTCCCGCTCCTGTCGGTGGCTGAGGCTAGCGCGCGGCCCCCGTACGACGAACAGCGCCCCGGTGGCGGCCTGGACGGCCGTTCCCGGGGCGCTGCGTTCGGCGAAACGCGCGGTGGATCAGTTCTCCTGGTACATGCCGAAGACGTCGACGATGAGGTCGGCGTTGCCGTCGCTCTGGTTCCAGAAGTCGACGACGCCGGTGCTGCCGGTGCTCGCCTGAACCAGGTTCGGGACGGTCTTGCCGGTCGTCCAGTTCAGGGTGGAGGAGGTGGGCGGCGTCGGCTGGCTCGCCGTGTTGGCGTCGTACTGGTCCTGCGTGTTCGGGTCCGGGGAGACGGCGAGGAAGCCGCTGTCCTTGGTGTTGGTCACGGTGGTGTTCAGCACGAAGCCCGTGATGCCGGAACCGGGTGCGCCCAGCGCCGTGTAGATGTAGTCGCGGCCGGCCAGGGGGCCGTAGACCTGGTCCGCGGGGTTGCGGGTGTCGAGCATCCGCTCCGGCGTGAACGGCAGGTACGCGCCCTTGCTCTGCGGGCTGTAGTAGCCGACGACGTCGACGATGACGTCGGCCGGGTTCCAGCCGCCGTTGCGCACGCTGATCTTGCCGTCGGGGCCGACGGGGACGATCACCGAGTTGGCGATGGTCTGGCCGGTGGTGAAGTTCACGTTGGACGCGGTCGGGGCCTGCTGTCCGCCCGGGTAGACGGTCAGGTGGCCGTCGCTCTTCGGGTTGGTGACCGTCACGTTGAGCGCCACGGCGGTGACCCCGGCGGCCGGGACGTTGCCGAGGCCGGTGATCTGGGTGCTGAAGGAGCCGTAGCCGGCGAGCTGGCCCATGGTGGTGCCCGTGCCGTTGCGGGTGTCGACGAAGCGCTTCGGGGCCAGCGGGGTGTAGCCGCTGGACGAGGTCTGGGTGAAGTAGCCGGTGACGTCGGCGATGAGGTCGACCGACTCCCAGCCGCCGTTGTACAGGTTGACGTAGCCGTTCTCGCCTACCGGCACGATGACCAGGTTCGGGACGGTCTGGCCGGGGACGAAGTTGACGTTCGAGGTGGTCGGCTTGTCGTCGCCGTCGGCGAAGGCGGTGACGTGGCCGCCGCTGGTGGTGTCGGTGACGGTGACGTTGAGGACCACCGCGGTCACGCCGGCGGGGATGCCGCCGTTGCCGCCGACCTTCAGGTGCGCGGAGGTGTACGGGGCGACCTTGGCCTGCGTGGCGCCGGTGCCGTTGCGGGTGTCCAGCAGGCGGGTCGGGCCGTACGGGGTGTAGTCCGAACCCGCGGTCGTGACCGCGACCTCGTTGGTGACCGTGGTGTTGGCGGCCTTGTCCGTCACGCTGACCTTGACGGTGTAAGTGCCGAGCTCCGCGTAGGTGTGCTCGGAGGCCACGTTCTGGGTGCCGGAGGCCGAGGCGGCGGTGGTGGCCCCGTCGCCCCAGGCGATGCTGATGTCGAGCGGGGTGGTCGCGCTGGTGACGGAGCTGTTCAGCGCGATGGTGTGCGCGCTGGTGCTGTACGCGTCCAGGGCGACCGCGAGGGTCGGGTTTGAGGCGTCGGCGCTCTGCACCGTGGCAGCGGCCGTCAGCTTGCTCTGCGGGGCCAGCACGGTCCGGGTCGACTGGTCCGCCGGGCTGCTGAACGTGGCGCTGTCCTTCAGGGCGGCCTGGGTGAGGTCGGGCTTGCTGACGCCTTGGGCATCGCTGCCGGCCTGGTCGACCGCGTGCGCCATGCCCGGAATGAGAGAAATGCCGGCCGCGAGGACGGCGGCAGAAGCTGCGAGTCGGCGGTAGGACACCGAGCCCCCTATGTTTCCGTGAGCCCTTGGCCAGGGCTGAAAGTCCGCTCAGATTACATAGCCCCCGAGCCTCCGCTTACAGGCCCCCGCCTTAAGCCCGCACTCCCGCGGGCAGTGCCCCGGGAGCGGCCTGGAGGCCGCCCCCGGTCCGCTGTGACCAGCGGTTTCGTCCAGGCTTATCAGTTGTCCGTGTAGACACCGAAAAGGTCGACGACGAGGTCGATGTCGCCATCGCTCTGATTCCAGTAATCGATGACGCCGGTGGAGCCGGTGCTCGCCTGGACCAGGTTCGGGACCGTGTCGCCGTAGGTCCAGTTCAGGGTGGAGGACGTCGGGGTGGGCGGCCAGGTGTCCGTGTGGTTCTCGTAGTCCTCCTTCGTGTTCGGGTCCGGGGCGACCGAGAGGAAGCCGGTGTCACGGGTGTTGGTCACCGTGGTGTTCAGGACGAACCCCTTGGTGTGCGGGTGCCCCGAGGCGAGGGGCATGTGGACGTAGCCGCGGCCGCCCAGCGGGCCGTAGGCCCACTCGCGGGTGTCGAGCAGCCGGAACGGCTGGACCGGCAGGTATGCGTTCGTGCTGTACGGGCTGTAGTAGCCGACGACGTCGACGATGACGTCGGCCGGGTCCCAGGCGCCGTTGCGGATGCTGATCTTGCCGTCGGGGCCGACGGGGACGATCACCGAGTTGGCGATGGTCCGGCCCGCGGTGAAGTTCACGTTGGACGCGGTCGGGGCCTGCTGCCCGCTCGGGTAGACGGTCAGGTGGCCGCTGCCCTTGGGGTTGGTGACCGTGACGTTGAGCGCCACGGCGGTGGCCCCGGCCGAGACGCCGCCCGCGCCGTTGATCTGGGTGCTGAAGGTCCCCTGCCCGGGGACCTGGCCCTTGGTGGTGCCGAGGCCGGAGCGGGTGTCGACGAAGCGGACCGGCGACATCGGGGTGTAGCCGCTGGACGCGGTGTGCGTGAAGTACCCGGCGACGTCCGCGACCAGGTCCACCGACTCCCAGCCGCCGTTGTACAGGTTGACGTAGCCGTTCTCGCCGACCGGCACGATGACCAGGTTCGGGACGGTCTGGCCGCGGGCGAAGTTGACGTTCGACGTCTTCGGCTGCTCGTCGCCGTCGGCGAAGGCCGTGATGTGGCCCTCGCTCGTGGTGTTGGTCGCGGTGACGTTGAGGACCACCGCGGTCACACCGGCCGGGATGCCGCCGTTGCCGCCGATCTTCACGCGCGAGGAGGTGTACGGGGCCACCTTGCCCTGCGCGGCGCCGGTGCCGTTGCGGGTGTCCAGCAGACGGGTCGGGCCGTACGGGGTGTAGTTCGAGCCCTCCGTGGTGACCACGATGTCGTTGGAGACCACGGTCTGGGTGGCCTGGTCGGTGACGCTGACCTTGATCGTGTACGTGCCGAGCTGGTCGTACGTGTGCGACTCGGCGACGGTCTGGGTGCCGGCGGCGTAGTCGTTGGTGGTCTTGTTGTCGCCCCATTCGACGTGGACCGAGAGCGTCGTGGGCGCGCTCGTGATGTCGGCCTTCAGCTCCAGCCCGCGCCCGGTGGTGGTCGTGGCGTGCAGGCCCACCGCCAAGGTGGGGTTGGCGTCGGCCGCCTGAGGGGCGGGCGGGGGCGGGGTGTTCCCCGCCCCGGGGGGGGGGGGGGGGGGGCCCCGGGCGGGGGGGGGGGGGGGGGGGTTAAGTAGGGGGGGGGGCCAGGGAAAGGAGGCGGGGGTGGGCCCCCCGGGGAT
>NZ_JBFAJR010000004.1:171625-331516 GCF_040655295.1 Streptomyces sp. NPDC050448 | reverse complement strand
CCCGCGGGGGGGGGGGGCGGGCGGGGGGCGCCCCCCCCCCCCCCCCCGCCCGGGGGGGGGGGGGGGGCGCCCCCCCCCCCCCCCGGGGGGGGGGGGGGGCGGCCGGCGGGGGGGGGGCCCGCGGCCTGGTTCTTCCCGGCCGCGGGGGCCTGGCGGGCCGACCGGTCGGCCGGGCTGGCGAAGGTGGTGAACTTCGGTGCTGCGGCCTTGCTCAGGTCCGGCGTGGTGACCCCGTGGGTCTTGCCGGTGGCAGGGCCGGCCGCGTGGGCCGTACCCGGTACGAGAGATGCGATCGAGATGCCGGCCGCCAGAACGGCTGCGGATGCTGCGAGTCGGCGATGAGACACCGAGCCCCCCCCAAATGTCTGTGAGTCCTTGATCGGGACTGAAAGCCCGCTCAGAGTACATAGCTCCATGGCGTTTGCTCACGCGGGTTTTCGCAGGTGGGACGGGCTTTTGCCGGAGTGTTCCGGTCCGGTTGCCCGGCCGGTGACGGGACCGGCGCTAGCGTGAGGACCGACTGTCCGTGCGAGCGGACGAGACCTGTGCTGAGTGGAGGCGTCCATGAAGGCTGCGGTGCGCAAGTGGGAGGCGGTGCGGGAGTTTGCCCGCGGGCTGCCGGAGGCCGTGGAGGAGTTTCCGTGGGGCCCGGAGGACTGCGTCGTGAAGGTCAACAAGAAGATCTTCGTCTTCCTGGGCAACACCGACGGCCCGCGGCCGCCCGGGCTCTCCGTGAAGCTCAAGGACGAGGCGCTGCACGGCCACGCCATGACCGCGCCCGGGGCGGAGCCGACCGGGTACGGGCTGGGGAGGGCCGGCTGGGTCTCCGTACCGCTGGGGGAGAAGGGGCAGCCGTCCCTCGAGGTGCTGTGCGAATGGGTGGAGGAGAGCTACCGGACGGTCGCCCTCAAGCGGCACCTGGAGGAACTCGACGCGCGAAACGAGTCAACCGGCTAAGCGCTTGCTCTTGTGCTGAGTGGAACGCGTTCCTAGCATCACTGGTGTTACATCAGTTGTGTCACACAGTGGTGGCAGGGGTGCCAGGGATGCTGGGGGCTCGATGGCAGTGACAGGGAACGTGTCCGGCAGCGGCCCGCTCGCGGGCGTGCGCGTCGTCGAACTGGCGGGCATCGGCCCGGGCCCGTTCGCCGCCATGCTCCTCGCCGATCTGGGGGCGGACGTCGTACGGGTGGACCGTCCCGGCGGTGGCGGGCTCGCGGTCGATCCCGCGTACGACGTCACCAACCGCGGCAAGCGGTCCGTCCTGGTCGACCTGAAGTCCGCCGAGGGCCCCGCGCAGGTGCTGGACCTGGTCGAGCGGGCCGACGTGCTCGTCGAGGGCTTCCGCCCCGGGGTCGCCGAACGGCTCGGCGTCGGCCCCGCCGACTGCCACGCCCGCAATCCGAAGCTCGTCTACGGCCGGATGACGGGCTGGGGCCAGCGCGGTCCGCTCGCGCACACCGCCGGCCACGACATCGCGTACATCGCCGTCACCGGCGCCCTCGGCATGATCGGGAATCCGGGCGAACCCCCGGCGGTCCCCGCCAACCTCGTCGGGGACTACGCGGGCGGCTCGCTCTACCTGGTCATCGGCGTCCTCGCCGCCCTCCGGCACGCCCGCACCCCGGGCGGCACCGGCCAGGTCGTGGACGCGGCCATCGTCGACGGCACCGCCCACCTCACCGCCATGATCCACGGGATGATGGCGGCCGGCGGCTGGCACGACCGGCGCGGGGCCAACCTCCTCGACGGCGGCTGCCCCTTCTACGGCACGTACGAGACCTCCGACGGCCTCTACATGGCGGTCGGCGCGCTGGAGCAGCAGTTCTACGACACCTTCGTGGAGCTGCTCGGGATCAAGGACCGGGCCCCGGCGCGCAAGGACGTGGCCCGCTGGGGCGAGCTCCGCGAGGCCGTCGCCGCCCGTTTCAAGTCCCGTACGCGGGACGAGTGGACGGCGGTCTTCGAGGGCTCCGACGCCTGTGTGGCGCCCGTGCTGTCCCTGCGCGAGGCGCCGCACCACCCGCACCTCGCCGCCCGCGGGACCTTCACCGAGTTCGGCGGGACCGTCCAGCCCGCCCCCGCGCCGCGCTTCTCCGCGACCCCGACCCGTGTCACCTGCGAACCGGCCCTGCCGGGCGCGGACACCGAGTCCGTGGCCGCCGACTGGGACGTACCGGCCCTGCTCCCGAAAGAGGCCTGATGGAACTGTCGATGATGCTCGACTACGCCGGCGACCCGCGGCAGGCGGCGGACCGTGCGGCCGAGCTGGAGGCGGCCGGGCTCGATGCCGTGTGGGTCGCCGAGGCCTGGGGCTTCGACTCCCCGACGATCATGGGCTATCTGGCGGCCCGCACCGAGCGGATGAAGATCGGCTCGGCCATCCTCAACGTCTACTCCCGCACCCCGGCCCTCATCGCGCAGACGGCGGCCGGGCTCGACGCGGTCTCCGGCGGCCGGGCGCTGCTGGGCCTCGGTGCCTCCGGCCCGCAGGTCGTCGAGGGCTGGCACGGCAAGCCGTACGACAAGCCGCTCGGCCGGACCCGCGAGACCGTCGAACTGTGCCGCCGGATCTGGCGCCGCGAGACGATCGACCACCACGGCATCACCGACATGCCGCTGCCGCCCGAGAAGGGCGGCCGGCACGGCAAGCCGCTGAAGATCCTCACCCGGCCGGTCCGTGACGCGATCCCCGTCCACATCGCCTCGCTCGGCCCCGCGAACGTGCGGATGACCGCCGAGATCGCCGACGGCTGGCTGCCCACCCTGTTCATCCCGGAGAAGGCCCACGCGGTGTGGGGGAGCGCCCTCGCCGAGGGCGCGGCCCTGCGCGCCCCGGAGCTCGGCCCGCTGCAGACCGTCGCGGGCGGGCTGCTCGCGATCGGCGAGGACGCGGCCGCCGTACGGGACCTGGCGCGCCCGCAGATCGCGCTGTACGTCGGCGGGATGGGCGCGGTCGGCAAGAACTTCTACAACGACCTCGCCGTCGCCTACGGCTACGAGGAGGAGGCCCGGAAGATCCAGGAGCTCTACCTCTCCGGCCGCAAGCGCGATGCGGCGGCCGCCGTCCCGGACGAGTTCTGCGAGCTCATGACGCTGTGCGGGCCGCAGAGTTACGTACGCGAGCGGGTCGAGGCCTTCCGGGAGGCGGGCGTCACCATGCTGAACGTCACGCCCGTCGGCGCCGAGCCGGCCCGGCTGATCGAAACCGTCAAGAGCTGGCTTTAGGGGGCCCGATGCAACGCCGCATCTTCGACGCCGACCACGAGGCGTTCCGCGAAACGGTCCGCACCTTCCTCACCAAGGAGGTGCTGCCGCACTACGAGCAGTGGGAGAAGGACGGCATCGTCAGCCGCGAGGCCTGGCGGGCCGCAGGCCGGCAGGGCCTGCTGGGCCTGGCCGTCCCGGAGGAGTACGGGGGCGGCGGGAACACCGACTTCCGCTACGCCGCCGTGATAGCCGAGGAGTTCACCCGGGCCGGAGCGGCCGGGCTCGCGATCGGCCTGCACAACGACATCATCGGCCCGTACCTGACCTCGCTCGCCACCGAGGAGCAGAAGCGGCGCTGGCTGCCCGGCTTCTGCTCCGGCGAGACCGTCACGGCGATCGCGATGACCGAGCCGGGCGCGGGCTCCGACCTCCAGGGGATCCGGACCAGCGCCGAGGACCGGGGCGACCACTGGGTGCTCAACGGCTCCAAGACCTTCATCTCCAACGGCATCCTCGCCGACCTGGTGGTGGTGGTCGCCAAGACCACCCCGGAGGGCGGGGCGCACGGCCTGTCGCTGCTGGTGGTCGAGCGCGGCATGGAGGGCTTCGAGCGCGGCCGCAACCTCGACAAGATCGGCCAGAAGGCGCAGGACACCGCCGAGCTGTTCTTCCACGACGTCCGCGTCCCCAAGGAGAACCTGCTCGGCGAGCTGAACGGCGCCTTCGTCCACCTGATGACCAACCTCGCGCAGGAGCGGATGGGCATCGCGATGGCCGGCATCGCCGCCGCCGAGTACCTGCTGGAGATCACCACCCAGTACGTCAAGGAGCGCGAGGCCTTCGGGCGGCCGCTGTCCAAGCTCCAGCACATCCGCTTCGAGATCGCGGAGATGGCCACCGAGTGCGCCGTCACCCGCACCTTCCTGGACCGCTGCATCGTCGACCACTCCAACGGCGAGCTGGACCACGTCCACGCCTCGATGGCCAAGTGGTGGGCCACCGAGCTCCAGAAGCGGGTCGCCGACCGCTGCCTGCAACTGCACGGCGGATACGGCTACATGACCGAATACCGGGTCGCGCGGGCCTTCACCGACGGCCGCATCCAGACCATCTACGGCGGTACGACCGAGATCATGAAAGAGATCATCGGCCGTTCGCTGCTCGGCTGACCTCCCCCTTGGAAACCTCCGAAAGGCTTGACCAGTGAGCACCGAAGCTTACGTATACGACGCGATCCGCACGCCGCGCGGCCGCGGCAAGGCCAACGGCGCCCTGCACGGCACCAAGCCGATCGACCTGGTCGTCGGCCTCATCCACGCCCTGCGCGAGCGCAACCCCGGCCTGGACCCCGCCACCATCGACGACATCGTGCTCGGCGTTGTCGGCCCGGTCGGCGACCAGGGCTCCGACATCGCCCGGATCGCGGCCATCGCCGCGGGGCTCCCGGACACGGTGGCCGGCGTACAGGAGAACCGCTTCTGTGCCTCCGGCCTCGAGGCCGTCAACCTGGCCGCCGCGAAGGTCCGCTCCGGCTGGGAGGACCTGGTCCTCGCCGGCGGCGTGGAGTCCATGTCCCGCGTCCCGATGGCCTCCGACGGCGGCGCCTGGTTCAACGACCCGATGACCAACTGGGACACCGGCTTCGTCCCGCAGGGCATCGGCGCCGACCTGATCGCCACCATCGAGGGCTTCTCCCGGCGCGACGTGGACGAGTACGCCGCCCTGTCGCAGGACCGCGCGGCCGCCGCCATCAAGGACGGGCGCTTCGCGAAGTCCGTCGTCCCGGTCACCGACCGCAACGGCCTGGTCGTCCTGGACCACGAGGAGTTCGTCCGTCCGGGGACGACCGCCGACACCCTCGCCAAGCTCAAGCCGTCCTTCGCGGACATCGGCGACCTCGGCGGCTTCGACGCCGTCGCACTGCAGAAGTACCACTGGATCGAGAAGATCGACCACGTCCACCACGCGGGCAACTCCTCCGGCATCGTGGACGGCGCCTCGCTCGTCGCCATCGGCACCCGCGAGGCGGGACAGCGCAACGGACTGGCGCCCCGCGCCCGGATCGTCTCCGCGGCCGTCTCCGGCTCCGAGCCCACCATCATGCTCACCGGCCCCGCCCCGGCCACCCGCAAGGCCCTCGCCAAGGCCGGCCTGACCATCGACGACATCGACCTGATCGAGATGAACGAGGCCTTCGCCGGCGTCGTCCTGCGCTTCGTCAAGGACATGGGCGTCTCCCTCGACAAGGTCAACGTCAACGGCGGCGCCATCGCGCTCGGCCACCCGCTCGGCGCCACCGGCGCGATGCTGCTGGGCACCGTCATCGACGAACTGGAGCGCCAGGACAAGCGCTACGGCCTCGTCACCCTCTGCGTCGGCGGCGGCATGGGCGTCGCGACCGTCGTCGAGCGACTCTGAACCGTCCTGCATCCCCCTGCCCCCGGACCTTCCGAAACGAAAGCAGTGACCATGAGCGAGTCCACCACGATCCGCTGGGAACAGGACGAGACCGGCGTCGTCACCCTGACCCTCGACGACCCGAGCCAGTCCGCCAACACGATGAACCAGGCCTTCAAGGACTCCATCGCGGCGATCGCCGACCGCGCCGAGGCCGAGAAGGACTCCATCCGCGGCATCATCTACACCTCCGCCAAGAAGACCTTCTTCGCGGGCGGCGACCTCAAGGACATGATCGGGCTGCGCCCCGAGCACGCACAGCTCGCCTTCGACACCGGCACCGCGATCAAGAGCTCGCTGCGCCGCATCGAGACCCTCGGCAAGCCCGTCGTCGCCGCGATCAACGGCGCGGCCCTCGGCGGCGGTTACGAGATCTGCCTCGCCTCCCACCACCGCGTCGCCCTCGACGCCCCCGGCTCGAAGATCGGCCTGCCCGAGGTCACCCTCGGCCTGCTCCCGGCCGGCGGCGGCGTCACCCGCACCGTGCGCCTCATGGGCATCGCCGACGCGCTGCTCAAGGTCCTGCTCCAGGGCACCCAGTACAACCCCCAGCGCGCCCTCGACAACGGCCTCGTCCACGAACTGGCCGCCACCCCCGAGGAGATGCTGGCCAAGGCCCGCGCCTTCATCGACGCCAACCCCGAGTCGAAGCAGCCGTGGGACGCGCCCGGCTACAAGATCCCGGGCGGTACGCCGTCCAACCCGCGCTTCGCCGCCAACCTCCCGGCGTTCCCCGCGAACCTCAAGAAGCAGCTGAACGGGGCCCCGTACCCGGCCCCGCGCAACATCTTGGCCTGCGCCGTCGAGGGCGCCCAGGTGGACTTCGAGACCGCGCTGACCATCGAGGCCCGCTACTTCACCGAGCTGGTCACCGGACAGACCGCCAAGAACATGATCCAGGCGTTCTTCTTCGACCTCCAGGCCGTCAACGCCGGCCGCAGCCGCCCGCAGGGCATCGCACCGCGCAAGGTCACCAAGGTCGCCGTCCTCGGCGCGGGCATGATGGGCGCGGGCATCGCGTACTCCTGCGCCCGCGCGGGCATCGAGGTGGTGCTGAAGGACGTCACCCCCGAGGCCGCCGCGAAGGGCAAGGCCTACTCGGAGAAGCTGCTCGACAAGGCGCTCTCCCGCGGCCGTACGACCGAGGCCCAGCGCGCCGAACTGCTCGCCCGGATCACCCCGACCGCCGAGGCGGCCGACCTGGCCGGCTGCGACGCCGTCATCGAGGCCGTCTTCGAGGACACCTCCCTCAAGCACAAGGTGTTCCAGGAGATCCAGGACGTCATCGCCCCCGACGCGCTGCTCTGCTCCAACACTTCCACGCTGCCCATCACGGGACTCGCGGAAGGGGTTGCGCGGCCCGAGGACTTCATCGGACTGCACTTCTTCTCGCCCGTCGACAAGATGCCGCTGGTGGAGATCATCAAGGGCGGGCGCACCGGCGACGAGGCCATCGCCCGCGCCTTCGACCTGGTCCGGCAGATCAACAAGACCCCGATCGTGGTCAACGACTCGCGCGGCTTCTTCACCTCGCGCGTCATCGGCCAGTTCATCAACGAGGGCGTGGCGATGGTCGGCGAGGGCGTCGAGCCCGCCTCGATCGAGCAGGCCGCGGCCCAGGCCGGCTACCCGGCCAAGGTGCTCTCCCTGATGGACGAACTCACCCTCACCCTCCCGCGCAAGATCCGCAACGAGACGCGCAAGGCCTTCGAGGCCGAGGGCCGCCCGTGGACCGCGCACCCCGCGGACGCGGTCATCGACCGGATGGTCGACGAGTTCGGCCGCCCCGGCCGCAGCGGCGGGGCCGGGTTCTACGTGTACGACGAGGCGGGCAAGCGCGCCGGCATCTGGCCGGGCCTGCGCGAGCACTTCGCCAAGCCGGACGCCGAGATCCCCTTCGAGGACATGAAGGAGCGGATGCTCTTCTCCGAGGCCCTGGACACCGTCCGCTGCCTCGACGAGGGCGTGCTGACCTCGATCGCCGACGCCAACATCGGCTCCATCATGGGGATCGGCTTCCCGGCCTGGACCGGCGGCGTGATCCAGTACATCAACGGCTACGAGGGCGGCCTGCCGGGCTTCGTCGCCCGCTCCCGTGAGCTGGCCGACCAGTACGGCGAGCGCTTCCTGCCGCCGGCCTCCCTGGTCGAGAAGGCCGAGCGCGGCGAGACGTACGCCGACTGATTCCGGGCCGGGCCGGATGCCGCGCTCCTGCGCGGCATCCGGCCCGGCCGGCTCAGCCGGACTCCGAGGCGAACGCCGCCCGCAGTTCCTCCCTGAGGGACCGCTGGAAGGCGGTGACCAGCGCCTGCACGACCATCGGCTGCATGTGCGCGGACAGCGCCTTCATCGATTCCACCCGCTCCGGATCGCTCTCGCCCTCCGTGAACGGCCCCCACACCTCGTCCCGGAACAGCGCCGTCAGCTCGTGAGCCGCCGATCTGGTGTGCTCCGTCAGCACCTTGCGCGCGGCGAGGATCGTCTCCTGCGCGATCGGCACGTCGAGGAGCGCGACTCCCAGCCGCAGCAGGCCCACGTCCACCCGGAAGCCCTCCCCGGCGGGGGCCAGCACGTTCATCGCCGTCAGCCGTCGCACGTCCGCGTCCGACAGGGTGCGCCCCGCCCGCTTCTCCAGCTCCGCCCGGGAGACCTCCCGCGCCGAGTCCGGCGCCCAACTGGACACCAGCGCACGGTGGATCGCCAGATCGTGCGCGCTCAGATCGTCGGGCAGGGCGTCCAGGTAGCGCTCGATGGCCGACAGCGTCATGCCCTGGTGCTGCAACTCCTCGATCAGCGCGAGCCGCGACAGGTGCTCCGGCCCGTAGTGGCCCACCCGACGGGGTCCGATCACGGGAGGGGGCAAAAGCCCGCGCGTGCTGTAGAACCGTACGGTGCGCACGGTGACGCCAGCCCTGGCCGCCAGCTCGTCGACGGTGAGCATCGGCTCTGGTGCCTGGTCGGCCATCGTCCGCGCCTCGCTCTCTGCTCCACAGCTTGGGTTCAACAGTATTGCTGTCGCACCAACGATGTGAAACGGCCAGGAGCTGCCCATGACCACGAAACTGCGACTGCCCGGACAACCCGAAGAGCTCACCCTCCCCGCCCTGCTGGCGCGCAACGCCGCCGAGTACGGCGATCTCCCCGCCCTCTCGTGGCGCGAGGGGGACGGCTGGACGACCCTCGGCTGGGCCGAGGTCCGCCGCAAGGTCGCCGTCCTCGCCTCCGGATACGCCGCCCTCGGCATCGAGCGCGGCGAACACGTCCTGATCATGATGGGCAACCGCCCCGAGCACTGGCTCAGCGATCTCGCCCTCGTCCACCTCGGCGCCGTCCCCGTCACCGTGTACGGGACCTCCGCGCCCGAGCAGATCGCCCACATCGCCCGCCACAGCCGGGCCCGGGTCGCCCTCGTCGAGGGCGCCCGCGAACTGGCCCGGTGGGAACCGCTGCTCGCCGACGAGCAGGTGCCCCTGGAGCGGCTGGTCGTGGCCGAGGCCGCCGATGCGGGTACGCACCGTACGTACGGATCCCTGCACGCGAGCGGCGCCCGCACGCACCGCCCCGACGCCTTCGAGAAGGCCTGGCAGGAGACCCGCCCCGAGGACCCGCTGACCGTCGTCTACACCTCCGGCACCACCGGCGACCCCAAGGGCGTCCGGCTGACCCACCGCAACATCGTGCTCCAGTCCGTCCGCCTCGACCGGCGCACGGACCTGCCCGAGCACGCCGAGCACATCTGCTACCTGCCGTTCGCGCACATCGCCGAGCGGATCCTCGGCATCTACCTGCCGCTGCTGCGGGCCGCGCACGTCCGGCTGGTCGCCGACCCGGCGGCCGTGGCGCCCGCCGTCCGCGAGCTGCACCCGGTGCAGTTCTTCGGCGTGCCCCGGGTGTGGGAGAAGCTCGCCGCGTCCGTACGGGCCGTGCTCGCGCAGCTCCCGGCCGCGCAGCGGGAGGCCATCGAGGCCGCGAACGACCTCGCCCGCGCCCGGGCCGGCCACCGGGAGCGCGGCGAGCAGGTCCCGGCCGCGCTCGAAGCCTCGTACGCCCGGGCCAAGGAGCAGGTGCTGGATCCGCTGCTGGGCCTGGCCGGGCTGGACCGGCTGCTGTGGACGGCCAGCGCCACCGCGCCGATGCCGATCGACGTGGTGCGGTTCTGGGCGGGCTGGGGGATCACCATCATGGACGCCTGGGGGCTCACCGAGACCTCGGGCGTGTGCACCGTCAACAGCCCGGACGGCTTCCGGCTCGGCTCGGTGGGGCGAGCGATCGAGGGGCTGGAGCTCCGGCTCGCCGAGGACGGGGAGATCCTCACGCGGGGCGCGACCGTCTTCGGCGGCTACCTGCGCCCCGACGGGTCGGTGGAGAGCGCGCACGACGCCGAGGGCTGGTTCCCGACGGGGGACATCGGCCGGCTCGACGAGGACGGATTCCTCTGGCTGACCGACCGCAAGAAGGAACTCATCATCACCTCGACCGGCAAGAACGTCTCGCCCGCCCTGGTGGAGAACACCGTCAAGGAGCATCCCCTGATCGGCCAGGCCCTGGTGCACGGCGACGGCCGCTCCTACCTCGTCGCCCTGCTGGTGCTGGACCAGGAGCTGGCCCCGGTGTGGGCGGCGGCCCGCGGCATCGAGGCCGGCTCGCTCGCCGAGCTCGCGGGGCACCCGGCCGTCGGGGAGGAGATCGCCCGGGCGGTCGGGGCGGCCAACGCCCGGCTCAACCGGACCGAGCAGATCAAGCGGTACCGGCTGCTGACCGAGGAGTGGGGACCGGAGTCCGGGGAGCTCACCCCGTCGCTGAAGCTGCGCCGCCGGGTGGTCCGGGAGAAGTACGGCGCGCTGATCGACGCACTCTACGAGGACCCCGGCCTGCAACCGGACACCGTCTAGCCCGGAGGGCACGCGCGGGTGCCCGTCACACGACGGGCACCCGCGGGAGCCCTCCGCCCCGCCCGGAATGCGTCTCCGGCCGGGGCTACCCGTTCAGCGGGGACTCAGCACTGCGAGCACTCGACGTTTCGAGGGGCGCCAGTCTCCAGGTTGACCACGAGCGTCACCCCTGCCCCGTGAGGGCAGATCCTGCGGGGCCGGCTGCTGGCCCGTCGCACGGTCCGCGTCACGCCCCAGGCCGCCGCCACCTCACTGAAGCGAGGGTCAACCCACGTACGGCTTCCAGGATTTTCGCTCACAGTAACTCCTTGGTGGCGGACCGTACTGACTGTACTGGAGTGGACTACTGCGGGGGCGGGGCAGCGCAAGCCGAACCACCCTCCGTGCACTCGGAGTGCATGCAGTCCCCGGCCTGGATCTCGGTGTCCGCGAGGGGACCCCACAGGTACGCGTCCGGCTCGTACCCGGCCTCCCGGATCGCGTCCATCGTGAGATCGAGCGTCGTGGCGTCACGCTTCAGCGTCTCCGGGCCCTCCGGCCGGTGGTCGACGAATCGGCCGACCGCCGCACACAGCTCGCGGTACACGGCGGTGTGGAGGATCAGCGCATGCCACCCCATGTCGACCAGCTTGGACGGGCGCAGGTGCCGCCCCGCGGACTGGCCGGCCGCAGCCGTGAACTTGAGGGCCTCGTCGACGATCCTGGTGGCGAGCGGCTCGTCGATGCCCTCGTTGTCGCGCACTACGAGGTGCATCACGCGAGTGAACCCTTCGTCGGTCAGGAGGTGTCGGGCCGTGGAGTCCAGGGTCGGAGTTGCCATGTCGTATTTCCTTTCGGTCGGGGCGGTGGACCCGCCCCGGGCGCCCGTGGGGGGAACGAAGCGGGCGCCGGGGCGGGGGTTCAGTGGGTGCCGACGACGATCACGGCGAGGATGCCGAGCACGATCCGCACATAGGCGATCTGACGGCCGAGCTCCGTCACGGGACGCTCATCCCGCGGTGCAACTCCAGCGCCCGCGCCATCTTCCGGGCCACGCGGGCGAGGCCTCGGGCGTGGTTCCAGTCGGCATGCGGCCCGGATCCACGCGGGCCGACGGCCGAGCAGTACTCCCACTCGGTGAGCCCGTCAGCCGCGCTCGGGGTCCGCTCGGTGGCCGGGATCCGTGCGACCTCGTCGTGCAGGGCCTGACCGCACGTGATCAGGTCATCGACCAGAGCGGCGACATCCGCCGGCTCTGGGCGCGAGGCGTATGGGGCGAGCGCCCGGGCCGTCAAAGCGGCCAGCTGTACGTGAGCCTGCTGCTCCATGGCGCTGCTCCCTACCATCGTCAGCGGGTGGTGAGACGAGCGTAGGATTCGACCTGCGCCCGTCGAAGTGACCCGGAGTACGGGTGAGTTGCGCAGCTCGCCACGATGAAGGGGCGACATGACCAGTAGCGGCCCCCGCACCCTGACCATCAGTCAGGGCACCGCGCATCGCAGCCGCGGCATAGTGTCCGGCTACGTCTTCCGCGTGATCCGAGAGCAGCTGGACCACACCCAGGAATCGTTGGCCGAGGCCTTCCACGTCTCGTCCGACACCGTGGCCGGATGGGAATCAGGCCGGCGGCCCCTGACCTCCCTGGCCGTCGGCCACATGCTCGTGCACCGCCACCGACTTATGCGTATGGGTGTGAGCCCGGCCCTGCTCCACGCCCTCGAAAAGGCACTGGAAGCGGACGTACTCCTTGCGAGCGCGCTTACAGACGACGAACCTGCGGGAGACAGCCCCCTGGGGTCGTGGGTCATGCAACGCGACCTCGTCGAGGTGCTGGCCTGGCCGCTGAACGGGGTAACCCCTGCGCCGATGCGCGCCCTCCCGACCCCGCCCAAGCCCCGCCGTGGCCCGGCGCCTATCCGACCCGAGCTGTCCGCAGATGACCGGCGAACCTTCTTCCGGCGCATGCGCCGGACCGCCGAGGAGTCCCGCACCGACCAGTTCCTGCTCCGCCGCCAAGCCCTCTACCTGGCCGGCTACGACGACGCCGCAGACACCTCCGAATGGCTCGCACAGCAGCAACGCGCGGAGCGGCCAGGGGACTGGCTCACCCAGTGGCTCAACGCCCGGTCCGTCGCCACAGTCGCCGCCCGCCAAGGGGACCGGGACCGCATGCGGCACTTCATTTCCACCAGGCTGGACGACTCTGCCGGCGAGGCTGCCAACCTGAACTACTGGGCGTACTGGATCGGCGAGAGCGCACACCTCCAGCTCTCAGACGACTTCATCGCCACCCCCTGCAACAGCGCCTGGCACGGCCACAAGCTGATCCAGCACCTTGTCGCCGGCCTCACACCCCATCAAGGGTTCTTCGACCTGAACATCCATACCCTCTGGGCCTTGCTCGCCGCCCGCCCCACGCTCCTGCGTGCGACCTCCACCGCCGGGCATGCACTGCGGGACCGGCTGCCCGTGCTGTTGGATGGCACCCAGTCCTCGACGCGCGCCCGTCGAGAGCTGGAAGGCATCCGGTACGCGATTCGCCTCGCCGAGGCGTGAAGGAGAGACACAGTGGCTGACGACCTGTCCGCGGTGGCCCGCTTCCTCTACGAAGCGGGCACGCTGAAGCACACGCGCCGCACGGGCTGGTGGATGGCCGGCATCAGCGACCCTGAAAGCGTCGCCGAGCACTCGTGGCGTACCGCCCTCATCGCGTCGGTCATCGCCAAGCTCGAAGGCGCTGACCCGGCCCGGGCTGCCTTTCTCGCGGTCTGGCACGACACCCAGGAGACCCGCACCGGGGACGTGAACCACCTCGGCAAGAAGTACGCCGCCAGCGCTGATGCCGTCGCGGTGACGGCCGACCAGACAGCAGGCATGCCCGAACTGCTCGCGTCAGCGATTCAAGATCTCGTGGCCGAGTACGAGGGCAAGGACTCGCCGGAGGCTGTCTGTGCTCGCGATGCCGACAAGCTGGAGTGCATGCTCCAGGGCATCGAGTACAAGGCACAGGGGTACGCGAGTGCGCAGAGGTGGATCGACAACTCTCGGGCCCGGCTCACGACAGAGACAGGGCAGCGTCTGGCTGACGAACTGCTGGGGCAGGGGCCGCTGGACTGGCTGCGCGCTGCTCTCGGGGAGCGGGCCTGAGTCCGGACGCACGAAACGCCCCCTCTCGGCCTTCGGGCCGAGAGGGGGCGTTGTGCTGAGGTCAGGCTGGGCGGCCTCCTCAGCCCCTGATCAGTGGAGCGTCATCCGGTGCCACTCAGCCGGCCTACGGGTCGCCGGGGCCCGGGTGCCCGTCGTGGGGCGGGGCGCACGGGGAGGCGGGGCAGCGGACTCCTAGCGGCCGATCAGCGGGTAGTGGTCGGAGAGGTTGGTGTACGTGTAGGAGGTGCCCCAGCTGGAGACCGTCCAGGGCGCCGACTGCTCCTTGACCACGTTGTTCTCCCAGCCGGCCGGGCGGGCGTTGCCCTTGCGGTAGAGGACGTAGTCCAGGTCCTCGCGCGGGTCGGTCGGGTAGCGGTAGTTCGCGATGGAGTTCAGCGCGGTGTCGAAGGAGTACGGGTGACCCGTGCGCGAGTCGGCGTCCGCCAGGTCGGCGTTGGCGAGCATCGACGCGAACTCGGGCGAGCGCGAGTCGACGTTCATGTCGCCCGCGACGATGACCTGCTCGTCCGCCGGGATGTTCTTGCCGTCCAGGAAGGCGTCTATCGCCTTGAACTGGCGGGCGCGCATGTCCGCCGCCTCGCCCGCGCCGCAGCCCGGGTCGGTGGACTGCGCGTGGGTGCCGACCACGTGGACCTTCGTGCCGCCCACGTTCAGCACGACGTAGGCGAAGCCCTTGTTGGACCACCAGTCGGCGCCGCAGGCGTCCTTGTAGACGACCTGCTCCTTGCGGATGATCGGCCACTTGCTCAGGACCGTGACGCCGCCGTCCTCCGGGGTGGTGGAGGAGTACGCGCCGCCCGTGGCGTCCCAGCCGCTCGTGCTGCGGCCCACGACCGGGGTCTGGTACGGGTACTGCGCCGAGGCGTTGGACTTCAGGGAGTCCGACGCGCCGTTGTCGAAGGCCTCCTGGAGCACCACCACGTCGTGGCCCTGGAAGAAGGACGCCTTGGGGATCTCCGAAGCCCGGTGGTCCTGACCCCAGTTGGGGTAGAGGTTCTTGCTCATCAGGAACGTGTTGTACGTCAGGACGCTGAGCCGCGGGGCCGCGGCGCTCTCCGCGGCCGAGGCGGCCGGCGCGCTGGTGACGGCCAGCGCGCCGACGGCGACCGCCGCAACGGCCGTGGCGGTGGCGCGGCCCAGATCGAGCTTGGTGTGCAGCATGAGGTCTCCATCATTCCTGCGGGGGGAGATCGACTCCGTCATCCAAGCAGCCGCGGTTACCTCTGGGTAACACCCGTGACAAGACTTTCTGTCCGGGAGAGGACGTCTGGCACTCGCATACTGGAACCATGAGAGAAGCAGAGCTCCCCGCCCGCGGACCGACGGCCGCGCGCCGCCCCGATCCCGGGCCGCCGGCGCCCGGCGGGGTGCTCTGGACCATCTCCGGCGACATCCGGGCCCTGCTGATGCTGCCCGCGGCCTTCACCCTGCAGGTCGCCCACCCCGCGATCGGGGCCGGCGTCGACGAGCACTCGGTCTTCCGCACGGACCCCTGGGGGCGCGGCGAGCGCTCGTTGCGCTCCGTCCAGCTGTGGGTGTACGGCGGGGAGGAGGCCGCCGAGGAGGGCCGCCGGGTGCGCCGCCTGCACAAGGAGATCCAGGGCATCGACACCCGGGGGCGGAGCTACCACTCCCTCGACCCCGCCTGCTACTCCTGGGTGCACGCCACCGGTTTCCCGATCTACCTGTACGCCGGGCGCTACCTGCTGCGCCGCTTCACCCCTGCCCAGGAACGGCAGCTGTACCGGGAGTGGCTCCAGGTGGGCCGGATCCTCGGCATCCGCGACCGGGACATGCCGCAGACCATCGAGGAGTACTGGCCGTACTACCGCCGGATGCTGGCCGAGGAGATCGAACCCACCGCGGTGGCCCGCGAGCTGGTCGCCACGGACGTGCCGCTGCCCCGGCCCGAGGGCGGCTCCCTGCCCGTACGGCTGCTGCTGCGGCTCACCTGGCCGGTGCTCCGGGCGGCGTTCCTGCACTTCCGGGCCTTCGTCACCGTCGGGTACATGCCGCCCGACGCCCGCGCCGCCATCGGGCTGGAGTGGAGCCCGGCCCAGGAGCGCAGGCTCCGGCGGTTCAGCGCGGCCGTACGACTCCTCGTACCGCTGCTGCCGGAGCGGCTGCGGTACCTGCCCATCGCGCGGGCGGCGCGGGCCCGGTGGCGCGCCGGCACCCCCTGAGGGGCGCCGGCGCGCGGGACCTCGTACGCGGCCGAAGCGGGTCCGGTGCCAGGTCCGTCACCGGGCCCGTCGCCGGGCTCAGCGCTCGTGGATCGAGTCCGTCGCCGCGATCTTCTTCCAGGACTTCGGCTCCACCGGCTGCGCGGCGGGGGCCTTGAGGGACCGGGTGGTCGGGGACGCGGCGCCCGGAGCCGGGGCGGCCGGCGGGGCGAACGCCGGCTTGCCCGGGGTGTACAGCCAGGTCTCGAACAACTGGGCCAGCGGCTTGTTCGACACCTTCTCCGCGTAGCGGACGAAGTCCCCGACCTTCGCGTTGCCGTAGGCCCGCTCGGTCGGCCAGCCCTTGAGGATCTGGAAGAACTTCTCGTCGCCGATCTCGTTGCGCAGTGCTTGCAGGGCGATCGCGCCGCGGTCGTAGACGGCCCCGTGGAACTGGTTGTCCGGGCCCGGGTCACCCGGCTTGACCTGCCAGAACGGGTCCTCGGCCGGACGCAGCCGGTACGCCCAGTCGGCGAGCTCCTGTGCCGTGCCCTCGCCCTCCTTCTCCGACCACAGCCACTGGCTGTAGCGGGCGAAGCCCTCGTTGAGCCAGATGTCCTTCCAGCCGTCGACGGACACGCTGTCGCCGTACCACTGGTGGGCCAGCTCGTGCACGACCACCGAGACGTTGGCGCCGTTGGAGAACTGTTTCGGGCTGTAGAACGGCCGGGTCTGGGTCTCCAGCGCGAAGCTCGACGGCACGTTCGGCACGTAACCACCGAGGGCGTTGAAGGGGTACGGCCCGAAGACCCCCTCCAGCCACTCGGCGACCTCGCCGGTCCGCTCCACGCTCGCCCGCGCCGCGCCCGCGTTGTCGCCGAGGTCCTTGCTGTACGCGTTGAGGATGGGCAGCCCGCTCGCCGTCTTGTCGGTGGTGACGTCGAACTTGCCGATGGCGAGGGTGGCGAGGTACGTGGCCTGCGGTTTGTTCGAGCGCCAGTTGTACCGGGTCCAGCCGAGCCGGGAACTCTGCGACTGGAGCACGCCGTTGCTGATCGCCTGCGTGCCGTCCGGGACGTTGACCGAGATGTCGAAGGTGGCCTTGTCGAGAGGGTGGTCGTTGCTCGGGAACCACCAGACGGCCGAGTCCGGCTCCTGCGCCGCGACACCGCCGTCCGGGGTGCGCTGCCAGGCCGACCAGCCGTCGATCTTGAACTCCGACGGCTTTCCGGCGTACTTGACGACGACGGTCGCCGGCTTGTCCTTCTGCAGCGGCTGTGCGGGGGTCACCTCCAGCTCGTGGTTCCCGGACGTGGCGAACTTCGCCTTGGCGCCGTTGACCCGGATCTCGCTGACCTTCAGGCCGAAGTCCAGGTTGAAGCGGGAGAGGTCCTGCTTGGCGGTGGTCAGCAGGGTGGCGGTGCCCTCCAGCAGGTCCGTGTTCGGCTGGTACTGCAGGCGCAGGTCGTAGTGGGACACGTCGTATCCGCTGTTGCCGCTGGCCGGGTAGTAGGGATCGCCGATGCCCGGGGCCCCTTGGACCGAACTCGCCGCCGACGCCGGGATCACCAGCAGGAGGGAAGCGGCGAGCACGCTCGGGGCGATGACTTTGCGGTGCACGAAGAGCTCCAAGTGGTAGAGGAGTCAGTTGTGTTCAAGGCCTTGTCGTCCGACCGTATTCAGGCCCGGCCTCCCACGTCATGTCCATGGCCCCTGCTGTCACACGATCGCCATTCGGCCGTCACGGGCCGGCGGCCGCACCGGCCCGGGCTGCGGCGCAGCCGGGTGCGCACCGTCCCGAAGAGCCGCATTCCGGTACCCGGACCGCCCGCTCGCGGGCCGGCGGACCGCGGAAGAAAGACCGGAAAGTGAGCAGTCGTGGCCGGTCTCACATTTCCTTATACGGGTCCCGCGAGCGGCCGGGGCTACCCGGCATACTGAGCGGTCGGTAATCTGGTCGGCATGACGATTCCTGTGCGCGCCGCCCGTAACTGTTGGCATGCTGCGATCAACCCGCTGCACGCGACCATCTACTTCTCGCCCGACCTGGGCAAGGAGTTCGCCGCCCTCGGTGTCACCGAACGGCCCGCCGTGAACCTCGCCTCTCGGTCCGCCGCCATGGGCGCCGTCGGAGCCGGGACGGTCACCGCCACCTTCTACAACTACCGCCACGACTTCATCGCCCGGCACCTGCCCGCCGTCTGGGAAACGATCACCCCCGGGCAGGCCCTCGACGCCCGGCTGCGCGCCGCCGACAGCACCCTGCGCCGGCTGCTGGGCGCGGAGACCATCGAGTCCCCCGAGCTCGCCGAAGCCGCCGACCTCGCCCTGCGCGCCACCGAGGGCTGCACCCGGCACGCCCGGACCCTCTACGCGGCCCATGCCGACCTCCCCGTGCCCGAGGAGCCGCACCTGCGCCTCTGGCACGCCACCACCCTGCTGCGCGAGCACCGCGGCGACGGCCACCTCGCCGCCCTGCTGCTCGCCGGCCTGGACCCGCTGGAGGCCCTGGTCAGCCACACCGCCACCGGCCGCGGCATGACCCCGAAGTGGATCAAAGCCATCCGCGGCTGGGAGCAGTCCGACCTCGACGCCGCCGCCGCCCGGCTGCGCGAGCGCGGGATCCTCGCCGCCGACGGCGAGCTCACCGAGGAGGGCAAGGCCGTACGCGAGCGCCTCGAGGCCGACACCGACCGCCTCGACGCGGCCCCGTACGAGCACCTCGGCGCGGAAGGCCTGGCCCGGCTCGCCGAACTCGGCGGCGGATTCGTCATGAAGGCCCTCGCCGCCGGCGCCTTCCCCGCCGACGCCTTCGGCAAGGCCTGAGGCAGCGGGCGGAGGCCCGAGCGCGGGGCTCCCGGCCCCTGCCACCGCCACCTGCCACAATTGGCAGCCTTCCAGTGCAAACGAAGGCAGGCGGGACCCGATCGTGACGATGTCCATCGAAGGCAGGATCGCCGAGGAGCTCGGCGTACGGGAGCGGCAGGTCAAGGCCGCCGTCGAGCTGCTCGACGGCGGCTCCACCGTGCCGTTCATCGCGCGCTACCGCAAGGAAGCGACCGAGATGCTCGACGACGCCCAGCTGCGCACCCTCGAGGAGCGGCTGCGGTATCTACGCGAACTCGAGGACCGGCGCGCATCGATCCTGGACTCCGTACGGGAGCAGGGAAAGCTCGACGCCGAGCTGGAGGCCCGGATCAACGAGGCCGACACCAAGGCCCGGCTGGAGGACATCTACCTCCCGTTCAAGCCCAAGCGGCGCACCAAGGCGCAGATCGCCCGCGAGGCCGGCCTGGAGCCGCTCGCCGACGGCCTGCTGGCCGACCCGTCGGTGGAACCGGCCGCCGCCGCGGCCGCGTTCGTGGACGCCGACAAGGGCGTCGCGGACCCGGCCGCCGCCCTGGAGGGCGCCCGCGCCATCCTCACCGAGCGGTTCGGCGAGGACGCCGACCTGATCGGCGAGCTGCGCGAGCGCATGTGGGGCCGCGGCCGGCTCGCCGCGAAGGTCCGCGACGGCAAGGAGGAGGCGGGCGCCAAGTTCGCCGACTACTTCGACTTCGCCGAGCCCTTCACCGCGCTGCCCTCGCACCGCGTCCTCGCCATGCTGCGCGGCGAGAAGGAGGACGTCCTCGACCTCACCCTGGAGCCCGAGGTCCCCGAGGACACGGCGGCCCCCGGCCCGTCCACGTACGAGGGCATGGTCGCCCGCCGCTTCGGGATCGGCGATCGCGGCCGCCCCGGCGACAAGTGGCTGGCCGACACGGTCCGCTGGGCCTGGCGTACGAAGATCCAGGTGCACCTCGGCATCGACCTGCGGATGAGGCTGCGCGCCGCCGCCGAGGACGAGGCCGTCCGGGTCTTCGCCGCCAACCTGCGCGATCTGCTGCTCGCGGCCCCGGCCGGCACCCGGGCCACGCTCGGCCTCGACCCGGGCTTCCGCACCGGCGTGAAGGTCGCCGTCGTGGACGCCACCGGCAAGGTCGTGGCCACGGACGTGATCTACCCGCACGTCCCCGCCAACAAGTGGGACGAGTCCCTCGCCAAGCTGGCCCGCCTCGCCAAGGAGCACGCGGTCGAGCTGATCGCCATCGGCAACGGGACCGCCTCGCGCGAGACCGACAAGCTCGCCGGCGACCTGATCACCCGCCACCCCGAGCTGAAGCTCACCAAGGTGATGGTGTCCGAGGCGGGCGCCTCCGTGTACTCGGCCTCCGCCTTCGCCTCGCAGGAACTCCCGGACATGGACGTGTCGCTGCGCGGCGCCGTCTCCATCGCCCGCCGCCTCCAGGACCCGCTCGCCGAGCTCGTCAAGATCGACCCGAAGTCGATTGGCGTCGGCCAGTACCAGCACGACCTCTCCGAGGTGAAGCTCTCGCGCTCGCTCGACGCGGTCGTCGAGGACTGCGTGAACGGCGTCGGCGTGGACGTCAACACCGCCTCCGCGCCCCTGCTCTCGCGGGTGTCGGGCATCAGCGGCGGACTCGCCGAGAACATCGTGGCCCACCGCGACGCCAACGGCCCCTTCCGCAGCCGCAAGGCGCTCAAGGACGTGGCCCGCCTCGGCCCGAAGGCGTACGAGCAGTGCGCGGGCTTCCTGCGGATCCGCGGCGGGGACGACCCGCTGGACTTCTCCAGCGTGCACCCCGAGTCGTACCCGGTGGTCCGGGGCATGGCCAAGACCGCCGGCAGCGAGGTGGCGGCCCTGATCGGCAACACCGGCGTGCTGCGCTCGCTGCGCCCGGAGCAGTTCGTCACCGAGGCCTTCGGCCTGCCGACCGTGACGGACATCCTGCGCGAGCTGGAGAAGCCGGGACGCGACCCGCGGCCGGCCTTCAAGACGGCCACCTTCAAGGAGGGCGTCGAGAAGATCGGCGACCTGGCGCCCGGGATGATCCTGGAGGGCGTGGTCACCAATGTGGCCGCCTTCGGCGCGTTCATCGACATCGGCGTCCACCAGGACGGGCTGGCCCACGTCTCGGCGCTGTCGAAGAACTTCGTGAAGGACCCGCGGGACGTGGTCAAGCCGGGCGACATCGTCCGCGTGAAGGTCATGGACGTGGACATTCCGCGCAAGCGCATCTCGCTGACCCTGCGGCTGGAGGACGAGGCCGACCGCTCGGCGGGCGCACCCCGCCAGCGTGAGGACCGCCAGGACCGCACGGACCGCCAGGACCGGCGCGGCGGCGGCCGTCCCCCGCAGCAGCGCGGAGGCGCCCAGGGCGGCCAGGGCGGAGGCCAGCGTCAGGGCAGCCAGCGTCAGGGCGGCCAGGGCGGCAGCGGCTCCCCGGCCCCGGCCAACAGCGCGATGGCGGACGCCCTGCGCCGGGCCGGCCTCACCGGCGGCCCCGAGGAGCGCCGCAAGCGCTAGGGCAGCGCGGCCCGCGGCTCCTCCGGCGGTGGCCGGGGGAGCCGGTGGGGCCCGGCGGGGCCCGGCGCCGGGCCGCCCGCGTCCGGTGGGGCCGACTTCCCGCGGATGGTCAACTCCGATTCACCGCACGGGAAATGCCGCTGACGCGGTCCTGCCGCATCGAACCTCGGCGTCACCGTTGCCGGGTCACGGGCGCGCGGCAGCGGCCGTAGCGCCCCGGAACCGCGAGGGTGCGATTGCAGCCACCGGCCTGCGACGGGCCGTGTTCCGGGATGGCCGAATAGGCACCCCACCTGGGGACATGTCTTGCGAACTCCCGTACAAGATCTGTAGGCATGGTGGAACGCCCGTTCGCCGACTGATGAACGGGCATCCGTTTCCCCCCTCAGGACCCCACTTCCAGAGGCCGCCTTGAAGGCGCAGGACGCCATGCCCATGCCCACGCACGCCTACCGACGCTGCCCGCGAAAGGGTCCGAAGAGGGATCACATGCCCCACTCGCAACCCAGCCTCCGTAAAAGGTGCGAGAAGATTCTCGGCCATCTGGATCTGACCCATCCGTTCTCCCTCGAAGGGCTGTGCAACCGGATAGCCGAGCAGCGCGGGCGCCCCATCCGCCTGCACCCGCTCCCCAAGGAGGCGGCGGAATCCGGGGTGTGCGGGCTGTGGGTGGGCACCGCCAGCATCGACTACGTCTTCTACGAGGCCCAGACCACCCCGCTCCACCGCGAGCACATCGTGCTCCACGAGCTCGGGCACATCCTGTTCGGCCACCACTCCCTGGAGGCCGAGGACACCGACGGGCAGGCCCCGGTCGTCCTCGGGCGCACCAACTACACCACCAGCCAGGAGCGGGAGGCGGAGATGCTCGCCAGCATGATCCGCATCCGCACGGCGGGCCCCTGCCCGCAGTCGGCCGCCGCACCCCGCGGCACCCTCGCCTGGCTGGAATCCGCCATGGGCTACAGGCGGGGGAACCATGGGCGCCGCTGACCTCACCGCCATCGGTGACTGGCTCGCCGTACCCAGCGTGGCCTGCCTCTGGACCGCGATCCTGTTGCGCGCCCCGGCCGCCCTGCGCTCCCCGCAGCAGCGCGGACTGTGGCTCGCCGTCGCCACCGCCGCCGCGGCGATGACCCTGAACCTGCCGGACGTCGTCACGTACGCGATGCGCGACCCGCACTACGCGCACACCGTCGGCCTCGTCCGCAACCTCATCGGCGTGCTCTCCGCGGGCACCGTGCTCTACTTCGTCGCCGCCGCCACCCGCGGCCGGGTCCTCCAACTCGCCGCCTGGATGGGCACGGTGGCCTGGCTGACCACCCTCGTGGTGCTGGACACCGCCGCCCCCGCGCACGGCACGCACACCATCCCGCCGCACGGCGATCCGGTGCCCTCCCTCGCGTACTGGCTGTTCCTGATCTCCGCCCACCTCCTCGCCAACACCACCTGCGTCTCCCTCTGCTGGCGCTACAGCCGCCGCAGCGAGAGCAGGGGCCTCGCCACCGGGCTGCGGCTGTTCGGCCTCGGCACCGCGCTCGCCGGCCTGTTCTGGTTCGTGTACCTCCTCAAGGCCCTGTTCGGCAGCACGTGGGCGATGCCCGCCCTGCCGCTGATGATGAACCTGCACGGGCTGCTGCGCGCCGCCGCGATCCTCGTGCCGACCCTGTTCGTCCTGCGCCGCACGACCGCCGACATCGCCACCGCCTGGCGGCTGTGGCCGCTCTGGCACGACCTCGTCCAGGCCGTGCCGCACGTCGCCCTCACCAAGCCGCGGGCCGGTCGCGTCGTGGAACTGCTGTGGCCGCCCGTCCCGCGCAACCTGCTGGTGTACCGCAAGGTGATCGAGACCCGCGACGCGATCCTGATCCTCGGCGAGTACGTCGCCCCGGGCGTCCCGGAGCTCGCCCGCAACCATGTCGCCGGGCAGGGGATCCCCGAGCAGCGGCGCACCGCGGCCGCGCTGGCCTGCGTACTGAAGGAGGCGCGGCAGGCGAAGCTCGCCGGACGGCCCGGACAGCCGGGGGAGGACGCGGCATGGGAGCTGCCGGCCGCCATGCAGACCTCCGCCGAGGGCGGCGACCTGGACGACGAGGCCCGGTTCCTGGTCGACGTGGCGCAGGCCTACGGATCCCCGGCGACCACGGACTTCACCCCGGCACGCCCGAACGCCCAGTAGCACCCGAACCGTGAACAACGTGTAGGAAGTGACCTTCTCTTGACCACCGTTCTGATCACCGGGGCCAGTGCCGGACTCGGCGCCGCCTTCGCCCGCGGCTTCGCGGCCAAGGGCTGCGGCCTCGTCCTGGTCGCCCGCGACAAGGACCGCCTCGAAGCCGTGGCCCGGGAGCTCGGCCGGGAGTTCGGCACGGCCTGCGAGGTGCTGCCCGCCGATCTGCTGGACGCCGCGGACTGCACGGTGGTCGCCGAGCGGCTCGCCGACCGGCACCGGCCCGTGGACATCCTGGTCAACAACGCGGGCTTCGGGCTGCCCGCGCCGTTCCCGTACAGCCCGGTCGAGGACGAGGAGCGGATGCTCGACCTGCTGGTGAAGGTCCCGCTGCGGCTCACCCACGCCGTGCTGCCGGGGCTGCGCGAGCGCCGCCGGGGCGCGGTGGTGAACGTCTCCTCGGTGGCCGGACTGCTGCCGACCGGGACGTACGGGGCCGCCAAGGCCTGGGTCACCGCGTTCAGCGAGTCCCTGCGGGTGGACATGGCGCCGTACGGGGTCCGGGTGCTGGCGGTGGTCCCGGGGTTCACCCGCACCGAGTTCCAGGCGCGGGCCGGGATGGACGTCAGCGCACTGCGCGAGGCGGTGTGGCTGGAGCCCGAGGCCGTGGTGGCCAAGGCCCTGCGGGACCTGGCCCTGCGCCGGCCGGTGAGCATCACCGGCCGGCGCTACCAGGCGTACGCGCTCGCCGCACGGCACCTGCCGCGGGGCTTCGTGGCCCGGCGGCTCCCCCGCAAGCGCCGCGCGCCCGCGCAGTAGCTAGAGCTCGGTGACCTTGCCGTCCGCGACCTCCAGGCGGCGGGTCACGTGCACCGCGTCGAGCATCCGGCGGTCGTGCGTGACCAGCAGCAGGGTGCCCTCGTACGCCTCCAGGGCCGACTCCAGCTGCTCGATCGCCGGAAGGTCCAGGTGGTTCGTGGGCTCGTCCAGCACCAGCAGGTTCACCCCGCGGCCCTGGAGCAGCGCCAGGGCCGCCCGGGTGCGCTCGCCGGGGGAGAGCGTGGCCGCCGGGCGCAGCACGTGCGCGGCCTTCAGGCCGAACTTGGCCAGCAGGGTCCGCACTTCGGCGGGCTCGGTGTCCGGGACCGCCGCGCAGAAGGCCTCCAGCAGCGGCTCGTCCCCGAGGAAGAGGCCGCGCGCCTGGTCCACCTCGCCGATCAGCACACCCGAACCGAGCGTGGCCGCACCGGAGTCGGGCGCCAGCCGGCCGAGCAGGACGGCGAGCAGGGTGGACTTGCCCGCCCCGTTGGCGCCGGTGATCGCCACCCGGTCCGCCCAGTCGATCTGCAGGCTGGCCGGGCCGAAGGTGAAGTCCCCGCGCCGGACGGACGCCTCGCGCAGGGTGGCGACGACCGAGCCGGAGCGCGGCGCCGCCGCGATCTCCATACGCAGCTCCCACTCCTTGCGGGGCTCGTCGACGACTTCGAGCCGCTCGATGGCGCGCTGCGTCTGGCGGGCCTTGGCGGCCTGCTTCTCGCTGGACTCGCCGCGCAGCTTCTTGCCGATCTTGTCGTTGTCGGTGGCCTTGCGGCGGGCGTTGCGCACGCCCTTGTCCATCCAGTTGCGCTGCATCTGGGCCCGGCCTTCGAGCGCCGAGCGCTTGTCGGCGTACTCGTCGTACTCCTCGCGGGCGTGCGTACGGGCCCGCTCGCGCTCCTCCAGATAGGCGTCGTAGCCGCCGCCGTAGAGGTTGATCTGCTGCTGGGCCAGGTCCAGCTCGAGGACCTTGGTGACGGTCCGGGTCAGGAACTCGCGGTCGTGGCTGATCACGACCGTGCCCGCGCGCAGCCCCTTCACGAACTGCTCGAGGCGCTCCAGACCCTCCAGGTCCAGGTCGTTGGTCGGCTCGTCGAGCAGGAAGACGTCGTAGCGGGAGAGCAGCAGCGAGGCGAGGCCCGCGCGGGCCGCCTGGCCGCCGGACAGCGCGCTCATCGGCAGGTCCAGGCTGACGGCGAGCCCGAGCTCGTCGGCGACCTCCTGGGCCCGCTCGTCGAGGTCGGCGCCGCCGAGGTTCAGCCACTGGTCCAGCGTCGTCGCGTAGGCGTCGTCCGCGCCCGGGGTCCCGTCGACCAGGCCCTGGGTCGCCACGTCCAGCGCCGTCTGGGCGGCGGCCACGCCCGTGCGCCGGGCCAGGAACTCCCGTACGGACTCTCCCCCGGACTCCGTCTGGGAGGTGCCCCCATGGGCGCCGCGCGGCTCCTGGGGCAGGTGGCCGACGGCGGCGGTGGGCGGGGAGAGCCGCAGCTCACCGGTCTCGGGCGTGTCCAGGCCGGCGAGCAGGCGCAGCAGGGTGGACTTCCCGGCGCCGTTGACGCCGACGAGGCCGATGACGTCGCCGGGCGCGACGACGAGGTCGAGATCGGCGAAGAGCGTGCGCTCACCGTGCGCAGCGGTGAGGTTCTTGGCGACGAGGGTTGCAGTCATGGTGCGCCGATCCTATCCGCGCACCGGGTCGTGGCCGTAAAGGTGGGACGGACGTCATTGCGGTCATCGGCGGGGCGTCACACCATGGGGTCATGTCGTTGCGAAACGTGCTCGTCGTGCTCTACGACGGCGTGCAGAGCCTGGATGTGACCGGGCCCGTGGAGGTGTTCGCCGGGGTCGCCCGCTTCCCGGGGCGGGCGGAGGCCGGGTACGCGATCCGAACGGTCTCCCCGGGCGGGGCGCCCGTACGGACGAGCAGCGGGCTCACGCTGGTGCCGGACGGGGACCTGGAGAGCGCGAGACCGGGACCGGGGACCACGGTGCTGGTGCCGGGAGGCCAGTACAGGGGGGACTTCGAGCCGCGGCTCACCGGGTGGCTGCGCGCGCACGGGGGTGGCGCGGAGCGGCTGGTGTCCGTGTGCACGGGCGGGCTGCTGCTGGCCGAAGCCGGGCTGCTGGACGGGCGGCGGGCCACGACGCACTGGTACGTGTGCGAGCAGATGGCCCGGGACTACCCGAAGGTGAAGGTCGAACCGGATCCGATCTACGTACGGGACGGCCGGGTGGCCACCTCGGCCGGGGTCACGGCGGGGATCGACCTCGCGCTGGCGCTGGTGGAGGAGGATCATGGCCGGGAGCTCGCGCTGGGCATCGCGCGGCACCTGGTGGTGTTCCTGCGCAGGCCGGGGAACCAGGCGCAGTTCAGCGCCCAGCTGGCGGCGCAGACCGCGCAGCGGGATCCCTTGCGGGAGGTGCAGCAGTGGATCACGGAGCATCCGGGCTCGGACCTGAGCGTGGAATCCCTGGCGGCGCGGGCCAGGCTGTCGCCCCGGCACTTCGCCCGTGCCTTCCAGGCGGAGACGGGGGTGACGCCGGGCCGCTACGTGGAGCGGGTGCGGGTGGAACACGCGCGGCGGCTGCTGGAGGACACGGGGGACGGCGTGGCCCAGATCTCCCGGGCCTGCGGCTACGGCACGCCGGAAGCCCTCCGGCGAGCCTTCGTGAAGAACCTGGGCCACCCCCCGGCCGAATACCGCCGCCGCTTCGGCCCCGGCGACACCTGAGGGCTGCCCCGTGATCCCCGGCGGGCGCGCGACGCCGGCTACGGCACCGGAACCACTGCCCCCGCAGGGGGCGGCGCAGATCGGCCGTTCCCGTTCCCGTTCGGGGGCGGTGCCCACCCACCCAGATCACCACTCCGGAGGAGACATGCAGATCGCCGTCCTGCTCTACGACCGTTTCACCGCCCTCGACGCCGTCGGCCCCTTCGACACCCTCGGCCGCCTTCCCGACGCCGAGGTCGTGTTCGTCTCGGAGCGTCCCGGTCCGGTGCGGACCGACAACGGGGCCCTCGCGCTCGTCGCCGACAAGGGGCTCGACGAGGTGACCCGGCCCGACATCGTCATCGTGCCCGGCGGGCCCCACCCCGAGGTGGAGATGGAGAATCCCGCCGTCGTCGACTGGCTGCGTGCCGTCGACGCGACCACCACCTGGACCACGTCCGTCTGCACCGGCTCGCTCCTCCTGGCCGCCGCCGGGCTGCTCAAGGGGCGGCGGGCCGCCGGCCATTGGCTCTACCTGGACCGGCTGCCCGCCTTCGGCGCCGAACCCACCGGCGAGCGCGTCGTGTACGACGGGAAGTACGTCACCGCCGCCGGGGTGTCCTCCGGTATCGACATGGGCCTCGGCCTCCTCGGCCGCATCGCCGGCGACGAGTACGCCCAGACCGTCCAGCTGATCACCGAGTACGACCCCCAGCCGCCGTACGACGCCGGATCGCCGGACAAGGCCCCGGCCGGGATCGTGGCGCGGCTGCGCGGGCTCAACCCCGCGCTCGGCTCCCGGCGGTCCAGCTGAACGACGGGGTACGGCGTTCCAGGAACGCGGCGACGCCCTCCGCGGTGTCGCCGCTTCCGGCCGCCTGCTCCGCCCAGTACCCGTCCCGGTCCGTCCGCCCGTCGGCGAACTCCTTGGCCGCCGCCTGCGTCAGCTGCGAGCGGGTGGTCAGGATGCGGGCGAAGTCCGCGACCCGCTTGTCCAGTTGCCCGGCCGGCAGCAGCTCGTTCAGGAAGCCCGCGCGCAACGCGTGCTCCGCGTCGATCAGCTCCGCCGAGAAGAGGAAGTACTTGGCCACCGCCGGGCCGACCAGCGCGGCCAGCCGGCGGGTCGACGACGCGGGGTAGACGATGCCCAGCTTCGCCGGGGTCACCCCGAACGAGGCCCCCTCCTCCGCGAAGCGCAGATCACAGGCGGCAGCCAGCTGGCTGCCGCCACCCACGCAGAATCCGCGGATCGCCGCGAGCGTCGGCTTGGGGAAGGCGGCCAGGGCTTCCTCCGCCGCCACGGCCAGCGCCTGCGGGGCCTCGGCCCCGGTCAGTGAGGAGATGTCGGCCCCCGCGCAGAAGGTCGGGCCGGCCCCGGTCAGGACGAGCACCCGTACGGCCGGGTCGGTCGCGAGCCCGTCCAGCAGGTCCGGGAGCGCCCGCCACATCGCCGCGGTCATGGCGTTGCGCTTGGCGGGATGCGAGATGACGACCGTGGCGACGCCGTCGGCGACGGTGTGCAGGAGGGCTGCGTCCCGGGTTGCGTCATTGGCTGCGTCCATGTGCCGGATGCTATCCCGGGCGGTCGATCCCATGATCAAGGGGAGTCCGTCCGGAGGGTGCTGAAAGGTCGTCGTCGCCGCGATCGTCCGCCGCCCCGCTCTTCCTCGTCGGCGGGCTGTTCCGGCTGGCCGGCGGCCTGGTGGTGCGCGGGGCGCACCTCTGGCCGAACCGGGTCCGGGGCGCCTTCGGGATCCTGCTGGGCTTCCTGATCCTCTCCGGCCGGCCGGGCAACGGTCTCTGCGTGATCGGAACGTTCTTCTCCCTCGCCCTGTTGTTCGACGGGCTGAGCCCGATGGTCATGGGCCCGGGGTTCCCGGCGCATTCGGGGCTTGGTCAGGGAAGACGAGCTCTCGGCGGACGCGACCGCCGCCGACGGGGCGGGCGTCGTGGCCGATAAGGGTCCCGCAGAAGATCAGGAACAGTCGCACAACTGACGCTGTCATACGCCAGCGGTCAGAAAGTGTCCGATTGACGCTGACTTCTGGTCAGGGGTCCGGCCTGGACCAGCCCGTTCCCCACTCTTGACGCGTGGAGACGATCGAGCGTGAAGACGGGGGCCGGGAGATGGACGTCAGCGGGAGTGTCCCGCCAGCCGAAGAGGGTGAGCCGGAGGCCCCGGCCGACCCCCTCGCATACGAAGGCGTGTGGCGGTTCACCGTGCCCGCTGTAGAAGAATCCGTTCCGCAGGCCCGCCGCGCCGTCCGTGACCTGCTCGGCCGCCAGGGCGTCCCGGCCCACCGGGACCTCGTGTACTCCCTGCTGCTGATCGTCTCCGAACTGGTGACGAACTCGGTCCGGCACGCGGCCCTGCTCTCGCCGCAGGTCGCGGTCGAGGTCGCCATCGGCCGGGAATGGGTACGGGTGGCCGTCGAGGACAACCACCCGTACCGCCCCAAGGCGCTGGAGGCGGATTTCGGCCAGACCGGCGGCCGGGGCCTGCTCCTGGTGCGCGAGATCACGCTCGAGTCCGGCGGGGTCTGCGACGTCGAGCACACCTCGACGGGCGGCAAGGTCATCTGGGCGGCCCTGCCGCTCACCGCGCCGGCCGCACCGACTCCCGCAGTCTGAAACGCCGTACGGGCTACCAGCCCGCGGCATCACCGGTCAGTTCCCGGATCGCGGGCCGGGCCGCGTCCAGCACCGTCATGAACCAGGCCGAGAAGGGCGCCTCGGCGTGCCGCTTGGCCAGTTCCTCGGCGGTGACGAACGCGGTGTCGCCGACCTCTTCCGGATCCGGCCGCAGATGCGCCTGCGCAAGTCCCACGAACAGGTGGTTGTACTCCTGCTCCACCAGACCCGAAGCGGGGTCGGGGTGGTTGTAGCGCACGGTCCCCGCCTCCGCGAGCAGCGAGGGCGACAGGCCCAGCTCCTCGTGGGTCCGCCGGGCCGCCGCCGCGAACGGCGACTCCCCGGGGTAGGGGTGACCGCAACAGGTGTTCGACCAGACGCCGGGCGAGTGGTACTTCCCGAGGGCCCGCTGCTGGAGCAGCAGGCGGCCCTGCTCGTCGAAGAGGAACACGGAGAAGGCCCGGTGCAGCAGACCGGGCGCCTGATGGGCGGAGAGCTTCTCGGCCGTGCCGATGGTGTTGCCGGACTCATCGACCAGTTCGAGCATGATCGGTTCCTGAGTGCCGGTGCCGGGGGACGCGCTGTTCGCGGCGGTGGCTGGTGTGGTCGGCATACCCATCCTTCGCTTCGGACTTCGACCTTCAGTCTGCCGTACAAAAGAGGCTTGTCCCCACTTCGGTGATCCGCGCATGTCCGCCCCCGCCGCGTGGTAGGCGGCGAGGGGCAGATCACACGCGCTGTCAGTTGACGGCCCGTACGGCGGCCGTGCCGGCCGCGGTCTCGTTCCGGACCGGCCGGGCCCCGCCGTCCCCTGCGGTCACCGGCCGCAGGACGTAGCCCGTGTACCCGTACTCGTGTCCGTGCCGCGCCCGTACGTCGAGCTCCTCGCGTACGGAGGCCAGCGCCGCAGCGGCCGCCGGACCGGCGGGACCGGCTCCGGCGACGCGCTCGCCGAGCGGGCCGTAGTACTCGGCCCAGTCGGAGTCAGGCTGGTGGTGTACGCCCAGCACCCGGTACCCGGCGGCCTGGGCGGCCGCGAGGTTGCGGGCGGTGGAACGCAGCGGGTACTCGGGGTCCCAGAAGGCGCGGGCCCCGGCGGACGGCTCGGCGACCGTCCATTCGCACTCGGTGAGCACGAGCGTGCCCCCGGGCGCGAGCAGCCGCTTCCACTTGGCGAGCGCGGTGTCGAAACCGATGGTGTAGGCGGAGCCCTCCGCCCATACGAGGTCGAAGGAGCCGTCCTCGTGGGGGAGTGCGCCCATGTCCGCCTTGACGGGGTGGATGCGGTCGGCGAGCCCGCGGGCCTCGGCGGCGGCGCGGAGCTCGTCGAGGAAGCCCTCGTACAGGTCGACGGCGGTCACCTCGGCGCCGGCCGCGCCCGCTTCCCCGGCGAGGAGCAGCGCGCTGCGGCCGGGGCCGCAGCCCAGGTCGAGGGCGCGCGGCCGCTCGGGCAGCGGTCCGCACAGGGACAGCAGGTGCCGGGTGGTCGCGTCGGAGCCGGGGGACTGCCGGGGCAGGCCGCGGTGCAGCGTGTAGAAGGCGTCGATGAACTCGGCGCGGGTGAAGTCGGGGGAGTGGCCGGTGCCGGTGTGGTCGGTGTTAGGAGTGTCACCAGTGATGTCGGTCAACGTGAACCCTTGGAACGGGGGCTCCGGCCGACGAGGACGATCGGTGTGGTCAGGCCTGGCCGGACGCCCGGAGGAAGGTGGGGATGAACCGGAGTGCGCCGCGCTCGGCAGCGACCACTGCGACGGTCATCTACCCACCTCCTTCTCGCTCATGTGTTCCGACGGTTCGGTACGGCGTTTCACCCTAACATCCAGGCGGTTTGTGGTATCTGGGCGTGATCGTCAATGATGATCGCGCCAGGCTCGAAGCCCTGGAATATTCGGCTTATCGGGGAGCAAACGGGTGATGAACCCCCGCTTCCATTCATCCGATAGCCTCTGCCGACGTGCCGCCGCCCCCACCAGGCGCCCGTCCAGTGTTCGCTGCAAGGAGTGAGTTCGTCTGTCGACCGTCATCCTCACCGGCCTGCCGGTCCCCGGATCACCGCTTAACGACGAGCTGCGCTCCCTCGGCTTCGACGTCCGCTCGGCCGCCGGGCCCGAAGACACCTCCGCGGTGCTGGCCGGCGTACCCGCCGACCAGCGCGTCGCCGTCGTCGACAGTGCCTTCGTCGGGCACGTCCACGCGCTGCGCCTCGCGCTGACCGATCCGCGCTTCGACGCCTGTGCCGTGACCGGCGCCTTCGCGGTCCAGCCCGCGGCCCGTGCGGCCCTGGACAAGGCCGCCGCCCTGGCGCCCGACGGCGCCGGACCGTACGCGGACCGGCTCGCCGCCGCCGTCGAGGCCGCCGGGACCACCGTCCAGCGCCCCGAGCTCGGCACTCTGGTCGCCGCCGTCCCCGCCACCGACGCGGAGCGCGCGGAGGCGGACGCCGCCGTCGCCGCCGTGGACGACGAGGCCGTGCGCCTGCGCACCGCCGTGAAGTCCCGCGACGGGTTCTTCACCACCTTCTTCATCAGCCCCTACTCGCGCTACATCGCGCGCTGGTGCGCGCGCCGCGGCCTGACCCCGAACCAGGTCACCACCGCCTCGCTGATCACCGCGCTGATCGCGGCCGGCTGCGCCGCCACCGGCGAGCGCTGGGGCTACGTCGCCGCCGGCGTGCTGCTCCTCGTCTCCTTCGTCCTGGACTGCACGGACGGGCAGCTCGCCCGCTACTCGCTCCAGTACTCGACGATGGGCGCCTGGCTCGATGCGACCTTCGACCGCGCGAAGGAGTACTCCTTCTACGCGGGCCTCGCGCTCGGCGCGGCCAGGAACGGCGACGACGTGTGGGCCCTCGCGCTCGGCGCGATGATCCTGATGACCTGCCGCCATGTCGTGGACTTCGCCTTCAACGAGGCCAACCACGACGCCACGGCCAATACGAGCCCGACGGCGGCGCTGTCCGACAAGCTCGACAGTGTCGGCTGGACGGTCTGGGTCCGGCGGATGATCATCCTGCCGATCGGTGAGCGCTGGGCCATGATCGCGGTGCTCACCGCGGCCACCAGCCCCCGGATCGTCTTCTACGCCCTGCTCGTCGGCTGCGCCTTCGGCGCGCTCTACACCACCGCCGGCCGGGTGCTGCGCTCGCTGACCCGCAAGGCCAAGCGGACCGACCGGGCCGCCCAGGCGCTGGCCGACCTCGCCGACTCGGGCCCGCTGGCCGAGCTCGCGGGCCGCGTCGTGGGCCGGCTGGCCCCCGGCGCCGGGATCGCCGCAGCCGTGATCGGCTCGGCGGCCCTGCTGTGGACGGCCTGGGCGTACGAGTTCGGCGCCCGCCAAGTGATCATCGCCGCCGTGTTCTACGCCGTGCTCGCCGGAGCGGCCGTCGCCCGCCCCCTCAAGGGCGCCCTCGACTGGCTCGTCCCGCCCGTCTTCCGGGCCGCCGAGTACACCACCGTGCTGATCCTCGCCGCCAAGGCGGACGTCCCCGGGGCCCTTCCCGCGGCATTCGGACTGGTCGCGGCGGTCGCCTACCATCACTACGACACGGTGTACCGCATCCGCGGCGGCACCGGCGCGCCCCCGCACTGGCTGGTGCGGACGATCGGCGGCCACGAAGGCCGGGTGCTGCTCACCGCGGTCCTGGCCTCCGTCCTGGCGACGCGCGCTACGGACTTCCCCGTCGCGCTCACGGCCCTGGCCGTGTTCGTGGCACTCGTGGTGCTCGTGGAGAGCATCCGCTTCTGGGTCTCCTCCGGGGCACCCGCCGTACATGACGAAGGAGAACCAGCATGATCGGCCTTGTACTCGCTGCCGGTGCCGGACGCCGCCTGCGTCCCTACACCGACACCCTGCCCAAGGCCCTCGTGCCCGTCGGCCCCGAAGGCGACGAGGAGAGCCTGACGGTCCTGGACCTCACCCTCGGCAACTTCGCCGAGGTCGGCCTCACCGAGGTCGCGATCGTCGTCGGCTACCGCAAGGAAGCCGTGTACGCGCGCCGGGAGGCCCTGGAGGCCAAGTACGGCGTCAAGATCACGCTGATCGACAACGACAAGGCCGAGGAGTGGAACAACGCCTACTCCCTGTGGTGCGCCCGTGACGTCCTCAAGCAGGGCGTGATCCTCGCCAACGGCGACACCGTCCACCCGGTCTCCGTCGAGAAGACCCTGCTCGACGCACGCGGCAACGGCCAGAAGATCATCCTCGCCCTCGACACGGTCAAGAGCCTGGCCGACGAGGAGATGAAGGTCGTCGTCGACGGCGACAAGGGCGTCCGGAAGATCACCAAGCTCATGGAGCCGTCCGACGCCACCGGTGAGTACATCGGCGTGACCCTCATCGAGCCGGAGGCGGCCGAGGCGCTCGCCGAGGCCCTGAAGACCACCTTCGAGCGCGACCCCGACCTGTACTACGAGGACGGCTACCAGCAGCTCGTGGGCGACGGCTTCGTCATCGACGTGGCCCCCATCGGCGACGTCAAGTGGGTCGAGATCGACAACCACGACGACCTCGCCAAGGGCCGGACGATCGCATGCCAGTACTGACGAGGCTCATCCCCTCCCCGGTCGTCGTCGACATCAGCCGCGGCGCCATGGACGACCTGGCCGGCCTCCTGGCCGACCAGCGGATCTCGGCGTCCGGCAAGCTGGCGATCGCGATCAGCGGCGGCTCCGGCCAGGTGCTCCGCGCCAAGCTGGAGCCCGTACTGCCGCACGCCGACTGGTACCCGGTCGTCGACGGCACCATCGACTCCGCGGTCAAGCTGGCCGACGACATAAAGGGCCGTCGCTACGACGCCGTGGTCGGCCTCGGCGGCGGCAAGATCATCGACGTGGCGAAGTACGCCGCGGCGCGCGTCGGGCTGCCGATGGTGGCCGTCGCCACCAACCTGGCGCACGACGGCATCTGCTCGCCGGTGGCCACGCTGGACAACGACAACGGCCGCGGCTCCTACGGCGTGCCCACGCCGATCGCGATGGTCATCGACCTCGACGTGATCCGCGAGGCCCCGGTGCGGTTCGTCCGCTCCGGCATCGGCGACGCGCTCTCCAACATCTCGGCCATCGCCGACTGGGAGCTCTCGCACAAGATCACCGGGGAGCCCGTGGACGGCCTGGCCGCCGCGATGGCCCGTACGGCCGGCGAAGCCGTCCTGCGCCACCCCGGCGGCTGCGGCGACGACGACTTCCTCACGGTGCTCTCCGAGTCCCTCGTGCTGACCGGCATCGCCATGTCGATCAGCGGGGACACCCGGCCGGCGTCCGGCGCCTGCCACGAGATCAGCCACGCCTTCGACCTGCTCTACCCGGGACGCTCCGCGCTCCACGGCGAGCAGGTCGGCATCGGCGCCGCCTTCGCGATGTACCTGCGCGGCGCCAAGGAGCAGTCCGGGCTCTTCGTCGAGTCGATGCGCGGCCACGGACTGCCCGTGCTGCCCGCCGAGATCGGGTTCAGCGTGGACGAGTTCGTCGCGGCCGTCGAGTACGCCCCCCAGACCCGCCCGGGACGTTTCACGATCCTGGAGCACCTCAATCTGTCCGCAGTCGAGATCAGGGACGCATACGCCGACTATGCCAAGACCATCCGTAGCTGAACTCCGGCCCGTCGTTCACCCGCCGGGCGTCAAGGACCGGCGCAGTGGCGAGCACTGGGGCGGTCGCCTGTACATGCGCGAGATCTCCCTGCGCATCACCCGCGTCCTGGTGACCACCAAGGTCACGCCCAACCAGCTGACGTACGTGATGACCCTCGCCGGTGTCCTGGCCGCGCCGGCGCTGCTGGTGCCGGGCATCTGGGGCGCCGTCCTCGGCGTGGTGATGGTCCAGCTGTACCTGCTGCTCGACTGCGTCGACGGCGAGGTCGCCCGCTGGAAGAAGCAGTTCTCGCTCTCCGGGGTGTACCTGGACCGGGTCGGCGCCTACCTGTGCGACGCGGCGGTCCTGGTCGGCTTCGGCCTGCGCGCCTGCGATCTGTGGGGCGGCGGCCGGATCGACTGGCTGTGGGCCTTCCTCGGCACCCTCGCGGCGCTCGGCGCCATCCTGATCAAGGCCGAGACCGACCTGGTCGGCGTCGCCCGGCACCAGACCGGGAAGCCGCCGGTCGCGGAAGCCGCCGCCGAGCCGCGTTCGTCCGGCATGGCGCTCGCCCGCCGGGCCGCGTCCGCGCTGAAGTTCCACCGGCTCGTCCTCGGCATAGAGGCGTCGCTGCTCATCCTGCTGCTGGCCGTCCTGGACCAGATGCGGGGCGACCTGTTCTACTCCCGGCTCGGTGTGGCCGTGCTGGCCGGCATCGCCATGCTCCAGACGGTGCTGCACCTGGTGTCGATCCTGGCCTCCAGCAGGCTCAAGTGACGACGCCGATGCGGCTGGGCGCCGTGATCATCACCATGGGCAACCGCCCCGACGAGCTGAAGGCGCTCCTCGACTCGGTGGCCCGCCAGGAAGGCGACCCGATCGAGGTCGTCGTCGTCGGCCAGGGCGTCGATGTCACCGGCCTGGAGGGCCTGTCGGCCGGTGTGCGCACGGTCTCCCTGCCCGAGAACCTGGGCATCCCCGGCGGCCGCAACGTCGGCATCGAGGCCTTCGGCCCGGGCGGCAGCGAGGTCGACGCCCTGCTCTTCCTCGACGACGACGGTCTGCTGGAGCGCACCGACACCGCCGAGCTGTGCCGGCAGGCCTTCGCCGAGGACCCGAAGCTCGGGATCGTCAGCTTCCGGATCGCCGATCCGGAGTCCGGCGAGACCCAGCGCCGGCACGTGCCCCGGCTGCGCGCCTCGGACCCGATGCGCTCCTCTCGCGTGACCACCTTCCTGGGCGGCGCCAACGCCGTCCGCACCACGGTGTTCGAGCAGGTCGGAGCGCTGCCGGGGGAGTTCTTCTACGCGCACGAGGAGACCGATCTCGCCTGGCGGGCGCTCGACGCAGGGTGGCTGATCGACTACCGGGCGGACATGGTGCTCCTGCATCCGAAGACCGCCCCCTCCCGGCACGCGGTCTACCACCGTATGGTGGCCCGTAACCGGGTGTGGCTCGCCCGCCGTAACCTGCCCGCCCCGCTGGTCCCGGTCTACCTGGGCGTCTGGCTTGTGCTGACGCTCCTGCGCAGACCGTCGGTACCGGCGCTCAAGGCCTGGTTCGGCGGGTTCGCAGAGGGATGGACCACCCCCTGCGGTCCCCGGCGCCCCATGAGGTGGCGCACGGTCTGGCGGCTGACCCGGCTGGGCCGACCGCCTGTCATCTGACACGGTCGCGTCTGAGAACATGACGCGATCACGGGCCGAGCGCCCCAGGCCCGATGCCACCTTCTGCCGCATCTTGAAGACGGAAAGTTTCATCTTGTGAGTGACACAACCCAGGATGGCGCCCTCGCCACGAGCAAGCCGCCGTCCGAAGACGCGGGACTTGCCCCCGCGGAGCTCGCCAGGAAGTACGGCCTGTCCGTCAGCGGCGCCCGGCCGACCCTGTCCGAGTACGTGCGGCAGCTCTGGGACCGGCGCCACTTCATCATGGCGTTCTCCCGGGCCAAGCTGATGGCCCAGTACAGCGAGGCGCGGCTCGGCCAGATCTGGCAGGTGGCGACGCCGCTGCTCAACGCGCTGGTGTACTACCTGATCTTCGGCCTGATCATGAACGCGGGCCGGGGCATGGCGAAGGGGGTCTACATCCCCTTCCTGGTGACGGGCATCTTCGTCTTCACCTTCACCCAGAGCTCTCTGATGGCGGGAGTCCGGGCCATCCCCGGCAACCTCGGCCTGGTCCGCGCCCTGCACTTCCCGCGCGCCTCCCTGCCGATCTCCTTCTCGATGCAGCAGCTCCAGCAGCTGCTGTACTCGATGATCGTCGTGGTGATCGTCACGGTCGCCTTCGGCAACTACCCGAAGCTGTCCTGGCTGCTGGTCATTCCGACCCTGGCGCTCCAGTTCGTCTTCAACACCGGCCTCGCGCTCGTCTTCGGGCGGATGGGTTCCAAGACCCCCGACCTCGCGCAGCTGATGCCGTTCATCACGCGTACGTGGATGTACGCCTCGGGCGTCATGTTCTCGATCAGCGGGGCGCTCAGGGACAGGCACGTGCCCGCGTGGGTCACGGACGTGCTCCAGTGGAACCCGGCCGCGATCTACATGGACCTGATCCGGTACGCGCTGATCGACGACTACGGCCGGCACAACCTCCCGCCGCACGTCTGGGCCTTCGCCGTCGGCTGGGCCGTCGTGATCGGCCTCGGTGGTTTCGTGTACTTCTGGAAGGCTGAGGAGCGTTACGGCCGTGGCTGAGATCAACCGGGGCAACGTCCCCACCGTCATCGCCGACGACGTGCACATCGTCTACCGCGTCAACACCGGCAGCACCGGCAAGGGCAGCGCCACCGCGGCGCTGAGCAAGATAATGCGCCGGGGCAAGGGCGATGCGCCGGGCGTCCGCCGGGTCCACGCCGTGCGCGGCGTCTCCTTCACGGCGTACCGCGGCGAGGCCATCGGCGTCATCGGCTCCAACGGCTCCGGCAAGTCCACCCTGCTGCGCGCCATCGCCGGTCTGCTGCCCTGCGAGTCGGGCAAGGTCTTCACCGACGGCCAGCCCTCGCTGCTGGGTGTCAACGCCGCACTGATGAACGACCTCACCGGTGAGCGCAACGTGGTCCTCGGCGGTCTCGCGATGGGAATGAGCCGCGAGCAGGTCCGGGAGCGCTACGACGACATCGTCGACTTTTCGGGCATCAACGACAAGGGCGATTTCATCTCCCTTCCGATGCGCACGTACTCGTCCGGTATGGCCGCACGCCTGCGATTTTCCATTGCGGCGGCGAAGGACCACGACGTTCTGATGATCGACGAGGCCCTGGCGACCGGTGACCGCAAGTTCCAGGTGCGTTCCGAGGAGCGCATCCGCGAACTGCGCAAGCATGCCGGAACCGTTTTCCTGGTGAGCCACAACAACAAGTCCATCCGCGACACCTGCAGCCGTGTGCTGTGGCTGGAGAAGGGTGAACTGCTGATGGACGGGCCCACCGAAGAAGTCGTCTCGGCCTACGAGAGGGCGTCCAGCGCCTGACGCGGCCCGTGCCGGCCCCCGTCGCCTCGAGCGGCGGGGGCTTCGGCATGCCCAGGACGTCCGGCGCCGACATTCGGTAGCGGAGTGAATACCCGAGAGGCTGCCGCGACGTTGTACAGCGTAAGCTGGAGCAGGCCTCAATCGCGGTCAGAGGGGACGATTCCCCGCAGGTGAACGGCCTGGGATACCCCGGGGAAAGTCCGGCGGCGTGTCCGAAATAGGATGTATTGGGTCGGCAGTGTAGAACGGGAGATGTGACGGCAATGGCTACGGGAATTCTCCGGCCCCCAGGCATTGAGGCCGTCCCCCGCGCGGGTGGCGGGCGGTGACCCCCGGGCACGGTATCCGGACCCGGCGGGACGCGGCCCCCACAGCCCCCGACGCCCACGCGCGCGCCACCCTCGGCAAGGCGCGGACGGAGAACTTCCCCGTCGCCCCGTCCTTCCTCCCCCGCGCCTGGCGCGACGGCCTGATGGCGGTGTACGGGTACGCCCGCCTGGTCGACGACATCGGTGACGGCGATCTCGCCCCCGGCGGGCACGACGCCGTACTCCTCGGCCTCGACCCCGCCGCGGCGGACGACCGGCTCGCCATGCTCGACGCCCTCGAGGCGGACCTGCATCGCGTCTTCGGCGCCACCGACGGGCCGCCGCGCCATCCCCTCCTGGTGGAGCTCCGGCCCGTGGTCCGCGCCCACGGCCTCACCCCCGAGCCCTTCCTCGGGCTCATCGAGGCCAACCGCCAGGACCAGCGCGTCACGCGCTACGAGACGTACGGCGACCTGCTCGCGTACTGCGAGCTCTCCGCGAACCCGGTCGGCCGCCTCGTGCTGTCCCTCACCGGCACCAGCACCCCCGAGCGGATCCGCCGCTCCGACGCCGTCTGCACCGCCCTGCAGATCGTCGAACACGTCCAGGACGTCGCGGAGGACCTCGGCCGGGGCCGGATCTACCTCCCGGCCGAGGACATGCGCCGCTTCCACGTGGGCGAGGCCGACCTCAAGGCCCACCGCGCCGGCGCGTCCGTACGGTCCCTGGTCGCGTTCGAAGCCGAACGCGCCCGCGACCTCCTGAATGAAGGCACCCCGCTCGTGGGTAGCGTGCACGGCAGGCTCCGGCTGCTGCTCGCGGGCTTCGTGGGAGGAGGGCGTGCCGCCCTGCGAGCCGTCACCGCCGCCGGCTTCGACGTACTCCCCGGCCCGCCCAAGCCCACCAGGAGCGGTTTGCTCCGCGAGGTGGCCGCCGTCCTGCGCACAGCGCCGAGAAAGGGGTGAGCCCGACCGTGGAGGGTTCCGCACACACGTCCGCACCGTCCGCACCGGTCCTGGCGGCCTACAGCTACTGCGAGGCCGTCACCGGCTCGCAGGCGCGCAATTTCGCGTACGGCATCCGGCTGCTGCCCTCCGACAAGCGGCAGGCGATGTCCGCGCTGTACGCCTTCTCCCGGCGCGTCGACGACATCGGCGACGGCACGCTGGCCCCCGAGGCCAAGCTGGCCCGGCTCGAGGAGACCCGCGCCCTCCTCGGCCGGATCCGGGCCGGGGAGATCGACGAGGACGACACCGACCCCGTCGCCGTCGCCCTCGCCCACGCGGCCCGCCGCTTCCCGATCCCGCTCGGCGGCCTCGACGAGCTCATCGACGGCGTCCTGATGGACGTCCGCGGCGAGACCTACGAGACCTGGGACGACCTCAAGGTCTACTGCCGCTGCGTGGCCGGAGCCATCGGGCGGCTCTCGCTCGGCGTGTTCGGCACGGTGAACACCGAAGGCCTCGGCGCATCCGAGGCGGCGCGCGCCGACGAGTACGCCGACACCCTCGGCCTCGCCCTCCAGCTCACCAACATCCTGCGCGACGTCCGCGAGGACGCCGGCAACGGGCGCACCTACCTGCCCGCAGAGGACCTCGCCAAGTTCGGCTGCTCCGACGGCTTCCACGGCGACCGGGCCCCCGCCGGGGCCGACTTCGCCGGGCTCGTCCACCACGAAGTCCGGCGCGCCCGCGCCCTGTTCGTCGAGGGCTACCGGCTGCTGCCCATGCTCGACCGGCGCAGCGGCGCCTGCGTCGCCGCCATGGCCGGCATCTACCGGCGCCTCCTCGACCGCATCGAGCGGGAGCCCGAGGCCGTGCTCCGCGGCCGCGTCTCGCTGCCCACGCACGAGAAGGCGTACGTCGCCGTGCGCGGCCTGTCCGGCCTCGACGCGCGGACCATCTCACGCCAGAGCACGCGGAGGCGGATGTGACCCCGCCGACCCGCCCGGGGTCCCCTCCCGGCGGACCCGCGGCCCCGCCGGGAGGGGACCCCGGCCGCGCCCGGCCGCCGCGCACCGGCGCGCCCGGACCCGTCTGCCGTGCCATGGCGTCCGCCGCCGTGCCGCAGCGGGCTGCGCAGCCGCGCCGGACGGTGGCGTTCGCGGCGGGAACCGCACCCGGCGCCGGCGCAACCCCCGCCGGGGCGGCCGCGTCTCTCCCGGAGGGCGCTGCAGGCCTCGGCACCGGGGAGGGCGCATGAGCGGCAGCGACAGCGGCAACCGCGCAGTCGTCATCGGCGGCGGCCTCGCCGGCGTGACAGCCGCCCTCGAACTCGCCGACGCGGGAGTGCAGGTCACCCTGCTCGAAGGCCGCCCGAGGCTCGGCGGACTCGCCTTCTCCTTCAAGCGCGGCGAGCTCACCGTCGACAACGGCCAGCACGTCTACCTGCGCTGCTGCACCGCCTACCGGTGGTTCCTCGACCGCGTCGACGGCGCCGGCCTCGCACCGCTGCAGGACCGGCTGGACGTACCCGTACTCGACGTCGCCCACCCCGGCGGGCCGCGCCTGGGCCGGCTGCGCCGCAGCGCCCTGCCCGTACCGCTGCACCTGGCGGGCTCCCTGGCGCGCTACCCGCACCTCTCGCTCGCCGAGCGCGTGAGCGTCGGCCGCGCCGCCCTCGCGCTGCGCCGGCTCGACCCGGCCGACCCGGCGCTGGACGGCCTGGACTTCGCGACCTGGCTCCGGCGGTACGGCCAGAGCCCGCGCACCATCGAGGCCCTGTGGGACCTCGTCGGCATCGCCACGCTCAACGCCACCGCCGACCAGTCCTCGCTGGGCCTGGCCGCCATGGTCTTCAAGACCGGCCTGCTCTCCGAGAACGGCGCCGCCGACATCGGCTGGGCCAAGGTCCCGCTCGGCGACCTGCACGACACCCTCGCCCGCAAGGCGCTCGACGCGGCCGGCGTACGCACCGAACTGCGCACCCGCGTCACCTCCCTCTCCCGTACGCAGGACGGGAACTGGCGGGTCGACACCGAGGGCGAGCCGCTCGACGCCGGCACGGTCGTCCTCGCCGTCCCGCAGCGCGAGGCGCACGGACTGCTGCCGCCCGGCGCGCTCGCCGACCCGGACAAGCTCCTCGACATCGGCACGGCGCCCATCCTCAACGTGCACGTGGTCTACGACCGCAAGGTGCTCAAGCAGCCCTTCTTCGCCGCGCTCGGCTCCCCGGTCCAGTGGGTCTTCGACCGCACGGACGCCTCCGGGCTGCCCGACGGCGGCCAGTACCTGGCGCTGTCCCAGTCGGTCGCCCAGGACGACATCGACGAGCCCGTCTCGGTGCTGCGCACGAAGTACCTGCCCGAGCTGGAACGGCTGCTGCCGGCCGCGCGGGGCGCCAAGGTGCGGGACTTCTTCGTCACCCGGGAGCGGACGGCCACGTTCGCCCCCACCCCCGGCGTCGGCCGGCTGCGCCCCGGGGCGCAGACCGACACGCCGGGCCTCTACCTCGCCGGTGCGTGGACCGCCACCGGTTGGCCCGCGACGATGGAGAGCGCCGTCCGCAGCGGACTGAGCGCGGCACATGCCGCACTCGCCGCGCTCGGCCGCCACCGCGAGCACCCCCTGCAGGAGGCGGCATGACGACCATCAGCACGACCGGAACAGCACGTACAGGAAACAGAGGAGAGCCAGTGAACCCGGGGAATCCGGCCGTCGAGAACACGGATGCCGGCAACGGCGCAGCCGGAGGCGGCGTGGAGAAGGCGGACACGATCGCACTCCTGGAGCGCGGCCGCGCGCTGTCGACTCCCGTGCTCCGCGCCGCCGTCGACCGGCTCGCGGCGCCCATGGACACCGTCGCCGCCTACCACTTCGGCTGGATCGACGCCGACGGCAAGGCGGCCGACGGCGACGGCGGCAAGGCCGTCCGCCCCGCGCTCGCGCTGCTCTCCGCCGAGGCCGCGGGAGTCGCGGCCGAGGTCGGCATCCCGGGCGCGGTCGCCGTCGAGCTCGTCCACAACTTCTCGCTGCTGCACGACGACCTCATGGACGGCGACGAGCAGCGCCGCCACCGCGACACGGTGTGGAAGGTGCACGGACCGGCCCAGGCCATCCTGGTCGGCGACGCGCTCTTCGCCCTCGCCAACGAGGTGCTGCTGGAACTCGGCACCGTCGAGGCGGGCCGCGCCGCGCGCCGGCTGACCACCGCCAGCCGCAAGCTCATCGACGGCCAGGCCCAGGACATCTCCTACGAGCACCGCGAGCGCGTCAGCGTCGAGGAGTGCCTGGAGATGGAGGGCAACAAGACCGGCGCCCTGCTCGCCTGCGCGGTCTCCATCGGCGCCGTCCTCGGCGGCGCGGACGACCGTACGGCCGACAAGCTGGAGGAGTACGGCTACCACCTCGGCCTCGCCTTCCAGGCCGTCGACGACCTCCTCGGCATCTGGGGCGACCCGGAGTCCACCGGCAAGCAGACCTGGAGCGACCTGCGCCAGCGCAAGAAGTCCCTGCCGGTCGTCGCCGCGCTCGCGGCGGGCGGACCCGCCTGCGAAGAGCTCGCGAAGCTGCTCGCCGCCGATGCCAAGAGCAACGACTTCGAGAACTTCTCGGAGGAGGAGTTCGCGGCCCGCGCCGCGCTCATCGAGGCCGCGGGCGGGCGCGAGTGGACCACCGAGGAGGCACGCCGCCAGCACGCGATCGCCATCCGCGCGCTGGACGACGTGGACATGCCGCAGAGGGTGCGCGAACAGCTCGTCGCCCTCGCCGACTTCGTCGTCGTGCGCAAGAGGTGATCGCCACCCGAGCAGGGATATGACTCGCGAGTCGCCGGCCGGCGCCACCCGACAGAGGTTCCGGCCGACGGCATACCCCAGCACAGCAGAGGACAACTGCCACGTAAGGGGAAGCCATGACAGCGACGACCGACGGCGCCGGTACCCCCGGCGCCGACCCGGCTGACAACGCGCCCGCTCCGGAGCCCGCAGGCCCCGCCGCCCGTCCGGGCGTGTGCGGTGCCGCCCGGTTCCGACCGGGCGAGCCCGCCGGTACGGCGACGGCCGTGCCGCCCGGCCAGGAGGCCGGGGGCCGCCCGGGGGCCGGGTCCGCCCGGATCCTGCCGGACGCCGGTGCGGACACCAGGCCCGGCGGCGGGCGGGGACCGGTGCTCGGGATGGAGCCGCGGGAGGCGCCGGACGGCACGCCGGACACGGTGCAGGGCGCCCAGGACGCCGCCGCGCGGGCCACCCGGCACCTGCTGAGGCGCCAGGACGAGGCCGGGTGGTGGAAGGGCGACCTGGAGACCAACGTCACCATGGACGCCGAGGACCTGCTGCTGCGGCAGTTCCTCGGGATCCGGGACGAGGCCACCACGCAGGCCGCCGCCCTCTTCATCCGGGGCGAGCAGCGCGAGGACGGCACCTGGGCCACCTTCCACGGCGGGCCCCCCGAACTCTCCGCCACCGTCGAGGCGTACGTCGCCCTGCGGCTCGCCGGCGACGCGCCCGACGCCCCGCACATGGCCCGCGCCTCGGCCTGGATCCGGGCCCACGGCGGGATCGCCGCCGCCCGCGTCTTCACCCGGATCTGGCTGGCCCTGTTCGGCTGGTGGAGCTGGGACCATCTGCCCGAACTCCCGCCCGAGCTGGTCTTACTGCCGCCGTGGGTACCGCTGAACATCTACGACTTCGGCTGCTGGGCCCGCCAGACCATCGTGCCGCTGACCGTGGTCTCCGCGAAGCGCCCCGTGCGCCCGGCCCCGTTCGCGCTCGACGAGCTGCACACCGACGCGCGGCGCCCGTACCCCGCCAACCGCCCTGCACCGCTGTCCAGTTGGCAGGGCGCCTTCCAGCGGATGGACAAGGTCCTGCACGCCTACCGCCGGTTCGCCCCGCGCCGGCTGCGCAAGGCCGCGATGGACACCGCCGCCCGCTGGATCATCGAGCGGCAGGAGAACGACGGCTGCTGGGGCGGGATCCAGCCGCCCGCCGTGTACTCCGTCATCGCCCTGCACCTGCTCGGGTACGACCTCGCGCACCCGGTGATGCGGGCGGGCCTGGAGTCCCTGGACCGGTTCGCGGTGTGGCGCGAGGACGGCGCACGGATGGTCGAGGCCTGCCAGTCCCCGGTCTGGGACACCTGCCTCGCCGCCATCGCCCTGGCCGACGCGGGCCTGCCGCCCGACCACCCGGCCCTGGTGAAGGCCGCCGACTGGATGCTCGGCGAGGAGATCGTCCGCACCGGCGACTGGGCGGTCCGGCGGCCCGGACTCGCCCCCGGCGGCTGGGCGTTCGAGTTCCACAACGACACCTACCCCGACATCGACGACACCGCCGAGGTGGTCCTCGCCCTGCGCCGGATCGCCCACCCGGAGCCGGCCAGGGTCGAGGCGGCCATCGCCCGCGGGGTCTCCTGGAACCTCGGCATGCAGTCCAGGAACGGTGCCTGGGGCGCCTTCGACGCCGACAACACCAGCCCCTTCCCGAACCGGCTGCCTTTCTGCGACTTCGGCGAGGTCATCGACCCGCCGTCCGCCGACGTCACCGCCCACGTGGTGGAGATGCTCGCCGTCGAAGGCAAGGCGGCCGACCCGCGGACCCGGCGCGGCATCGCCTGGCTGCTCGCCGAACAGGAGCCGGGTGGCGCCTGGTTCGGCCGCTGGGGCACCAACTACGTGTACGGGACCGGGTCGGTGGTCCCGGCCCTGACCGCCGCCGGGATCGCCCCGGAGCATCCCGCGATCCGGCGGGCCGTGCGCTGGCTGGAATCCGTACAGAACGGGGACGGCGGGTGGGGCGAGGACCAGCGCTCGTACAAGGACGCGGCGTGGGCCGGAAAGGGGGCCTCGACCGCCTCGCAGACCGCCTGGGCGCTCATGGCCCTGCTCTCGGCGGGGGAGCGGGACGGCAAGGCCGTCGAGCGGGGCATCGGCTACCTGGTGGAGACCCAGCGGGCGGACGGCTCATGGGACGAGCCGTACTTCACCGGCACCGGCTTCCCCTGGGACTTCTCCATCAACTACCACCTGTACCGGCAGGTGTTCCCGCTCACCGCGCTCGGTCGCTACCTGTACGGGGAACCCTTCGCGCCCGGGGAGGCCTGATGGCCGCCGCCCGGGCCGGCGGACCCGAGCCGCCCGCCCCGCTGCTGGTCGCCTGCGCCCTGCGCATCGAGGAGGCGGCCCTGCGCAGCGGCGGCGGCCGCGGCGCCGCGCGCCCCGAACCCGGCCATGCCGTCCTGCGTACGGGCATGGGCCCGCGCGCCGCCGAGCGGGCCGTCGGCCGGGCGCTCGCCGAGCCGCGGCTGCACCGGGCCCTCGTCCTCGCCACCGGGTTCTGCGCCGGGCTGGTCCCCGGGATGAGCCCGGGCGACCTGGTCGTCGCCGAGGAGACCCGGGATCCGCGGGGCGCCGTCGCCTGCGCCGGCACCGCCCTGCTCGCCGAGGCACTGGCCCGGGCCGCTCCGGGCCAGGCCGTGCACATCGGCGCACTGACCGGATCCGACCACGTCGTCCGCGGCCAGGAGCGCGCCCAGCTGCGCGCCACCGGCGCCATCGCGGTCGACATGGAGTCCGCGGCCACCCTGTGGACGGCCACCCGGGCCGCCGCGGGTGGCCGGAACCGTCCGGTTGCGGCCGTCCGGGTGATCGTGGACGCTCCGGAGCACGAGCTCGTCCGTATCGGCACGCTCCGCGGTGGAATATCGGCGTTCCGCGTACTGCGTGCCGTACTGCCCGCGTTTCATGACTGGCACCGTTCTTTGCTGCTCCCCAGGAGGTGAGCCAGATGGCCATGCCACTGCGACAGTCCATCAGGGTCGGGACGTATCTTCTCGAACAGAAGCTCCGCAAGCGTGAGAAGTTCCCGCTGATCGTCGAGCTGGAGCCGCTCTACGCCTGCAATCTGGCCTGCGAGGGGTGCGGGAAGATCCAGCACCCGGCCGGCGTGCTCAAGCAGCGCATGCCGGTCGCCCAGGCGGTCGGTGCCGTCCTGGAGTCCGGCGCGCCCATGGTGTCCATCGCGGGCGGCGAACCCCTGATGCACCCGCAGATCGACGAGATCGTGCGGCAGCTGGTGGCCCGGCGGAAGTACGTGTTCCTCTGCACCAACGCGATGCTGCTGCGCAAGAAGATCGAGAAGTTCACCCCGTCCCCGTACTTCGCCTTCGCCGTGCACATCGACGGGCTGCGCGAGCGGCACGACGAGTCGGTGGCCAAGGAAGGCGTCTTCGACGAGGCGGTCGCCGCCATCAAGGACGCGAAGAAGCGCGGGTTCCGGGTCACCACCAACTCCACCTTCTTCAACACCGACACCCCGCAGACGATCATCGAGGTGCTCAACTACCTCAATGACGACCTCAAGGTCGACGAAATGATGATCTCTCCCGCCTACGCCTACGAAAAGGCCCCCGACCAGGAGCACTTCCTCGGCGTCGAACAGACCAGGGAACTCTTCAAGAAGGCCTTCGCGGGCGGAAACCGGGGGCGCTGGCGGCTCAACCACTCCCCGCTCTTCCTCGACTTCCTGGAGGGCAAGGCAGATTTCCCCTGCACCGCCTGGGCCATTCCCAATTACTCCCTCTTCGGCTGGCAGCGCCCCTGCTATCTGATGAGCGACGGCTACGTGCCGACGTACCGGGAGCTGATCGAGGAAACCGACTGGAGCAAGTACGGCCGCGGAAAGGACCCGCGCTGCGCGAATTGCATGGCGCACTGCGGCTACGAGCCCACCGCCGTCCTCGCCACCATGGGCTCCCTCAAGGAGTCCCTGCGCGCGGCCCGCGAGACCCTCGGCGGCAACCGGGACAAGTCGGCATGACGCCCGCGTCGGGAGGGGGCAAGGGCTTCGACCTCGGCGCCCTGCTGGCCGAGCGCGGCGCGGAGCGGTACGAGCTGCACGCGCGGCACCTCAACCACCAGCTGCCGCGGATGCTGCACACGATCGGCTTCGACAAGGTCTACGTACGGGCCGAGGGCGCGCACTTCTGGGACGCCGACGGCAACGACTACCTGGACATGCTGGCCGGGTTCGGAGTGATGGGCCTGGGCCGGCACCACCCGGTGGTCCGCCAGGCCCTGCACGACGTCCTGGACGCCCAGCTCGCCGATCTGACCCGGTTCGACTGCCAGCCGCTGCCCGGGCTGCTGGCGGAGAAGCTGCTCTCGTACAGCCCGCACCTGGACCGGGTCTTCTTCGGCAACAGCGGCACCGAGGCCGTGGAGACCGCCCTGAAGTTCGCCCGGTACGCCACCGGGCGGCCCAGGGTCCTCTACTGCGACCACGCCTTCCACGGGCTGACCACGGGCTCGCTCTCGGTCAACGGGGAGGGCGGCTTCCGGGACGGCTTCGCGCCGCTGTTGCCCGATACGAAGATCGCCCTCGGGGACCTGGCCGCCCTGGAGCGGGAACTGAAGCGGGGCGACGTCGCCGCCTTCGTCGTCGAGCCGGTCCAGGGCAAGGGCGTGCTCGCGGCCCCGCCCGGGTTCCTGCTCGCGGCGCAGGAGCTGCTGCACCGGCACAAGGCGCTGCTGATCGCGGACGAGGTGCAGACGGGCCTCGGCCGGACCGGGGATTTCTACGCGTACCAGCACGAGCCGGGCGTGGAGCCGGATCTGGTGTGTGTGGCCAAGGCCCTGTCGGGCGGCTATGTGCCCGTCGGCGCGACCCTGGGCAAGGACTGGATCTTCAAGAAGGTCTACTCGTCCATGGACCGCGTGCTGGTGCACTCCGCCAGTTTCGGATCCAACGCGCAGGCGATGGCGGCCGGGCTGGCGGTGCTCTGCGTCATGGAGGACGAGTCGGTGGTCGCGAACGCCCGCGCGATGGGCGACCTGCTGCGCGGGCGGCTCGCGGCGCTCGTGGACGAGTACGAGCTGCTCCACGAGGTACGGGGGCGCGGCCTGATGATCGGCATCGAGTTCGGGCGGCCGTCCTCGCTGGGGCTGCGCAGCCGGTGGGCCATGCTCCAGGCGGCCCGCAAGGGGCTCTTCGCCCAGATGGTCGTGGTTCCGCTGCTGCAGAAGCACCGGATCCTGACACAGGTGTCCGGTGATCATCTGGAGGTCATCAAGCTCATCCCGCCGCTGATCGTGGACGAGCGGGACGTCGACCGGTTCGTCGGCGCCTTCCGCGAGGTCATGGACGAGGCGCACGGCGGCGGCGGGCTGATGTGGGACTTCGGCAGGACGCTGGTGAAGCAGGCCGTCGGCGGCGGCTGACGGCCTGCTCCGCCGCTCGGCCGGATTACCGGTCGAGCAGCCGGTCCCGCAGCCGGCCGAGGGTCTCGGGCGTGAGCCCGAGGCCCTCGGCCAGGTACCGCTCGACACCGCCCCAGTGCTCGTCGATGGCGTCGAAGGCCGCCGTCAGGTACTCGGCGCGGGCGTCGAAGAGCGGGGCGAGCAGCTCCATCACCTCGGGGGAGTGGGCCTCGGGGGCGTCGCTGCCGCGGCGCACCCGGTACCGGCGGTGCGGGGCGTTGGACTCCAGGTAGTCCGCCACGATCGCCTCGCGCTCGACACCCAGCGCGAGCAGGGTGACGGCGATCGACAGGCCGGCCCGGTCCTTGCCGGCCGCGCAGTGCATGAGCGCCGGAAGGCTGTCCTCGGCGAGGGCGTGCACGACCCGGCTGTGTTCGGTGGTGCGGTGCCTGACCATCGAGCGGTACGAGTGGGCCATCCGGGCGGCGCCCTTTCCGTCGCCCAGGATTCCGCGGAGCTGCTCGAGGCCGCCGTTGCGGACCATCGTCCAGAATTCCTTGCCGTCGGCCGGATCCGACAGCGGGATGTTGACGTTCCGGACGCCGGGGAGCTCGACGTCGAGTCCCTCCACGGCATGGTCGGCGCCGTTGCGGAAGTCGAAAATCGTGTGGAGGCCGAGCGATGCGAGGAATTCTGCATCGGTTTCGGTGGCATGTGCCAGATGTCCGCTACGGAACAGTCGTCCCGGCTTGACCCTCCGCCCGTCGGTGGCGGGGAGGCCGCCCACGTCGCGGAAGTTGCGCACTCCGGCCAGCTCCGGCTCGGGCATGGGCTCCGTCCGCGGGGGCTGGGGTATCTGCTGGGTCACGGGAACTCCTCCGCATCGTCGTGGGATGTCCGAATTACGCTACTTGAGACCAACTTGCCATCACCGGAGGCGAGATCGGGCGCAGCCCCGTGAGCCAGATCATACGGTGACCGTGAGTGCCTGATCGTCAAAGTCGAATGGCCCGGCCGGGGCGGTTGTTGGCGGCGGGGTATGGACGGAGGGTGACCGGAATTCCGCCGAACTCCCCGCCCTGTGAATCCGTCAGGAAATTCATGGCTTGTTCCGTGCGGCCGGGCTGGATTACCTTCGCGATCGATCCGGATGGACCGCCGAATCCTGCCGCCGTCCGGAAACCGCACCCGACTATTGACGCGCGCGGCAGGAGCGGGGGAACCAGGTAAGCCGCTGTTTTCCGATCTTTGTATCGGCGCAGCTCGGGGTGAAGCCGTACATGGTCCGTTCATGTGCGGCCGGACATCTCCAGTCCGAACCCGACAGCTCACCTCGCAGGCGACGGAGAGGAATTCGCCATGCCTGCAAAGGGTAAGCACCGCCGTCCCAAGTCCCGTTCCATGGCGCGCGGTTTCGCCGTCGCAGGCACCGGTGGTGCGGCCCTCGCGCTGCCTCTGCTGGGTGCCGCCGGCGCCCACGCGGCCGCCGCCCCGACGGCGGCTCCCGCCGCGGCTCCCGTGCGGGCCCCGCAGGCTCCGGCGGCGCTGCGGGCCGTGCCCGCCGCTGCGGCGCAGGGCGCTCCGGCCGTCTACACCGTCGTGCCGGGCGACTACCTCTCCAAGATCGCTCAGGACCGCCACCTCTCCGGCGGCTGGCAGCAGCTGTACGCCGACAACCGCGAGGCCGTCGGCACCAACCCCTCGCTGATCCACCCCGGGCTGAAGCTGACCCTCGGTGCGAAGGGCGAGGCGGCCCCGGCCGCGGAGTCCGCGCCGGCTCCGGCCGCCCCCGCGCCCGCGCCCGCCAAGAAGAGCGCCGCCCAGTCCGCCGCCGGCACGGTCAGCGCCGCCGGCTTCGTCGCCCCCGTCGCCGGCGGCGGCGGGATCTCCACCCAGTACAAGACCCCCGGCGCCATGTGGGCCAGCGGCTACCACACCGGTGTCGACTTCATCGCGAGCTCCGGCACCACCGTCCGGGCCGTCGGTGCGGGCACCGTGGTCTCGGCCGGCTGGGGCGGCGCGTACGGCAACGAGGTCGTCATCCGGCACGCGGACGGCAAGTACTCCCAGTACGGCCACCTGTCCCAGCTCTCCGTCTCGGTCGGCCAGAGCGTCACCGCCGGCCAGACCATCGGCCTCTCCGGCTCCACCGGCAACTCGACCGGCCCGCACCTGCACTTCGAGATCCGCACCGGGCCGTCCTACGGCTCGGACATCGACCCGCTGGCCTACCTCCGCTCCAAGGGCGTGAGCATCTGACGGCTCCCGCCGTCGGAGAGAGGCAACCGGACACGTGAGGCCGGGACCCGAGGGGGGTCCCGGCCTCACGCCTTGTTATTCCGAACCGACCGGGTGGTATAGATCACGGCCCGTCAACCCCTGCCTACGGTGGCGTAGGTCACGTACCGGGGTGAAGTATGGGGTCCCGTGGCAGCGACGACGACACTCAAGACCATCGGCTCGTACGCGGCGATCGGGGACAGCTTCACCGAGGGTGTGGGGGACCCGGGGCCCGGGGACACCTTTCTCGGCTGGGCGGACCGGCTCGCCGTACTCCTGGCCGATCAGCGCGAGGAACACGAATTCCGGTACGCGAACCTGGCCGTGCGGGGGCGCCTCCTCGACCAGATCGTGGCCGAACAGGTCCCCCGGGCCAAGGAACTCGCGCCGGACCTGGTGAGCTTCTGCGCCGGCGGCAACGACATCATCCGGCCCGGCAGCGACCCGGACGACGTGGCGGAGCGGTTCGAGGCGGCCGTCGCCGACCTCACCGGAGCCGTCGGCCACGTCATGATCACCACCGGCTTCGACACCCGTGGCGTACCGGTCCTCAAGCACCTGCGGGGCAAGGTGGCGACGTACAGCGCGCATGTGCGCGCCATCGCCGACCGCTACGACTGCCCGGTGCTCGACCTCTGGTCGCTGAAGTCCGTACAGGACCGGCGCGCTTGGGACGACGACCGGCTCCACCTCTCGCCCGAGGGGCACACGCGGGTCGCGCTGCGCGCCGCCCAGGTGCTGGGACTCGAGGTGCCGGCCGACCCCGACCAGCCGTGGCCGCCGCAACAGCCGCGCGGCTCGGTGGACGTGACCCGGGACAACATCCAGTGGGCGCGGGAGCACCTGGTGCCGTGGATCGGGCGGCGGCTGCGCGGGGAGTCCTCCGGGGACCACGTGGAGGCGAAGCGTCCGGACCTGCTGCCGCTGTAGCCCGGCGCGGGAGGGGTGTGGAAGGAGGGCGGGACGCGGGTAGGAGGACGGGGGCGCGCGGCGGAATCCTTCGGGGCCGGTGCGCGTTGGCATGGTGATGGACCGGAAACCAGTACGGTCTTTCACGCCCGTCCGCCCCATCCGCCCCACCCTCCCAGGAGGCGTTTTGACCGGCTCCCGTCCCCTGCGTCCACGGCTGCGCGCCTTGCGGCCCGAAGCCTTCGGCGCGGATCCGTCCGGCGCACGCCTGGAGCGGATCCGCCGCTCGCCGAACTTCGCCGACGGTGTGTTCCAGAACCCGGTCGGGGCCCGGACCAGGCCCTCCGGCTCCATGGCGGAGTTCGCCAAGATCTACTTCCACAAGGAGCAGCGGACCCGGCGCAAGCCGGGAGCGCCGATCCCCGTGTACCCGACCACGCTCGCGGAGCTGGCGAAGCCGCCGGTCAGCGGCTTGCGCCTGACCTGGATGGGGCACTCCGGCGTGCTCGCGGAGATCGACGGGCGGCGGGTGCTGTTCGATCCGGTATGGGGTGAGCGGTGCTCTCCCTTCCCGTTCGCCGGGCCCAAGCGGCTGCACCCCGTACCCGTACCACTGGCCTCGCTGGGGCCGGTCGACGCCGTGGTGATCTCGCACGACCACTACGACCACCTCGACCTGCCGACCATCAAGGAGCTGGCCGGCACGGACACGGTCTTCGCCGTTCCGCTCGGCGTCGGCGCCCACCTGGAGCACTGGGGGGTGTCGCCGGACCGGCTGCGCGAGCTCGACTGGAACGAGAGCACCAAGATCGCGGGGCTCTCGCTGACGGCCACCCCGGCGCGGCACTTCTGCGGGCGCGGCCTGCGCAACGAGCAGAACACCCTGTGGGCCTCATGGGTCGTCGCGGGCGACGAGCACCGGATCTTCCACAGCGGGGACACCGGCTACTTCCCCGGGTTCGGGGAGATCGGCGCCGAGCACGGACCCTTCGACGCCACGATGATCCAGATCGGGGCCTACTCGGAGTACTGGCCCGAGAACCACACGGACTACACCCCGCTGCCCGGCGGGTGGCCGGACATCCACATGACCCCCCAGGAAGGCGTCCAAGCACACCTTGACCTGCAAGGATCCAAGCCGCATGGCGTGATGCTGCCGATCCACTGGGGCACCTTCAGTCTTGCCCTCCATGCCTGGGCGGAGCCGGGCGAGTGGACGGTCGACGCTGCCGAGGAGGCCGGGCAGCCGGTGGCCGTCCCCCGCCCCGGCGAGCCCTTCGAGCCCGCGGGAGTGCTGCCCGCGGACCCGTGGTGGCGCCCGGTCTCCACTCCCATCGCGCACCCGTGGCGTCGCCCGAAGGCGGTGGATCTCCCGTCGAGCGAGCCCCGGGCCGGGGATCTGGACCTTGCGGGCGAGCGGTGACGCCGGCTGCGGAGCTGGAGCAGGCCGCTCGGTTACGGGTCAGGCTGACCCCCGCCGCGGTGATGCCGGCGTCGGCAACCTGGCGATGGCGTACGGCTGTCTGCGCTTCGGCACCTCGGTGATGGTGGTGACGGTGCTCGTCCTGATCGTGCTCGTGCAGTCGGCGCAACGGCTGGGCAACGTGGTGTCCCGCACGGTGCTCCGAGGCTGACGGGACCGTACGCGCAGGCGCACGGGTGCGCTGCCCTGCCCGAAGAAGAGGCAGCGCACCCGTGCCGGGCCGTAGGCGGCAGACCGTCAGCCGTGCCGTCCTTCGCGGGCGAGGGCGGGCACGAAGCGGGCCGCGTCGAGCGTGCCGACGCCGGTGGCCATGTCGTAGCCGTTCACCGCGGTGTAGCCGGTGACGCCCTGGTAGCTGTTGTTCGTACCGTCGTTGACGTCCACGATGCCGGTGGAACGGTCATAGGCGGAGCGCCCGAACAGGCAGTACAGCGCCTCGTGGATGTTCCCCAGGCGCTTGCCCGCGGCCTGGTCGGCCAGGGCCACGATGCCGGAGAACAGCGGGCTGGACTCACTGGTGCCACCGGAGACGTCCCAGCCGGTGGCCGCCGGGTCGTAGCTGGAGTAGATCCACGCGCCGCCGTCGACCGCGGCGGCCATCGAGATGTCCGGGGTGCCGCGCCGCTCGCCGACGATGTTCTTGACGCCGTCCTGGAAGGCCGGACGGCTGAACACGTGTGACTGGCCGCCGCCGCCCGCGCCGTTGTCGTTGTAGACGCTCTCGGGGGCGGTCCGCTTGCCCGCGTCGTTCAGGTGCAGCTGGGTGCCGCCGACCGAGGTCACCAGCGGGTCCGAGGAGGGCCAGGAGTTGACGGGGTGGTCGTAGTAGGCGCTGCCGTCCGCGTTGTAGTCGGTGGCTCCGCCGTCGCCGGAGGAGGCGAGCACGGTGACGTTCTTGCGGGCGGCGGCCTCGAAGGCGTAGCGCAGGTTCTTGATGCTGGAGAAGTCGCCCTTGTCGAAGCCGGGGAAGGTGTTCTCGGTCGCACCGAAGCTCTGCGTGATCACATCGCCGATGCCGCGGTCGATCAGGGACTTCTCGGCGTCCATCATCTCCGGCAGGCCGGTGGTGCCTTCGGTCTCGGCGACCGCCGTCTCGACCAGGACGATCTTCGCGTCCGGCGCCACCGCGTGCGCCATCTCCACGTCGAGGGTCGTCTCGCCGGCCCAGCCCAGCATGTCGGCGTTCTTCGGGTCCCACGCGGGGACGTTGCCCCACTTGACGACCTGCACCTTGGTGCTGGGTATCCCGAACTGCTTGCTGTAGACGTCCAGGTCGTGCTGGACGGTCGGCGAGCCGAAGGAGTCCACGATGACGATCGTGCGGCCCTTACCGGTGATGCCCGCCTTGTACAGCGGGTTCAGGTTGTACGCCTCGCGGTACTGCAGCGGGGTGTAGCAGGCGATCTTCCACTTGGTCCGGCACTCCTCGATGGTGAGCGGGCTGCCCACCGAGCGGATCAGCTGGTGTCCCGCGACGGCCGGACGGGCCATGGTGCGCGGGATCGCGGAGGTGTGCGCGGAGGCCGTCGCGGTCCCGGTACCGGTCCCGGTCAGGGGGGCGGCCGCCATCGCGGTGAGCGCGAGGCCGGCGGCAGCGGCCGTTGCGGCTGCGGAACGCGGCCACGTACGACGAACTGGATGCATGTGCAGACTCCTTGGGGGGTGGCGCCGCGCAGAGCGGCTTCCGCGATCTCACTCGGCAAGTCATGTGCAGGACAAGAGTGTTTGACGCTTGATGTCGAACGCTTTACCTGAATGCGCAGTACGCCGCCTCCACGGCCGCCTCCACCGCCACGGTTGCGGGCGTGCGCCGGCGGCCCCGTCCCCCGGCCGGCCGACCGGCCCGCCGGAGCAAGTCCAGCCCCGGGTCAGCCCTGTTGGGCACGCCGGGTCGACCGGCCGCCACCCCGGAGTGTCCGCTCAGCGCACGTCGAACATCGATTTTCGGACTCGATTCGGCCAATTCATGACGCGCTCCTGACAAAGATCGCGATCGCTGGCACTCTCTCCCCATCCCCGCACGGAACAGCTCCGCACGCTCTGCCCGGCCGGCGTCACCCAGCCGTCCGGTTCACCCCCCACACGCAGAAGGAGTCCCGCGTGAAGTCCACGCATCGGCGTAACGCCACCGCCACTGGTGCCCTGCTCGCCGCAGCCGCCCTGCTCACCGTAGGTGTCCAGGCAGGCAGCGCCAGCGCGCAGCCCGACGGATCCGCGAACGCCGCCGCCCCCAAGGGCCAGCCGGTACGCAACCCGGGCGCGCTGCCCGCGCAGCTCTCCCCGTCCCAGCGCGCCGAGCTCATATCCAAGGCCCAGAGCACCACGGCCGCCACGGCCAAGGAGCTCAACCTCTCCTCCCAGGAGAAGCTCCTCGTCCACGATGTGGTCAAGGACCAGGACGGTACCACCCACACCCGGTACGAGCGCACCTACGAGGGACTCCCGGTCCTCGGCGGCGACTTGGTCGTCAACCGCACGGCGGCCGACCGGACGCAGAGCGTCAGCAAGGCGTCCAACGCCCAGCTGGCCGGCGTCTCCACCGCCGCCCCGGCCGACGCTCCGGCCGCCGCCTCCACCCAGGCCCTCGACGCCGCGAAGGCGGTCGGCTCCAAGGCCGACAAGGCCGACGCCGCGCCCCGCAAGGTCGTGTGGATGGCCAAGGGCGTCCCGACCCTCGCCTACGAGACCGTCGTCGGCGGGCTCCAGGACGACGGCACCCCCAACCAGCTCCACGTCATCACCGACGCCAAGACCGGCGCGAAGCTCCACCAGTGGCAGGGCATCGAGACCGGTGTCGGCAACACCCACTACAGCGGTCAGGTCACGCTCGGCACCTCGACGTCCGGTACGAGCTTCACGATGAACGACGCGGGCCGCGGCGGCCACAAGACGTACAACCTGAACCACGGTACGTCCGGTACGGGCTCGCTCTTCACTCAGTCCACCGACACCTGGGGTACCGGAGCCAACTCCAGCGCCGCCACCGCGGGCGCCGATGCCGCCTACGGCGCCGGGGTCACCTGGGACTTCTACAAGAACGTCCTCGGCCGCTCCGGCATCCGGGGCGACGGCGTCGCCGCCTACTCCCGGGTCCACTACGGAAACGCGTACGTCAACGCGTTCTGGGACGACGGCTGCTTCTGCATGACGTACGGCGACGGAACGAGCAACAACGACCCGCTGACCTCGCTGGACGTCGCCGGCCACGAGATGACGCACGGCGTCACCGCCGCCACCGCCGGCCTCAACTACAGCGACGAGTCGGGCGGCCTGAACGAGGCGACCTCCGACATCATGGGCACCTCGGTCGAGTTCTACGCCAACAACCCCAGCGCGCCGGGCAACTACGTCATCGGCGAGCAGATCAACATCCGGGGCGACGGCACACCGCTGCGCTACATGGACAAGCCGAGCAAGGACGGCTCGTCCGCGGACGCCTGGTACTCGGGCGTCGGCAACCTTGACGTCCACTACTCCTCGGGCCCGGCGAACCACTGGTTCTACCTGGCCTCCGAGGGCTCCGGCGCCAAGACGGTCAACGGAGTCAACTACGACTCGCCGACCTCGGACGGCCTGCCCGTCACCGGTATCGGCCGGGACAAGGCGCAGCTCATCTGGTACAAGGCGCTGACCACCAAGTTCAACTCCAGCACGGACTACGCGGGTGCCCGTGACGGCACGATCGCCGCGGCCACCGAGCTGTACGGCGCCGGCAGCCCCGAGGTCAACAACATCACCGACGCCTGGGCCGCCATCAACGTGGGCGCCCGTTCGAACGGCGGCACCACCACCCCGGGGAACGTCTTCGAGAGCACGGCCCGCGTGGCCATCCCGGACTCCCCGGGCCCCGCGGTCACCTCGTCGGTCAGCGTCACCGGAGTCACCGGCAACGCGCCGAGCGCCCTCAAGGTCGGCGTGAAGATCACCCACACCTACATCGGTGACCTCCAGATCGACCTCGTGGCGCCCAACGGGACCTCGTACCGCCTGCAGAACTCCTCCTCGGACTCCACGGCGAACCTGGACAAGACCTACACGGTCAACGCCTCGGCCGTGGCGGCCAACGGCACCTGGAAGCTGAAGGTCCAGGACAAGGGCGCCGCGGACACCGGCACGATCACCGACTTCAAGCTCACCTTCTGACCACCCGACGCATGACCTGAAGCGCACAAAGCTGCAAAGGCGCAAAGGTGCCCGGAGCCCCAAGGCTCCGGGCATCGCCGTTTCTCAGGCATCCGTTTCTCAGGCATCCGGACCCGACCCGGCTTCCGCAGCGGCGAGGATCGCGTCCAGCACGCCCACCGGCCGGGGGCTCGCCGAAGTGGCGGTGTCCCGGGCCGCGAAGCACCGCTTCACTGCGGCGCATCGGCCGGGCCGCGTCGGCCGGGCCGCGTCGGTGTCAGGGGACGAGGACCAGTTTGCCCCGGGTGCGGTTGGTCTCGCCGAGGGCGTGTGCCTCGGCGGTGCGCTCCAGCGGGAAGACACGGCTGACCTCGACACGCAGGCCGCCGCCTTCCACCAGTGCCGTGAGGCGATCGAGGTCAGCGCTGGAGGGCGTGAAGCTCATCGGCTCGAAGCGCAGCCCGCGCGCCTTGGCCTTGTTCCGGACGGCGGTGCGGTCGGGGCCACTGCCGCGCACGTCCACCAGGACGCCGGTCGGGGCCAGGACGTCCAGGGAACGGGGGCCGTAGTCCTCGCCGACCGGGTCCACGACGACGTCGAGGTCGCGCAGGACCGAGGTGAAGTCCGTGGTGGTGTAGTCGACCAGCTCGTCCGCGCCCAACCCGGAGAGGAAGGCGTGCTTGTCCTCGCGGGCCGTGCCGACGACATGGGCGCCGCGCGCCTTCGCGATCTGGACCGCGAGATGACCGATGCCGCCCGCCGCCGCGTGGACCAGCACCCGCTGCCCCGGCTGGACGTCCGCGACGTTCACCAGTGCCTGCCAGGCCGTCAGCGCCGTCACCGGCAGTGCGGCGGCATGGACTGCGTCAATGCCCTTGGGCGCCGCGGCGAGCATTCCCTCCCGCGCGATCGTGTATTCGGCGTAACTGCCCCGGGGCGGAAGGGCGCACCCGTACACCCGCTCACCGGCCGTGAATCGGCTGACGCCCGGGCCGACCGCCTCCACCACTCCGGCCAGATCCAGCCCCAGCGTGAACGGCGGCTCACCGAACCTCGTGATCGCACCCGAGCGGATCTTCCAGTCCGCAGGATTGACCGCCGCGGCCTCGACCCGTACCAACACCTCGCCGGGGCCGGGCGAGGGGCGTTCGGCCTCCACGACCTCCAAGACCTCCGGTCCGCCGAACTGGCGCTGGCTCACGGCACGCATACGCGGGGTCATCTGGGGCCTCCTGGCTTCGATCCGGTGATCCCCATGCTCGTCAGAAGGGGTATCCCTTGTGAAGAAGGCACTTTCCCGGTACCTAGGTTCCTCATGGATACCGTGAGCACTGCCGAGCGGCCGGTCTGGTCCGCGACCTACCTGCGAACCTGCCCCTCCCGTACGGTCATGGAGGTCATCTCGGGCAAGTGGCCGCTCTACATCCTCGCCGCGCTACGGCTCCACGACCGGCCGATGCGCTTCAGCGAACTCCGCCGCTTCCTCGACGGCATCACCCAGAAGGTGCTCACCTCCACCCTCCGCTCCCTCGAACGCGACGGCCTGCTCCGCCGCACCGTCTACCCCACCGTTCCGCCCCGCGTCGAGTACGGCCTCACCGACCTCGGCGAAGGCGCCGCCGAACTGACCAGCGCCCTCGCCCAGTGGTCGGTCGCCCACGCCGAGGAGATCCTGGCGGCCCGTCAGTCCTTCGACGTCCAGGCGGCATTGCCGCCCCAGGCGTTGCCGTAGGCCGTAGAAGGACGAGCAAGCCACCCGGGCGACCGGCACCGGCTGTTCAGGAAGGCTTGGTCGGGGAGAAGGCGGTGACGGTCACCTTGTTGTCGCACTCGGCGAAGGCGCCGTCGTCCATGGCGATCTGGTGCGAGCCCGCGCCGGGGACGCCGAGGACGAGCGTGGGGAAGCCGGCGGGCGTGGCGCCGGAGACGCAGTAGCCGTCCGCCTCGCCCTGGACGTTGACGAAGGTGAGCTTCGTCCAGGCCCTGCCACCCGGGGGCAGGGAGACCGTGGCGGCCGAGCCGCTGTGGGTGGCGGCGAGCGGGAGGTTCTTGTCGGGCGCGCCGTCGCCGGCTCCGGCGACCGTGGGGAATCCGAGGAGCGTGCAGGCGTGCGTCGAGGTGTTGGTGACCGAGACGATGGCGGCTCCCGTTCCCGTACCCGACGGCCGGACATCGGCCTGGTGGGCGGCGGAGGCCTTGATCTGGTCGATCGTGCAGGCCTTCGCCCCGGCACCCGTGCCACCCGTGCCGCCCCCGGTGGAGGAAGTACCGGCGGTGGACGTGGGCTTGGGCGTGGCCACCGCCGGCGTGGGCGTCGGCGTCGGCTTCGCCGACTCCGGACCCGCGGGCGGCGTCGACGGCTTGGCGGCCGCACCGTCGCCGCCGCCCGGTGTGCAGCCCGCCGTCAGGGCGGTGACCGCCACGGCCACTACCAGTGCTGCCGCGGCCCGGCCGACACCTGCTGCGTACTGCATGACCACTCCCCGAGGTTCACGACCGGTCCCGCACCGGCACTCGTGGACGGACACACCACCGCGCTCCGCCCGGTTCTCCGGACCGTGGCGCTGTGGCGGTTCCGTGACACGACCATGACGAACGAATGGCCACGACCCACCGCCCACCGCGGCGCTGTGACCAGGGAGGCCCGCAGGGCGTTCTTGTCGGGCTTGCCGGCGGCCGTGCGGGGCAGCCGGGGCACCCGGTGGACCGCGGCCGGGGTCACCGGAGCGGCGATCGCGCTGCCGATCCCGGGCCAGCCGTTCGAGCCGGGCGACGCCGATGCCCCCGAGCGAGCCGTGGTGGCGCCCGTTCGTGGCGTCGGCCCGCCCGTGCCCGCCACGCCGTCCCGCCCGGTCGCGGCCGAGCAGCCGCCGGCCGCGGCGCAAGGGGAACCAGAGGCCGTCGGCTCGTAGGCGCCGGTCCGGGGCGCCCGCCGACGGGCCGGTAGGGCGCTCTTCGACAGGCCGGTCCGGCACACCTCCCGGGCAGGGGGTGTGCGTCGCGTACGGCCGCTGCGACGTGCGCCCCCGGCGGATTCGGGCTCTCGTACGAGCGCTCCATCGGGAGCGGGAAGCACCCCGGTCAAGTTCCCCAACTGGCTGTCAGGGGCGTGATCGTGCGGTCTAGCGTGGGTATCCGGTGATCAACACCGGGCCCCGGAACTCCTGGGGGCCCGGGCCCCACGTAGAGGACGCCGATGTCCGGACTCCGCGCCGCCCGCCACGCCCCGTCGAGACACGCAGCCACCGGTCCCGGCCGGCAGATACGCCCCCAGCTGGTCCGCGCCGCCCTGCTGCCCACGCTCGCCGCCGGGCTCAGCGGCACCGCCGCGGTGATCTTCACGCTGCAGCTCGGCGGGGGTGCGGGGGAGCGGGACGCCCGGCTGTGGCCGGTCCTGGCCGGCTGCGCCCTGCTCGTCGTCAGCGCGCTGGCCGCCGCCCTGCTCGGGGCCCAGCGCTCCGCCAAGGCCGTCCGGGACCGCTGCGAAGCCCTGCGCCGCTCCAGCGTGCGCGGACGCCAGGAACTGCGGACCGCCGCCGAGCGACTGGAGCGGGGCGAGCCGCCGGTCCGCCCGGTCCGCGGCGGTCCGACGGGACCGCCGCCCGGCAGCGACCCGGCCCGGGTGGACGAGTTCTGGCTGCTCTCCCAGGAGCTGCGCGGCGCCCGCGAACAGGCGCACACGACCCTCGTACGGCTGGCCGGACCGGCCGCACCGTCCGACAGCGACCGCAAGATCGAGGTCTTCGTCAACCTCGCGCGCCGGCTCCAGTCCCTCGTGCACCGGGAGATCTCGCTGCTCGACGAGCTCGAGGACACGGTCGAGGACCCCGACCTCCTCAAGGAGCTCTTCCACGTCGACCACCTCGCCACCCGGATCCGCCGCCATGCCGAGAACCTGGCCGTGCTCGGCGGCGCCGCGTCCCGGCGCCAGTGGACCCGGCCCATCGACCTGAGCGAGGTGCTGCGCTCCTCCGTCGCGGAGGTCGAGCAGTACACGCGGGTCAAGGTGGTGCCCCCGGCGGGCGGCACCGTCCGCGGCCACGCCGTCGCCGACGTGGTGCACCTGCTGGCCGAACTGGTCGAGAACGCCACGGTGTTCTCCGCCCCCGACACCGACGTGGTGGTGCGCGCCGAGCGGGTCACCGCGGGCATCGCCGTCGAGGTGGAGGACCGCGGGCTCGGCATGCCGGCCGCGGAGCAGCACCGGATGAACGCACTGCTCGCCGACCCCGACCAGATCAGCGTCCGCAATCTGCTGGCGGACGGGCGGATCGGCCTGTTCGTGGTCTCGGCGCTGGCCCGCCGGCACGGGATCGCCGTCGAGCTCAAGTCCAACATCTACGGCGGCGTGCTCGCGGTGCTCGTCATGCCCCAGGAACTGCTGGGGGCGGAGGCGCCCGGTGCCGCCGACGCGCTCGGGGGCTCCCGGGGCACCTCGTGGGGGACCGGGGAAGGGGCCGGTATGCCCCCGCTGGAGCCCGTACGGGTGCCCCAGCGCCAGCCCCAGCCGATGCGGATGCCGGAGCCTAAGCCGGACCCGATGCCCGTGCCGACGGCCGCCCCGCGGCCGCCGACCGTGCCGACGTGGGCGGCGCCGCACGTACCCCGCCCGGACTCGCCTACGCGGCTGACGGCGGCGCGGGAGGCGGCGCGTCGGACGGCGGACCCCTGGGAGCCGTGGGAGGCGCCGGCCGTCGAGACGACGCTGGACCTGGGCCTGGATCTGGGACTGGACATGGCCGCGGGCGTGACTGCGGGCACCGGGCCGGCGGTGCGCGAGCCGGCACCCCCGGCGCCCGTCCTCGTCCCGGCGACCGCCCCTGCGCCCCTGCGCGTGGCCGCGCCGCCCGGGCCCATGACCGTGTCCGTACCGGCAGCCCGGACGGACCCGGACCGGCCGCCCCTGCCCCGCCGCAGGGCCCAGCACCACCTCGCCCCGGAACTGCGGGACGCCCCCGCCCCGCGGCGGGCCGACGCACCCGAACAACCCGTGCACGACCCCGGTCTGATGGCCGCCTTCCAACGGGGCTTCGGCCTCGCCCACTCGGAGAACCAGCCATGACCCCGACCTCTCACCTCAGCAAGGAGCGCACCACCATGGGCGGCGAAGCGGCGACGAAGACCAGTCGGCTCTCGGATCTCGACTGGCTGCTCAGCGGCCTGGTCCAGCGGGTCCCCCACACGCGCAGCGCGGTACTCCTCACCGCGGACGGCCTCGTCACGTGCGTGCACGGCCTCGACAACGACAGCGCCGACCACCTGGCGGCACTGGCGTCCGGGCTGTACTCGCTCGGACGGAGCGCGGGATCCCGGTTCGGGGACGGCGCGGAGGTCCGGCAGGTGGTGGTCGAGCTCGACACCGCACTCGTGTTCGTGTCGGCCGCCGGGGCGGGCACCTGCCTGGCGGTCCTGGCCGACCGGGAGGCCGATGCGGGCGTGCTCGGCTACGAGATGGCGATGCTGGTCAAGAGCGTCCGACCGTACCTGGCGGCCCCGCCGCGGCGGCCCGTCGGTGACCCGGCGTGATGCGCGCCCGCGCCACGTACGGCATGGGGGCCCCGCGCGACACGCCCTGGCTCGACGACTCGGCGGGGCGGGTGATGCGCCCGTACACGGCCAGCGGCGGGCGGACCCGGTCCGCCGTCGCTCTCGACCTGCTGTCCCTGATGACCGCGACGGGGGTGCGCCCGCGGGGCCCCCTCGGCGCGGAGCACACCCTGGCGCTGCGCCTGTGTGCGGGCTCCGCGGCCGTCACCGTCGCCGAGGTGGCCGGGCAGCTGCGGCTGCCGGCGGTGGTGGTGAAGGTGCTGCTGTCCGACCTGATGGAACACGGGGCCGTCATGGCGCAGGCGCCGCGGTTCCCGGGCGGCGGATACCTCGCCGCCGACGACCAGAACCTGCTGCGGGCGGTGCTCGATGGCCTACGCCGACGACTGTGACACCCGCCCCGCCGCCGTCCTGCCCGCGACGCTGAAGATCCTCGTCGCGGGCGGGTTCGGGGCGGGCAAGACGACCTTCGTGGGCGCGGTGAGCGAGATCGAGCCGCTGTGCACGGAGGAGCTGCTCAGCGGGCTGAGCGAGGGCCCCGACCCGCTCGACGGGGTCGAGGCGAAGACGTCGACGACCGTCGCGCTCGACTTCGGGCGGATCACCCTGGACGAGCGCCACGTCCTGTACCTCTTCGGCACACCGGGGCAGCAGCGCTTCTGGTTCCTGTGGGAGGAGCTGTGCGCGGGCGCGCTCGGCGCGGTGGTGCTCGTCGACACCCGCCGGCTCGCCGACTGCTTCCCGGCCGTGGACTTCTTCGAACGGCGCGGCATCGGCTTCATCGTCGCCGTCAACGAATTCGACGAAGGCCACCGCTACACCGCCGAAGAGGTCCGCGAGGCGGTGGGGCTCGGGCCCGAGGTGCCCGTCGTACGGTGCGACGCGCGGCTGACGAGCTCCGGGAGGGGGGCACTGGCGGCGCTGGTCCACCACCTGCTCTTCACGGCGGCGACGGACAAGTCGGCACGGTCGGCGACTCGGCAGACTCAGCGAACCGAGTGAACTCGGCGAATCAAACGAATCGAACGAAATCTTGGGATGGGGGAACCCGCGATGACGTACTACGAGTCGACCGGACACCTGCTGCTCACACCCGTGGACCGGGAGGCGCCCGCCCGCGCCGTCCGGCTGCGCGAACTGGGCCTGGGGGAACGGGCGGACACGGAGCTCGACGCCTTCGCCCGGCAGATCGCCGAAGTGCTGGCGGCCCCGTACGCGGGGGTCAACTTCATCGGCGAGGAACGGCAGTTCTTCGCCGGTCTGCACCACGCTCCCGACGCCCCGGCGGGCGGGTACCCGGCACGGGTGCTGCCCCGGGACCACGGGTACTGCCCGCATGTGGTGGTGCGTCGCCGGGCGCTGGTACTGGAGGACGTACGGGACTTCGCGCGCTTCGCCGGCAACGCGGTGGTGGACGAGAGCGGGGTGCGGTCGTACCTGGGTGCGCCGCTGACCGACCGGCAGGGGATCGTCCTGGGCACCGTGTGCGCCGTGGACCTGGAACCGCGCCGGTGGGGTACGGCGGGGCTGGCGACGGTCAAATCCCTGGCGGCGGAGCTGCTGGAGATCATCCACGGACGCGAGGACGGCCTGCGGGCGGGCTGAGGGGCCGCTGCCCGGGGACGACTGTCAGTGCCGGGCGCTACGGTCGACGACATCGACCCGACCGGTGGCCGGAGAGGAGTCGCGGGATGGCCGTGACCGCCGAGGACGTCCGTACGACCGCGCTGTCGCTCCCCGACAGCAGCGAGAAGCTCGCCTGGGGCATGCCCACGTTCCGGGTGGGCGGGAAGATATTCGCCGCCCTCGGCGAGGACGACGCCTCGATCGGGGTGAAGTGCCCGAAGGAGGACCGCGCGGAGCTGATCGCGGCCGAGCCGGAGAAGTTCTTCGTCCGGCAGGGCCACGACGACAACTACGCCTGGCTCCGCGTCCGCCTGGCGGCGCTGGAGGGCGCCGCCGAGCTGCGCGCGATCCTGGTCGACTCCTGGCTCCAGGCGGCCCCCAAACGCCTGGCCGCGGCCCATCCGGAAGTGGCCGGGGAGTGACGCGGGGCCGCCCCGGAACCACGGGCCTCATCGGAGGAAGGCGCTGATCCGCTCGCGGAGGGAATGCGGGTCCAGGCCGTGCGCGGCGGTGTGCTCCTCCACCGTGCCGTAGCGGCGGAGCTCGGCGCGGCCGACGCCGAGGCCGAGGACGCGGTGCGGGACCTCCGCCAGGGCCTGGGCCGCGGCCGCGGTGGAGGTGCCGGCCAGGTACGGCTCGACGAGGACGACGTCGGTCGTGGCGCGGCCGACGGCCGCGCGCAGAGCCGCCTCGTCGAAGGGCCGCACGGTGGTGGCGTACAGCACGGTCACGTCCAGCCCCTCCGTCGCGGCGAGGACGTTGTCCAGCAGCGGGCCGACGGCGACGACGACACCGGTGCCGGCGCCTCCCTCCCGTACGGTCCGCAAGCGCAGGCCGTCCACCGGGAGCGGGGCGGCGTTCGACTGCTGCGAGAGCCGGACGTACACCTTGTCGTCCCCGGCGGCGTAGGCGTGGCGCAGCAGCGCCTCGGCCTCGTCCGGGTGTCCCGGCACGTGGACCGTCCAGCCGTCGAGGGTGTCCATCAGGGCCACGTCGCCCGGCGCCATGTGCGTGAACCCGCCGGCCGGCCAGTCGTAGCTGGCGCTCGCGCTGACCAGGACCCCGCCCGTGTCCTGGTGTCCGAAGTCCAGCTTGACCTGCTCGAACGGCCGCTCCACCAGGAAGCTGGCGAAGGTGTGCACGATCGGCCTCAGCCCGGTGAGGGCCAGCCCCCCGCCGACTCCGACGAGCAGCTGCTCCCTGATCCCGACATTGATCACCCGCTCCGGGTGGCGCTGCTGGGCGGGGCGGAACCCGTCCACGGTGATCTCGGCGAGCACGAGTGCCAGCCGAGGGTCCGCGTCGAGCTCACGCGACGTGACCGAGATGAAGCGTTCCCGCATGGTGTCCATGACGGCCTGACCCCTACTTCCTCTTCTGCGACTGCGACTGCGACTGCGACGGCTACTGCTACTGCTACTGCTTCTTCTCGACACGGGCGACGACGACGTGCGGCCGGCCCGGATGCGGTGCGGTGAAGGCGGCGTGCAGCGCCGCGTGGTCCCGGCCGTCCACGGTCACCGCCGACCACCCGGCGGCCTCGAAGCGGGAGGCGATCCCGCCGTGCCAGCCGTGGGTCGCGGAGTCGTTGTCGATCACCACGGTGTGCAGCCGCTCCAGCCCGGCCGAACCGGCGTACGCGAGGGCCTCGTGGTTGCTGCCCTCGTCGAGCTCGGCGTCCCCGATCAGCACCCACACCGCGGGCTCGTCCAGCCCCTGCGCCCGCAGCCCGAGCGCACTGCCGACGGCGAGCGGCAGTCCGTGGCCGAGCGAGCCGCTGCCGATCTCCACTCCGGGGATCAGGGTGCGGTCCGGGTGGTGCCCGAGGGGCGACTCGTACGATCCGAAGCCGCTCAGCCAGCCCACCGGGAAGAACCCCTTCGCGGCGAGTACGGCGTAGTACGCCATCGGCCCGTGTCCCTTGGAAAGCAGGAACCGGTCCCGCCCGGGCTCCTCGGCGGTCGCCGGCCCCACGCGCAGCACCCGGTCGTAGAGCACCCACAGCACGTCGAGCGTGGAGGTGGCGGCGGGCCCGTGCTTCTCGGCCCCGGTCATGAGCGCGATGAGCCGGCTCAGATCCTCGTAGCGGAACCCCGTGTCCGCGGTTGCCTGTGTCATGCACCGATCGTGCAACCTCAAGTTGAGTTGAGGTCAACCACCTCCACGGAACACCCCGCCCCGGGAAAGGTGCGCGCGACCACCCCGCGAAGTGCGGTATCGTTCTCCTGCGCGTTCAACCAGGGGAAACCCCAGGTCAGCGGGCATCGGGACGTGGCGCAGCTTGGTAGCGCACTTGACTGGGGGTCAAGGGGTCGCAGGTTCAAATCCTGTCGTCCCGACCAGCGTTTACGCAGGTCGGAGGCCGTTCTCTCATCCGTGAGAGGACGGCCTTTCGTGCGTCCGGGGCCGTGTTGGTCGCAATGTGGTCGCGTGTGCGGTTTGTGGCCGGTCGGCCGTGGCGCTGAAGCCGGGTACTGCGGGGGAGCGGAGTCGGCGGAGGCTTCGCGGAGCCGGTGGAGGTGGTCGCGTCCTCGGGTCCGCGTTGTACCCGCCGGCCTCGCCCTCCAGGAACCGGCCCAGGGCCTTCTCGGCGCTGTCCTGGGTGGGGAATCCGCTCCGTCGCACCGTGGTGCGGCGGTGGTCCGGGGTGGGGACATCGACGGCGAAGCTCCAGGTGTCGTGCTCGCTGTCGGTGACCAGGTGGGGGCAGTGCGCGCCGAGCTGCCGATGATGGGTGTCCCCGCAGCCGCAGCGGCGGTGGATGCGGCCGCGGCCGACGTTGGTACGCATGGGGATCGCCTCCGGGAGGGCTGCTCCCCGAGCCCGACCGCGATGCGTCCGGCTACCGGCGGTACGGCGCGAACGACGCCATCGACCTGATCAAGATCCGGACGCTCACGGAGGCCGGGGTCCCCCTGGCGCGGATCCGGGACCTGAGAGCGGCGCCCGATGAAGAGTTCCAGCGGGCACTGCGCGAGATCGACGACGAGCTCACCGCCCGCATCCGTGGCCTGCGGGGGACGCAGGGGCGCCTGCGCCGGCTCGCCGCCGGGCAGCTGGCACCTCTGCCCACCGAGATCGGGACCTTTCTCGAGGACCTCGTCCGCTGGGGTTTCACCCCCCGCTGGGTGGATCTGCAACGCGACCTGTGGATCCTCGTCTTCGCCACCCACCCGGACCGAGCGATCACGCTGTTCGAGGACCAGACCGAGAGCTTGGCCGACCCCGCGCAGCGCCGGCTCTTCCTCGACTACGACCACGTGTACGACCTCGACGCCGACGACCCCCGTATCGACGACCTTGCCCGCCGCCTTGCGGAGGCGACCCGAGCGCGCTACGGACCGGGCGAACTGCCCGAGCTGGATGCGGCATCCGAGATCCCCGCCCTCATCCAGGGCACGGTCAACGCCGCGTCCCCGGCATGGCAGCGACTCGACGTGCTCATCCGCGCACAGCTGGACGCATGACTCGACGTCGTCGGTGTCCTGCGCCGCCGCCCGGTGACTTCTGCAGCCGCTTGCGCAGGCGCGCCGGACGACCTGTTCGTAAGTACGGAAGCCGTCAAGGTCCCGCTCCCTGCAGAGGTTGTCAAGAACCCATCAATATTTGCGTCCCTCGGCATATGGGAGACGTCAATATCCGCGCTGAGTCGAACATTTGACCCTGATGCTGATCCGCAACACGAGGCCGTTCCTGCGGCCGGGCGTGAGGGTGGAGGGCACGTGACGATCACCGCCGGTACCGAGCACGGTCAGGGAACGGCGGCTTCCGAATCCGAGGGGGCGAGACCCGGGCCGGCCAGGCGCGGCGGGGGAGCCCCACGGACGCAGCCCCAACCGCAATCGCTGGGAACGGAGCCGCGGCGGCGCCCCGCCCGCAGGGTTGCCCGGTTGGCCCGACTGTTCACCGAACGCCTCTGGGCCACCCTGCCCGGCCGGTTGCGTCTCGCCCGCGCGGCGTGCGGGCTCATCGCCTCCGCCCTGCTGATCCTGCTCGCGGTGGCGGCGACGGGCGCGGCCACCGCGTGGGACGAGACGGCCCGGCATGACGGACCCCGCACCGTCTCGGCGACCCAGCTCAACCTCGCGCTCAACGACATGGACGCGCAGACCGCCAACATCCTGCTCTCCAGTGGCGATTCCGGTACGGGGGCGGGGCGCTTGGAGGAGTCGTACTCGAAGGCCGGGGACTTGTACCGGGATGCTCAGGACACCATCAGCCGCTCCCTGCGCACACTCGCCGCCGCCTCCGAGGGTGACCCGGACACCGAGGCGACCGTCGTGCGGCTCACCGACGAGTTCACCCACTACCAGGAACTGATCGGGCGAGTGCTGGAGAACGACAGTCGCCCCGGCGGTAAGGACGCCGCCCGAGTGGACTACCGGACTGCGACCGACCTCCTCACCGGCCGGCTGCTTCCGGAAGCACGCAAACTCGTGGACGCCAACGACGCCGTGTACGAACGCGGGTACGCGGCAGCCCGCTCCGACCTCGCAGTGCAGCGGACCGCGGAGGCCGTTCTCGGAGTGCTGCTGATCGCCGTGCTCGTCCTGCTCCAGATCCGCCTCGCCCGCCACTTCAACCGCGTCTTCAATCCAGGGCTGATCGCTGCCACGCTGTGCGCCGTGGTGGCGGTCGTCTGCGGTGCGCAGATGCTCGCCACGGAATACGACCGCATGAAGGTGGCCCGCCGCGACTCCTTCGACTCCGTCATCGCACTGTCCCGTTCCAAGGCGGTCGGGTACGACGTGAACGCCGACGAGAGCCGTTACCTCCTGGACCCCGAGCGCCGTCCCGCGTACGAGCGCTCCTTCCTCGACAAGTCGCAGCAGCTGTACGGGATGGAGGGCGCGACCCTCGCCACGTACGACGCCAAGCTCGACGAAACATGGGCCGCGTACCTGAAGAGCCATGAGGACAAACGGTTCACCGGCGAGTTCCGGCGCGAACTCGACAACGTCACCTTCGCCGGGGAGCGGGTGGCCGCCGAGAGGACCGTGGCCGCGTATGCCGTCTACCAGCGCGACGACCGGACGTTCCGCAGGCTGGTGGCGGAGGGGAAGACCAAGGAGGCCACGGTCTTCTCCATCGGCTGGGCTTCGGACACCTCCAACGCCCATTTCGGGGAGTGGATGAAGGCACTGGACGAGGTCACCGCCATCAATCAGAAGCACTTCGACCTCGCGGTCCGGGAAGGCCGGGGGGCGGTGACGACGCAAGCGCCCATGGCCGCCGCGGCGCTGCTGTTGACGGCCGGACTCACGGCGCTCGGGCTTCGGCGCCGACTGGCGGAATTCCGCTGAGGAACGGCCTGCGGTCAAAATCCATCAAGGCCTCGTCAGAGGGTCGTCAGAACGCTTGAGTGCTCATCCGCACGCCGGTTGGATGGATGACGTGAACACCGGCTCGCGCTACGACGACCGGCCGCCGAATCCGGTGGCGCCGGGGAAGCACCCTGTTCACCTGCCGCTGAGCTAGCGCCCGTTGGCCCGGGGGACGGACTTCTCCCAGGCCCAGGCCCCGGAACCAACTTCACCGCATGGCTGTGGCCCGGCTTCCCGGGCCTCGCGCCACCATGCCCACCTTCGGGAACCACTCATGCCTTCCTTCCTGTCCGGCCGGACCGTCATGGTCACCGGCGCCACTTCCGGCATCGGCTACGAGACAGCCCGCCTGCTCGCTGAGTGCGGCGCCACCGTGCTGCTTCACGGCCGCACCCCGCAGGAGGCCCGGGCAGCGGTCTCCCGGCTCCTCGCAACGGCGGACGTCGACGCCGAGCTCCTGCGCCCCTGCGCGGCGGACTTCGCGCACCTCGACGAGGTCGAGCGGCTCGCCAACCGTGTCATCGCCGGGCACCCGCACCTCGACGTCCTGGTCAACAACGCCGCCGTCGTCGCCCCCGAGCGCCACACGGTCACCCACGACGGCAATGAGCTTTCCTTCCAGGTCAACTTCCTCGCCCACTACCTGCTGACGAACCTGCTCGAACCGGCGCTCACCAGCGACCCGGGCGGCCGAGTCGTCAACGTGTCCTCCTCGATGCACCGCTCCGCGTCGATCTCGTGGAACGACCCCAACCGGACCCGCCGGTACTCGCGCCTGAACAAGCTCGCCGACCTGCTCGTCGGCCACTCCTCCTGACCGGCGGGGCCCCAGACCACCACGGCCGCAAGGCCGGCCGGCGCCGACGCTCAGGGCGCCGGTTCCCCGCGGGGGCGACCCACCGTCCAAGGCCGCCCCCGCCCCTCTTCCCCGAACCGAGGCGGCATCCGTCGTGATCGAGCTCCAGCCCTCCAGCCTCCCCGCCCTGGCCCGATGGTTCCCCGGCGGGGCCCCGGGCGTCGCGGCCCTTCCCGAGCACGTCCTCGCCACCGGCAACGGCCGCTGGTGGGCCGACCGTGCCGCCGATCCGCGGGCCGTGGCCGTCTCCAGCGGGGACCACGTCCTGCTCCGCGGGGACCCGGGCGTGCTGTCCCCCGATACCCTCGCTCCTTTCGCAGGCTGCTACATCGAGGCGCCGGCCCGCTTCCTGCCCGTCCTCGGCGGTGCCTTCGCGCGCGTGGACCCGTGAACATGCTGGAGCCCGAGCTCCTCGTAACATCTGCCAGGGATGCCGTTGCCAAGCTCCACCCGCGTGAGCTGGTGAAGAAGCCGGTGCTGTTCGTCGTCGCCGTCGGATCCGTCCTGACCACGGTGTCGGCGCTCATCCACCCGTCGGTTTTCACCTGGGTGATCAGCATCTGGCTCTGGCTGACGGTCCTGTTCGCCAACTTCGCGGAGGCGGTCGCCGAGGGCCGGGGCCGGGCGCAGGCGGAGTCGCTGCGCAAGGCGCGCACGGACACGGTCGCGGTGCGGCTGGGCCACTGGACGTACGGGACGAACCTGCGCCGGGCCGAGACCGAGGTGGTCACCCCGGCCGAGCTCCAGCCCTTCGACTTCGTCCTCATCGAGGCGGGCGAGCTGATCCCGGCCGACGGAGACGTGGTCGACGGCGCCGCCATGGTGGACGAGTCGGCCGTCACCGGTGAATCGGCCCCGGTCCTGCGGGAGTCGGGCGGAGACCGGTCGGGAGTGACCGGCGGTACGACCGTCCTGTCCGACTCGATCGTCGTACGGGTCACCTCGCGCCCCGGCAACAGCTTCATCGACCGCATGATTGCCCTGGTCGAAGGCGCCACCCGGCAGAAGACGCCCAACGAGATCGCGCTGAACATCCTGCTGGCCGCACTGACCGTCATCTTCCTCCTGATCGTGGTCACCATCCAGCCGATGGCCGCGTACGCGGGTGCCGCCCAGTCGACGACCGTCCTGGTCGCCCTGCTCGTCACCCTCATCCCCACCACGATCGGCGCCCTGCTCTCCGCGATCGGCATCGCCGGCATGGACCGCCTCGTCCAACGCAACGTCATCGCGATGAGCGGCCGCGCCGTCGAGGCAGCCGGCGATGTGAACACCCTCCTCCTCGACAAGACCGGCACCATCACCCACGGCAACCGCGAAGCCGCGGCCTTCATCCCGCTGCCCGGTGTCGACCACACCAAGCTGGCGGACGCCGCCCAGCTGTCCTCCCTCGCCGACGAGACCCCCGAAGGCCGCTCGGTCGTCGCCCTGGCGCAGCACTACGGACTTCAGCGGGCCGCCACGGAGGACCTGAGCAACCCCCGTTTCACCGAGTTCAGCGCCCGCACCCGGATGAGCGGCATCAACCTGAGCTGGGACAACGGGGCAGGCTGCGCCATCCGCAAGGGAGCTGTGGCGCAGGTCTGCGACTGGGTCGCGGCGCGCGGGGGAACGGTGCCCGCCGAGGCCGTCGGATGGTCGGTCTCCGTGTCCGAATCCGGAGGCACCCCTCTGCTGGTGGCCGTGCACGACTGGGACGGACCCCGGGTGCTTGGCATCATCCACCTCAGGGACGTCGTCAAGGAGGGGATCCGCGAGCGGTTCGCGGAGCTGCGCGCCATGGGCATCCGCACGGTCATGGTGACCGGCGACAACGAGCTGACGGCCCGTGCCATCGCCGCAGAGGCAGGTGTGGACGAGTACCTTGCCGAGGCCACGCCCGAGGACAAGCTGGCTCTCATCCAGCGAGAGCAGGCCGGCGGCAAACTCGTCGCGATGACCGGCGACGGCACCAACGACGCCCCCGCCCTGGCCCAGGCGGACGTCGGCGTCGCCATGAACACCGGCACCTCGGCCGCCAAGGAGGCCGGGAACATGGTGGACCTCGACTCCAACCCCACCAAGCTCATCGACATCGTCGAGATCGGCAAGCAACTGCTCATCACCCGCGGCGCCCTGACCACCTTCTCGATCACGAACGACGTCGCGAAATACTTCGCGATCATTCCGGCGATGTTCGCGTCCGCCTACCCTGGACTCGGCGCCCTCAACATCATGGGGCTCAGCAGTCCGACCTCCGCCATCACCTCGGCGATCATCTTCAACGCCCTCATCATCGTCGCGCTGATCCCGCTCGCCCTGCGCGGCGTCCGCTACAAGCCGGCTTCCGCGCACGACCTGCTCCGCCGCAACCTCGGCGTCTACGGCCTCGGCGGCCTCATCCTGCCCTTCGTCGGCATCAAGCTCATCGACCTCCTGGTCTCCGCCGTTCCCGGCCTGGGATGAGATCTCCTGTCGGGGCGGAGTCGGTGCCGGCCCCACCTTGGCCATACCTGCTACGCCATAGGTTGCCCCACCATGCGCCGGAGCGCGGTGAGGCAGGGCTTCACCTCGGTGATCTGGGAGCCGATGTGGCAGTGGAGCCCGGTCAGTTCCAGCTGTGGCTGGGCCAGGACGCGGGCCACGGCGTGCAGTGCGGAACCGTCGGTGAGGGACAGCCTGAACTTTTGCCCGTCCGTGCCCGTGCGGATCTTGTCGTGGCCGCCCGCGGAGATGCCGGGCACCACCCGCACCATCACCTTCCGGCGCCCTTCGGGCCCGATGGCGGCGGCGATGCGGGCGATCTCCGACGGGCTGTCGATGACGATCCGCCCGACCCCCAACCGCAGTGCGCTGTCGAATCGAGACCGTGTCCGACGGCCTCTGTCTGGTGCTCAGTGCATCGAGCTGCCGCAAGCGTTACAGCCGATTTCCTTCTGGACCGGGCGACGGATCAACCGGTGTCAGCGCGGGCCGTCCACCGGCGGCGGCTCCCCCGCCCCCTGACGGCTGGGGCCAAGGTCAGTCGCGGCTGTCGCCGAACCGCGGTGCCTGGGTGCTCCCTCCGTGTTCGCGGAGGTCGAAGGCGGCGTCGCGGTCGGCCGACGGGGGGTCAACCGGATAGGTCATCCGTATTCGTGTATGGTCACTCCAAGCGGATGGATTATCCGCATAGTTGCTGGGGGTGGATGTGCCATGAAGAGGACTGCTGTGGTCACGGCCGGGACGGCCGGCATCGGCTTGGAGACGGCGCTGGGACTGGCTGCCGCCGGATTCTCGGTCACGGTGATCGGACGCAACGCAGGCCGGGGCGCCCAGGCGGTCGACCGCATCAACGCGATGAGCCCGGCGCACCCTGCCCGGTTCCTGTCCGCGGACCTCGCCTCGCTCGACGAAGTGCGCGACCTCGCCCAGCGGATCGCCGCCGACCACGCCGCCTCGGGCGAACCGCTGACCGTGCTGGTCAACAACATCGGGGCGATGTTCCCGGACCGCCGGGATCTGGGCGGTGTCGAGGCGTCGTTCGTCGTCAATCACCTCTCGCCGTACCTGCTGACCGAGCTGCTCCTGCCCACGCTGACAGCCGGCGCCCCGAGCAGGATCGTGAACGTGACCTCGGGTGCGGTCGGGGTCGCGAGGCGGGTGTTCGACGCCGTCGAGCCGCCGGGTGGCTACTACGGCTTCCACTGGTACGGCCGCGCCAAGCTGGCCAACCTCGCCTACGCGCTCGATCTGGCCACGCAGCTGGACGGCACGGGCGTGTCGGTGTTCGCCGCCGACCCCGGAGGCGCCGCGACCGACATGACCAACGGCACCATGGGCGACCCGAAGATCGTCTCGCCCGCCCTGCGGCTGCTGTGGCCGCTGGTACGCCGCAAGTTCGAACGCTCGACTTCCGGTCCGGCGTCCGCCGCGGCCATCCCCTCGATAGTCGCCGCCACCGACGACGCTCTGACGGGGCGGACGGGCGTCGTCATCGGTCCCCAGGCGACTCCGGTGCCGCCGCCGCGGGCCGCGACCGACCCCCGCGTCGCCGAGGCCGTACGCCGGCTCAGCGAACGGCACGCGCCGCTGGCGGCCGCCTGACCTGCCAAGTGGTGACGGAACGGGCGGCGGGATCATCCGGATGGGCCATCCGATTAGCATGTCCCCATGACGACGACACCACTGCGCAGGGACGCGGCCCGAAACTGGGACCGGATTGTCGCCGTCGCCCGTGCCCTCATCGATGAGGGCACGCCTTTGCAGCTCAACGACGTCGCCCGCCGCGCCGGACTCGGAGTCGGCACCGTCTACCGACACTTCGCAACGCCCGAGGCGCTGCTGGAGACCGTCGCCACCCCCCGCCTGGAAGCCCTGGCCGCCCACGGCGAGCGAGCACTGGCCGACACCGACCCATGGCGCGCGCTGGAAGCGTTGTTGACCCGCACCGTCGAAGCGCAGGTGACCGACGCCTCGCTGGGCCCGGTCACCGCCGCACCCGCGGATGCCCTGTCGCGCACCACGGAGCTCAAGCAGTCGCTGTGGTCGGTCGGCGACGCCCTACTCGGCCGGGCCCGCGAGGCCGGGGCAGTCCGCCCCGACCTCGCCTCGGCCGACCTGGTCCCGCTCATGTGCGGCATCGCGTACGCCGTGCACGTCCACGGAGGCCGTGACGCCGACCGGGTCGACACCGCTCGCCGCTACCTGGCCACACTGCTCGGGGGCCTGCGCGCCACACCGCCGAAGGCGTGAGACGCGTCCCGCGTCCCGGCGATCGGCATCCGGCCTTCAGGGGGGGGCGGAGTAGGGGTGCCGGAGGCTCCGAACCGGGCGGTGCGAATGTGTTGACCGGACGGGGTGTGTGGAGGGGTTAGGGGGTGTCCGGCGGATCAGGGCCGGTGCTCGCGGCGTTGCTGCGCAACACCAGCAGCATCGCCGTCGTGGGCAACTCCGCCCGCCTGGTCAACCACACCCCGCACCTGCCCGGGTGGACGAGAGCCTGCTGAGGGCGGCGCCCCTGGAGGAGCGGCGGGTCACATGACGGCGGCCGGCTCGCGCTCGTAGCCGGGTACGGACGCGGCGAACGCGCAGGCGGTGTGCACCATGGCTCGGGCCAGTCCGTACCGACCCTCCGGGCACCGGGCAGGTCCTCGGTTCTCGCGTGCCGCACCGTGTACGGGCCGACCCTCTGATCCTGCGTCAGCTCTGTCATCACACTCCGCCTCTCGTGCTCCGGGGGCCGCAGGCTATCGGAAAACCGGCGTATTGGAAATGAAAACGATTTCAGATAACGTCTGCGTCGCACAGAGCCGACGGCAGTCTGGAAGGAAGTCCGGTGGGACATCTGCTGGTGATCGAAAGCTGGGTGGGGTCGATGAGCCGGCTGCTGCCCAGGGCGATCCGCGAAGACGGGCACGAGTTCACCTTCGTCACCCGCGACCTGCACCACTACCTGCGCTCGGCCCCTGCGGGCGACGGGCCGCACCCGCTGCTCACTGCCCGCAACGTCATCACGGCGGACACCAACGACACCGGCGCCCTCCTGGCGCGGGTCGAGCGGCTGCACGCCGTCCTCGGCTTCGACGGGGTGGTCTCCTCGTGCGACTACTACCTGCCGGCCGTCGCGCACACCGCCCGGCGGCTCGGACTGCCCGGGCCCGCCCCGGACGCCGTCGAGGCTGCGTGCCGAAAGGACCTGACGCGCCGTGTGCTAGCCGAGGCCGACGTCCCGGGCCCGCGCTTCGCGCTCTGCGCAGGGGCTGCGGAGGCAGCGGTCGCCGCTCGTGAGATCGGGTACCCGCTCGTCGTGAAGCCGGTGGACCTGTGTGCAGGCATGCTGGTCCGCGCGGTGGGCGACGAGCGCGAGCTGGAGCTTGCCTGCCGGGCCCTCGCCGAGTTCCCGGTCAACGCGCGCGGTCAGGACCGTGCCCCGGTCATCCTGCTCGAGGAGCTGCTGCACGGGCCCGAAGTCAGCGTCGAGACCGTCTCCTTCGACGGCACCACGCACGTCGTGGGGGTCAACGACAAGAGCATCGGCGGGGCGCCCGCCTTCATCGAGACCGGCCACATGTTCCCGGCCGGCATCGAGGAGGCCCTGGCCTCGGAGGCCGCCGAGACGGCGCTGCGGGCGGTCAAGGCGCTGGGCCTGGACCAGGTGGTCTGCCACACCGAGATCAAGCTGACGCCCGACGGGCCCCGGGTGGTCGAGGTCAACCCGCGCCCGGCGGGCAACCGCATCACCGAACTCATCCGGCATGTCACGGGCGTCGACCTGGCTGCCGCCTGCGTGGACGTGGCCCTGGGGCGCACGCCCGACCTGGCGCCGCGACCCACCGGCGTGCGCAGCGCCGCCATCTCCTTCCTGCCCCCTCGACACCGACGGCATCCTCGCCGGCATCGAGGGGGCAGAGGCCGTACGAGCCCGGCCCGAGGTGCTGGAGCTGACCCTCGCCGAACCCGGCCGCACCGTGCGGCCCGCCACCAGCAACAACGAGTACCTCGGCCACGTCATGACCGCCGACACCGAGGGCGGCGGCGCCCGCACCGCCGCCGAGCGGCTGCTCGCCGGCCTGCGTCCCTGTTACGAGCCCACCCCGGCGGTGCCCGCGTGACCCTGCCGGCCCCGCACACACCTGAAACGATCCCGGTGGGCGAGCGCCCGCATGCCGACCCCGCCGCCCGGAGCGTCGACCAGCTCTTCGACGCGGTCCTGGCTGGTGCGTACGGCCCCGACCCCGTCGGCGAGCGGATCTCGCTCGCGTTCACCACCTCCCAGGCCGTGCGGCACGAAGGGCGCGGCAGCGGCTACCGCAACGAGGTGCTCAGCCTGAGGCTCGACGCGGCGGTCGGGTCCTGCGCGGTCGAGCCCGGGACCCTACCGGAAGGCGCCCTCGACGACTGCGTGGGCGCCGCCGTCGCCGACCTCCTGGGGCATCCGCTCCTGCCCGTGCGGATCGCAGCGCTCGACGCCTACCTGGCCCACGTGCGGCCGCACACGCCCGACAACGGCGCCCGCCCGTATCCCCTCCCGGCAGGCAGTTCGCTGAGCCGTTCGCGGGCACGGGCCCGGGCCGTCATCGACCTGCTGCCCGCTGACGACTCCCCATCGCGCCGCCCGGTCCTGGTGGTCGGAGTGGTCAACTCGCTGCTCGAGCAGCTCCGTTCTCGAGGGCTCGACTACGTGCCGTGCGACCTCAAGGGCGGAGCCACCGAGTGGGGCGAGCCCGTCCTCAACGACGCGGCGGCACACCTGGAACGCTGCGGTGCCGTCCTCGCCTCCGGCATGACCCTCGGTAACGGCACCTTTCAGGACCTGCTCGACCACGCCGCCGAGACGGGGAAGCCCCTCGTGATGTTCGCCCAGACCGGCAGCGCCGTCCTGCCCCGATTCCTCGGGTCCGGAGTGAGCGCCGTCTCTGCCGAGCCGTACCCGTTCTTCTGGCTGGACGGCGGCCCCGGGGTCATCCACCGCTACGGAGGCCGTCCGTGACCACCGCTCCACTCATGCACAGGCCCCACACGGCCGCCGCCAACCCCGGTCTCATGCCCCTGCTGGGGCGCACGCCTGTCGCCCGGATCCACACCGACCTGCCGCACCCCCATCCTGGCTTCTGGGCCAAGCTCGAATGCCTCAGCGCCGGCGGGATGAAGGCCCGCGCGGCGATGTCGATGCTCACCGGCGCCCGCAGACGCGGTGAGCTGCGCCCCGGCGCCCCGGTCGTGGAGTCCACCTCCGGCACCATGGGCATCGGTCTGGCCTTCGCCGGGCAGGCCCTCGGCCACCCCGTCATCCTCGTCGGTGACACCGAACTCGAACCTTCCATCCGGCAGTTGCTGCGCACCTACGGCGCCCGCCTGGAGCTCGTCGACCGCCCCGCGCCGCAGGGCGGCTGGCAGGCCGCCCGCATCACCCGGCTGCGCGAGGTCCTGGCCCGCAACGAGGACGCCTACTGGCCCGACCAGTACAACAACCCGGACAACCCCGCGGGATACCTCTCCATGGCCGGGGAACTGATCAGCCAGCTCGACCACCTCGACATCCTGGTGTGCAGCGTGGGCACCGGCGGCCACAGCGCCGGGCTGGTCGGCCCGCTGCGCCGCCGCTGGCCCCGGTTGAAGGTCATCGGTGTCGACTCCGTCGGCTCCGCGATCTTCGGACAGCCCGCGAGGCCACGCCTGATGCGCGGACTCGGCAGCAGCATCCACCCCCGCAACGTCCGCCACGGGGCGTTCGACGAGGTGCACTGGGTGGGCGCCGCCGAGGCCGTCGACGCCTGCCGCCGGCTTGCCCGCGGCAGCTTCGTCAGCGGCGGCTGGAGCACCGGCGCAGTCGCCCTGGTCTCCGCGTGGGCAGCACGGGCCGAGCCCGGCGCCGTCGTGGCCACCGTGTTCCCCGACGGCCCGCACCGCTACCTCGGCACCGTCTACGACGACGACTTCTGCCACGCCCACGGCCTGACCGGCACCGCCCCGGCCACCCGCCCGCTGGAGATCCGGCACCCGTATGCGGCCGAGGCCCTCGGCTGGACCCGCTGCCGGACCGTCGTCGATCCCGTCGCCGCCCCCGGCGGCCAAGCCCGCGCTGCCCGCGTTCCGGCCCCCGGAGGTGCCGTATGAGACTTACCTGGCACACCGCCTCGCTCGAACTGGCGGAGCCGCTGCGGATCTCCCGCTCTGTGATGGCCCGCCGCGACGCGGTGTGGATCAGGCTGGAACACGGAGGGCTGCGCGGCTGGGGGGAGGCCGTCAGCAGCGTGTACCTCGGTCTGCCCACCGAACACATCCTTCGCCACCTGAGCGCCCTCCGGGCGGCGGTCGAGCGTCTGCCGGACCCGGAGACCGCCTGGGCGGAACTCGTCCCCGCGGGGCCTGTGGGCGCAGAGCTGCCCGCAGGAGTCCTCGCCGCCGTCGAGTCAGCCGTACTGGACCTCGTCGGCAAGCGAGCCGGTCAGCCCGTACACCAACTGCTCGGCAGCCCTGTGCCGCCGTCCGCGGCGACGGCACGCACCATCGGCATCGTCCCGCCCGTCGCCGCTGCCGCCCAGGCCAGTCGGCTTGCCGTGGCCGGCTTCAGCGTGCTGAAGGTCAAGGCCGGGTCCCCCGAGCCGGCCGAGGACCTGGCCCGGGTCGAGGCTGTCCGTGCGGGAGCGCCTGCCGTTGACCTGCTGCTCGATCCCAACGGTGCCTGGTCCGAGGACCAGGCCCACGCGCTGCTGCCCCGCTTCGCAGCCCTCGGCGTCACGGCCGTGGAACAGCCGATCGCCGCCGGGCAGCCCGAGGCCTTGTCCCGGGTCGCCGCCGCCTCGCCGGTCCCGGTGATCGCCGATGAGGACGCGGTCTCCTACGAGGACGCCGCGGCCCTCGCCGGGCGGGTCCACGGCGTCAACGTGAAACTCGCCAAGTGCGGGGGCGTACGGGCCGCGCTGCGCATCCAGGCGGCGCTGGACGGCAGCGGCACCGACCTCATGCTCGGCTGCCTCACCGCCAGTTCGCTCGGCATCGCGCCCGCCGTCCACCTGGTCGACCGGGCCCGCTGGATCGACCTCGACGGGCACCTGCTCCTCGCCAACGATCCCTGGTCCGGCATTGGCGGCTCCGACGGGACCGTACGCCCCGCTCCGCGCGGTGGCCTGGGAGTGCTGCCCCGCGTTGGCATACGCGCAGGTGCCGCGCGATGAGAGCCGAGCCGAGCACGTGGCACGGCGATGGCTCAGCGGACCGCGGCAGGGGCTCAGGGCATGGCGGAGTTGGCCGCCGGCCAGCCCCGCCCCGCCTCCGGGCCGCAGTCGGCCCTATCCCGTGCAGTCGTATGGCCTGGCAGGGTTGTCGACGGCCTTGAGCATGTGCGTGCGGGAGGTTGCGGGCTGCTCGCCCGGGCGGGTGCGGCGCCCGCGCACGCCGCGGGCGCGGGCGCCGCCAGGGCCATCAGGGCACGCCGGGCTCGCGGCCGCGGCGGTACGGGACGCCGGTCGGCGGGCGTCCCGAGGGGCGCGGCTCAGGCCGACGCCTCATTGATGGCCGTCATCGGCACGTCCCTTCCGCTCGGCGCCCGGAGGTCTTCGTCGGCCGCCGTTCGATGGTCCGTTCCGTCGGGTGAAGGTCCCGTGACCGACGGGCCGACGGGCCCCTGGGCGGCGGTCATTTCGCGGCGACCGGGCCGCGCATCCGGTCGCTCATCCACTTCAGGTCACCGTTGAACAGGGTGTCCGTGTACTTGTACCCGTCGTGACCGCCCTCGAAGGACGTCACCCGGGTCTCTATCGGGCCCTTGGTGATCTCCTGGCGGAGCTTGTCGAGAGCCGCGACCTCCTGCTTCGGCTCCTTCGTGCCCATGAGGAAGGAGATCGCCACCTTGTGGCCGGTCGTGGGCCCGGTCGAGGGGTCGGGCGAGGGGCTGCTCTTGGGGCTGCTCTTCGAGCCGGCCTTGGCGCTGCTCGACGGGCTGCTCGTGGGGCCGCCCGCGGCGCCGCTCTTCTTGATCAGCTGCTCGGCCAGCCAGGCCGGGCTGTTCTCCTGCTTCTCCTGCGGATGGCCGTTCCACAGTGGCGAATCGGGGGCCGCGTCGGGCCCGCCCGCGATCGCCACGCTGAACCGCTCGGGGTACTGGAGCACCATCTTCATGCCCACGTAACCTCCGGAGGAGGAGCCGAAGAAGCCCCAGCCCTTCGGGTCGGCGTAGGTGCGGAAGTTCTCCCGCACCAGGTCCGGGACGTCGTCCGAGATCCAGGTGCCCATTTTGGGCTGCCCCGGTATGTCGCTGCCGTCGTAGTAGGTGTCCTTGTTGGCGTTCAGCACCGGCATGACCACGATGAAGGGCAGGCTCTCGCCCTTGTCGGCGGCTTCCCCGATCCGTTCCTGGAGGCGGAACTCCTTGGAGAAGAAGTAGTTCGTCGGGTAGCCCACCGCGCCGGGCAGCGCCATCAGCACCGGGAAGGCGCTGTCCTTGTACTCGGGCTTGCCGTACTGCTTCGGCACCCAGGCCCACACCCGGCCGGTGAATCCGGACTTCGGCCCCGTCAGATCGGTGCGCACCACCCGCGTCCCGTCCGGCAGCTCCCGCTGCGTCGTCCACTCGCGCGGGTGGGTCGGCATCCGGACGTCGCTGGCCTTGTTGCTCTCCCCCGGCTTCGCTGTCTCCTTCGGGGCGAAGGAGACGGGATCGCCCTCGCTGGAGCAGCCGGACAGCGCGGCGACGGCGGACAGGACGAGGGCCGCGCAGAGCGTGGCTGAACGGTGTTTCACTCGGACTCCGGTGCAGAGTTACGGATCTCGAACGGGGTCTCGAACGGATCTCGCTGGTATAGATCGGTACGGCGACATATCGGTTCCCATGAACCAGCACGAACGGGGACCGAGCGCGAACATGCCGTCCGGGTCGGGGCGCGAGTCGCTCCCTGGTCACCCGGGTGCGGGATGAAGGCGATGGCGATCTGGCGGCCGGTGGCGTCGTAGGGAGACTCGCGCTCATCGGGCGCACCCGCCATCCCCCCCCCCGCCGACCTGCAGAAGCACGCCGCCCGCCGGTCGCGCCAGGCCTCGCACCTCACGGTGGGGGTGGACGGGGGTGGGGCGGCCCGGTCACGGCCGCCCCGCCCCCGTCCGGCGCTGTCAGTGCTGTTCGGCTTTGCCGCCGTGGTTGGCGGCCTTCTTGCGGCGGGCCTTCTTCTTGCGTGCGCGCTTGGACATGGCGGTACGGGGTCCCTTCAGGCGGTGTGGCCGACGAGCAGGTCGGCGAGCTTGGTCAGGCGCTTGACGGTGCGCTCCTCGGTGGCGGCCGGGGCCGGTTCGACCCGCTCGTCGCGGTCGTAGTACGCGCCGTTGACGATCTCGGTGGCCGGATCGCACAGGCGGACCACGTGGCCGGCGCCCTCGGCCGCGGACTCGCCCTCGTGCCCGTACAGGGGGAGCAGGCCGGTTTCGCACACGCCCGGGTGGACCGAGACGGCGGTCACCCGCGGGTCGGCGGCGAAGACGGTGAGGGCGAGCTGCGACTGCGCGTAGGCGGCGAGGCGGGAGTAGCGGCGCAGGCGCTGCGGGTCGTTCCACTGGATGGCCGCGGTGCGGTGGAGCGAGGAGGAGACGTTGACGACCCGGCCGCCGGGGCCGCTGGTGAGGCCAGGCTCCAGGAGGTTGGTGAGGAGGGTGCGTCGGCGGCCGACTCGGAGCGCCGGGACACCGCATCCTCACCGGCTACTCCAGACCGGAGACCTTGAACACGAGGAGCGCGGCCTCGCCGTTGATGCGCCGGGACAGTCTCTGCCAGTCCGCGGTCCCGGCGGCCACGGCGCCGCGCTCCAGGGAGGCCCGGACACCCTGCTCCAGCAGCTGCCACAGGGCTGGGGTGCCAGTGAGCACCTTCACGTCGAGCTCGATCCGTACGCCGTGGAGGTCCTGGAGCACCAGCCGCTGCCCGCTCCCGGCGGGCCAGCGCACGGCCACCAGGCCGTCGGTCCGCACCCGTCGCTCTCGCAGCAGCCCGCGCGAGGCGAACCAGCCGTCGCCCGCCGTGACCCGGGCCGGCACGAGCACCGCGAACAGCGCCGCCGCGAGCCCTGCCCACAGCGCGGCACGGGCTGGGGTGAGCGCCCCGGAGACCGCGTCGACCAGCAGCAGGAGCGCCAGCAGGATGCCGGCGCACAGGACAGCTGTCCGCAGAGCCCCCGGCCAGGCGTGATCGCGGACGGGCCTCTGCGGCGCCCGAGCGCACGTGTCTGGACCGGGTCTCATACGTCCGAGGCTAGGGACACGGCGGTCGGACGCCGCGGATCTTGATGGGATCCTGACGTGTCGTGAACGGGGTCTTGGCGCCGTTACGCCGAATGCCCGCTCCAGTGCTGATCTTCGGGTGACGGGGCTATGGTCACACCGTGCCGAAGCTGACCGAGATCCTCAAGCGCCTCGTCATCGGGCGGGCCATGCGCAGTGAGGAGCTGGGCGAGACGCTGCTGCCCAAGCGGCTCGCGCTGCCGATCTTCGCCTCGGACCCGCTCTCCTCGGTGGCCTACGCCACGCAGGAGATCCTGCTGGTCCTCACCCTGGGTGGCCTGGCGTACCTGCACTTCACGCCCTGGATCGCGGCCGCCGTCGTGGCGCTGATGACCGTGGTGGTGCTCTCGTACCGCCAGGTGGTCCACGCCTACCCGAGCGGGGGCGGCTCGTACGAGGTCGCCTCGGTCAACCTCGGGCCCTCGGCCGGTCTGGTGGTCGCGGCCTCGCTGCTGGTCGACTACGTGATGACCGTGGCCGTCTCGGTCGCCTCCGGCGTGGACAACGTCATCTCGGCGCTGCCCTCGCTGGCCGAGTACCGGGTCCTGATGGCTCTGGGCTTCGTGGCCCTGCTGACGGCGATGAACCTGCGCGGCGTGCGCGAGTCGGGGCAGGCCTTCGCCGCCCCGACGTACCTGTTCATCGGCGGCGTCCTGGTCATGGTCGGCACCGGTCTGCTGCGCTACCTCCTGGGTGACGCCCCGGTGGCCGAGAGCGCGGCGTACGGCATCACCCCGCAGGAAGGCGACGCGGATCTGGCCGGCCTGGCGCTGGTCATGCTCGTGCTGCGGGCGTTCTCCAGCGGCTGTACGGCCCTGACCGGTGTGGAGGCGATCTCCAACGGCGTCCCGGCCTTCCGCAAGCCCAAGTCGAAGAACGCCGCGACCACCATGGCCGCGATGGGCATCATTGCGATCACCATGTTCGTCGGTGTCACCACCCTCGCGATCGTCGCCAAGGTCCACATCACCGACGACTCCTGCCGGCTCACCGGCCTGGCCGACTGCGAGGCCTACACCCAGCGCACCGTCATCGCCCAGCTGGCCGCAGCCGTCTTCGGCGGCAACGACAGCATCGGCTTCTACTTCCTCCAGGCCGCCACCGCCCTGGTCCTGATCCTCGCCGCGAACACCGCCTTCAACGGCTTCCCGCTGCTCGCCTCGATCCTCGCCCAGCACCGCTACCTGCCGCGCCAGCTGCACAACCGCGGGGACCGGCTCGCCTTCTCCAACGGCATCCTCGCCCTGGCCATCGTCGCCGGCCTGCTGCTGTGGGGCTACAAGGCGAACGTCACCAGCCTCATCCATCTCTACATCCTGGGTGTCTTCACCTCCTTCACCCTGTCCCAGTCAGGCATGGTCCGGCACTGGAACCGCGAGCTGCGTACGGAGACCGACCCGGCCCTGCGCCGCCGCCACCAGCTGGCCCGGACCATCAACGCCACCGGCGCCTGCATCACCGGCCTGGTCCTCGTGATCGTGCTCGCCACCAAGTTCACCCAGGGCGCCTGGCTGGCCGTACTCGCCGCGGTCCTGCTGTGGCTGATGATGCGCGGCATCCGCCGCCACTACGACCACACCGCCGCCGAACTCGCCGTCACCGACCCCCGCGCCGAGGGCAAGATGCCCTCCCGCGTGCTGGCGATCGTCCTCGTCTCCACCGTCCACAAGCCGACCCTGCGCGCCCTGGCCTACGCCCGCGCCTTCCGGCCGGACCAACTGGAGGCCCTCACCGTCGCCGTCGACCGCGAGAGCCTGGACCACCTGCGCAAACAGTGGGAGGACTTCGAGATCGAGGTACCGCTGAAGGTCCTGGAATCCCCCTACCGCGAGATCACCAAACCTGTGGTCGAGTACGTCCGCTCCATGCGGCGTGCCGGGCCCCGCGACGTCGTCGCCGTCTTCATCCCCGAGTACGTCGTCGGCCACTGGTGGGAGAACCTCCTCCACAACCAGTCCGCCCTGTGGCTCAAGAGCCGCCTGCTGTTCACCCCCGGGGTGATGGTGACGAGCGTCCCGTGGCAGCTGACCTCCGCCGCTGTCGCCGACCACGCGGCCGCCCGCGCACCCGGCTCGGTCCGCCGGGGGGAACCCCCCAACCCTCCCGAGCACGCCGCCGCCCGCACGGAACCGAAGGGCGGCGTGCGGGACTGATCCGATGGAGCGCTCCTGCGGGCCGGCTCAGGTGATGGCCGAGGCGGGGAGTTCCGGGGGGACCGGCGGCCGAGCACCCTCCGCCGTGGGCAGGGAGAGGACCATGGTGAGGCCGCCGCCGGGGGTGTCCTCGGCGGTCAGCGTGCCACCGACGGCCTCCGTGAAGCCGCGGGCCACCGCGAGGCCGAGGCCGACTCCCGCGCCCCGCGGGGCATCGCCGTGCCGCTGGAACGGTTCGAAGATGCGGTCCTTGGCCTCGTCGGGGACACCGGGGCCGCGGTCCACGACACGAAGCTCGACCCGGTCCTGCAGGGAACTGGCGGAAACCTGGACGGGATGACCGGTCGGGCTGTACTTGACGGCGTTCTCGACGATGTTGGCGACGGCTCGTTCGAGGAGGCCGCGGTCGACGGCGACCATGGGGAGGGTTTCGGGGATGTCGAGTTCGACGCTGTCGTCGGGTACGCCGCCCAGTGCCATCGGGACGACTTCGTCGAGGTCGGTCTCGCGGATCAGTGGGACGACGGCGCCGGTGTTCAGGCGGGACATGTCCAGGAGGTTCCCGATCAGCGCGGCGAGGCGGTCGGCGCCTTCTTCGATGCCTTCCAGGAGTTCGGCCTTGTCCTCCTCGGACCATTCGATGTCGTCGGAGCGGAGCGAGGTGACAGAGGCCTTGATGCCGGCCAGCGGCGTGCGCAGGTCGTGGCTGACGGCGGCGAGCAGGGCCGTACGGATCTTGTTGGCCTCAGCGAGTTCGCGGGCTTTGCCGGCTTCGTCGACCAGGCGCTGGCGGTCGAGTACGACGGCTGCCTGGGCGGCGAAGGCGCCGAGTACGCGCCGGTCCTCGGCGGGCAGCACCCGCCCCGAGAGGGCCAGGGCCATGTTCTCGCCGATGGGCATGTCCACGTCGGCGTCCTCGGGTCGGGTGACCGGGTGGGCGCCCACAGCTGCGGCGATGGTCCAGGGTTCCACCTCGCTGACGCGTTCCAGTAGTGCGACCGACTGCATTGCGAACGTTTCGCGCAGCCGCTCCAGCAGGGCGTCCAGGGAGTTCTCGCCGCGCAGGATGCTGCCGGCGAGGAAGGAGAGGATTTCGGACTCGGCGCGCAGCCGGGCGGCTTGGTGGGTGCGGCGGGCGGCCAGGTCCACGACGGAGGCCACGGACACGGCCACCCCGAAGAAGATCGAGATGGCGACGATGTTGCGGGGGTCGGAAATGGTGAGCTGGTAGAGCGGTGGCGTGAAGAAGTAGTTGAGCAGCAGGGAGCCGAACGCGGCCGAGGCGAGTGCGGGCAGCAGGCCGCCGAGCAGGGCGGCGGCGACGGTGAAGGTGAGGAAGATCAGCATGTCGTTCGCGAGTCCGAGCTCGGGAACGACTTGGCTGAGCAGCAAGGTGAGCAGGGCGGGGCCGACGACGCCCGTGAGCCAGCCCCAGATGATGCGCGAGCGGCCCAGCCGGGCGCCCGGCGTGACCGGCAGCCCGCGGCCTCGGGCCGCTTCGTCGTGCGTGACGATGTGCACGTCGAGGTCGGGGCCGGACTCGCGGGCCACCGTGGCGCTCACCCCGGGGCCGAAGGCGTACTGCCAGGGCCTGCGGCGGCTCACACCGAGGACGATCTGGGTGGCGTTCACACCGCGGGCGAACTCCAGCAGAGCGTGGGAGACGTCGTCGCCGATGACGTGGTGGAAGGTTCCGCCGAGGTCCTCGACCAGGGTGCGCTGGACGGCCAGCTCCTTGGGAGAGGCGGAGGAGAGGCCGTCGCTGGCCGCGATGTAGACGGCCAGGACCTCGCCGCCCGCGCCCTTCTCGGCGAGGCGCGCGGCGCGGCGGATGAGCGTGCGGCCCTCCGGGCCGCCGGTCAGGCCGACCACGATGCGTTCGCGGGCCTGCCAGGTCGAGCGGATGTTGTGCTCGCCGCGGTACTCCTGGAGGTACTCGTCGACGCGGTCGGCGACCCAGAGCAGCGCGAGCTCGCGCAGGGCGGTCAGATTGCCGGGACGGAAGTAGTTCGACAGGGCCGCGTCGACGCGGTCGGGTTTGTAGATGTTGCCGTGTGCCATGCGGCGGCGCAGCGCTTGCGGGGACATGTCGACCAGCTCGATCTGATCCGCACGCCGGACGACCTCATCGGGCACGGTCTCGCGCTGGCGTACGCCGGTTATCGACTCCACCACGTCGCCCAGCGATTCAAGGTGCTGGATGTTGACCGTGGTGACGACGTCGATGCCCGCCTGGAGCAGCTCCTCGACATCCTGCCAGCGCTTGGGATTGCGCGAGCCCGGGACGTTGGTGTGCGCGAGCTCGTCGACCAGCGCGACCGCGGGGCGGCGCGCCAGTACGGCGTCCACGTCCATCTCCGTGAACGTGCTGTCACGGTACGCGATCTCTCGCCGGGCGATCGTCTCGAGCCCGTGCAGCATCACCTCCGTTCGCGGCCGGCGGTGGTGCTCGACGAAGCCGACGACGCAGTCGGTGCCGCGCTCGATCCGCCGGTGCGCCTCGGACAGCATCGCGTACGTCTTGCCGACGCCCGGTGCCGAGCCGAGGTAGATCCGGAGCTTTCCGCGTCTCATGTGGTGTCGACTTCTCGTTCTGCTCGATGTGCTGTGTCTGCGTATGCGTGATCAGGGTTCGAAGCGGTAACCCATGCCCGGTTCGGTGATCAGATAGCGGGGGTGCGAGGGGTCCGCCTCCAGTTTGCGCCGGAGCTGAGCCATGTAGACCCGAAGATAGTTGGTGTGCTCCGCGTAGGTGGGCCCCCAGACCTCCAGCAGCAGCCTGCGCTGGGAGACGAGGTGACCGGGGCGGGCGATCAGCAGCTCCAGCAGGTGCCACTCGGTCGGGGTCAGCCGGACCGTGCGGTCTCCGCGCACCACCCTCCTGGCCGCGAGATCGACGGTGAACTCGTCGGTCGTGATGCCCGAGGTACCGGCGGGGGAGCCGGTTTCTTCCTGCCGCCGGGTGGCGGCACGGAGGCGGGCCAGCAGTTCGTCCATGCTGAACGGTTTCGTCACGTAGTCGTCCGCGCCGGCGTCCAGGGCCCGGATCTTTTCCTCGGAGGTGTGGCGGGCGGAGAGCACCAGGATCGGCACCCGGCTCCAGTCGCGGACCGCCTTGATCACGTCCACGCCGTCCATGTCGGGCAGGCCGAGGTCCAGGAGGATGACGTCCGGCTTCCGGTCGGCCGCGAGCCGGATCGCCGAGCGGCCGTCGCCGGCCTCGTCGACGTCGAACTTCCGCGCCTGGAGGTTGATCTTGAGCGCGCGCACGAGCTGCGGATCGTCCTCCACCACGAGCACCCGGTTCATGGGGTGTACAGCCTTTCCTTCGTTGCGGACAGATAAAGAGCCGGTGGGGCACGGAGCCTCCGCGCCCCACCGGCTACTGATCCGTTGGAACAGGGCCATCAGCTCTTGGTCAGGGCCTTGAGGGCGATGTTGAGCTCCAGGACGTTGACGCGGGGCTCGCCCATGAAACCGAGTGTGCGGCCCTCGGTGTTGTCCTTGACGAGCTTCTCGACCTGCTTGACGTCGAGCTTGTTCTGCTCGGCGACGCGGTGGACCTGGATGGCCGCGTACTCCGGGGAGATGTTCGGATCCAGGCCGGAGCTGGAGGAGGTGACGGCGTCGGCCGGCACGTCCTGAGGCCGCACCTTGTACGTGGCCGTCGTGTTGTCCGAGACGACCGCGTCCTTGGCGTCCGTGACCAGCTTGACCAGGTCCTCGTTGTCGGCGGCCTTGTTGGTGGCGCCGGAGAGGATGAGGGAGTACTGCTGGTTGACGGTGTTGCTGCCGAGGCCGCCCGAGGGGCGCGGCTGGAACCACTTGAGGTCCGGCTTGGCCGCTTCTTCCGGGTCGTCGGGGTTCTTCTTGGGCAGGTTGTAGGTCTGCCCGATCAGCTCGGAGCCGACGACCTGGCCGCTCCCGTCCTTGATCTCGGAGCCGTTGGCCTGGTCGGTGAACGCGGCCTGGGCGATGCCGGTCACGGCGAGCGGGTAGATCACGCCGCAGATGACGGTCAGGACGAGCAGAGCACGCAGTCCGGCCCCGAGCAGGCGGGCGGTGTTTCCTACGGAGTTGTTCATGGCGGGTATCAGCCGATTCCGGGGATGAGGGTGATGAGCATGTCGATGATCTTGATGCCGATGAACGGGGCGACGAGGCCGCCGAGTCCGTAGATTCCGAGGTTGCGGCGGAGCATCTTGTCGGCGCTGGTCGGCCTGTACTGGACGCCCTTGAGGGCGAGCGGTACGAGGGCGATGATGATCAGCGCGTTGAAGATGACCGCGGAGAGGATCGCCGAGTTCGGCGAGTGCAGGCCCATGATGTTGAGCTTGTCGAGGCCGGGGTAGACCACGGCGAACATGGCCGGAATGATCGCGAAGTACTTCGCGACGTCATTGGCGATCGAGAACGTCGTCAGCGCCCCGCGCGTGATCAGGAGTTGCTTGCCGATCTCCACGATCTCGATCAGCTTGGTGGGGTTGGAGTCCAGGTCCACCATGTTCCCGGCCTCCTTGGCGGCCGAGGTGCCGGTGTTCATCGCGACGCCGACGTCCGCCTGGGCGAGGGCCGGGGCGTCGTTGGTGCCGTCGCCGGTCATCGCGACGAGCTTGCCGCCGGCCTGCTCCCGCTTGATGAGGGCCATCTTGTCCTCGGGGGTGGCCTCGGCGAGGAAGTCGTCGACGCCGGCCTCCTCCGCGATCGCCTTCGCGGTCAGCGGGTTGTCACCCGTGATCATGATGGTCTTGATGCCCATGCGGCGCAGCTCGTCGAACCGCTCGCGCATGCCCTCCTTGACCACGTCCTTGAGGTGGATGACACCCAGGATCCGGGCGCCCTTCTCGTCCTCGACGGCGACGAGCAGCGGCGTACCGCCGGCTTCGGAGATGCGGTTGGCGAGGAGGTCCGCGTCGTCGGCGACCTTGCCGCCCTGCTCCTTGACCCAGGTGATGACCGAACCGGCTGCGCCCTTACGGGTCTTGCGGCCGTCGACGTCCACGCCCGACATGCGGGTCTGGGCGGTGAACTCGATCCAAGTGGCGTGCGCGAGCTCGCCCTGGTGGCGCTCGCGCAGCCCGTACTTCTCCTTCGCCAGGACCACGATGGAACGGCCCTCGGGGGTCTCGTCCGCCAGCGAGGACAGCTGGGCGGCGTCGGCCAGCTCGGCCTCCGTCGTGCCCTTGACCGGGACGAACTCGGCGGCCTGGCGGTTGCCGAGGGTGATGGTTCCCGTCTTGTCGAGCAGCAGCGTCGAGACGTCGCCCGCGGCCTCGACCGCACGCCCGGACATGGCCAGCACATTGCGCTGGACCAGGCGGTCCATGCCCGCGATACCGATCGCCGAGAGCAGCGCGCCGATGGTCGTCGGGATCAGGCAGACGAGCAGGGCGGTGAGCACGATCATCGACTGCTTGGCGTCCGCGTAGATCGCGAACGGCTGGAGCGTGACGACCGCGAGCAGGAAGACGATCGTGAGGGACGCCAGCAGGATGTTGAGGGCGATCTCGTTGGGGGTCTTCTGCCGGGCCGCGCCCTCCACGAGGGCGATCATGCGGTCGATGAAGGTTTCGCCGGGCTTCGTGGTGATCTTGATGACGATCCGGTCCGAGAGGACCTTCGTGCCGCCGGTGACGGCGGAGCGGTCGCCGCCCGACTCGCGGATGACCGGGGCGGACTCGCCCGTGATGGCGGACTCGTCGACGGAGGCGACGCCTTCGACGACGTCGCCGTCACCGGGGATGATGTCGCCGGCCTCGCACACCACCCGGTCGCCGATACGGAGGTCCGTGCCCGGGACCTCCTCCTCGCCGGAGTCGGTCAGGCGGCGGGCGACGGTGTCGGTTTTGGCCTTGCGCAGGGTGTCGGCCTGGGCCTTGCCGCGGCCTTCGGCGACGGCCTCCGCGAGGTTCGCGAAGATCGTGGTCAGCCACAGCCAGGCGGTGATGGCCCAGCCGAACCAGTCCGTGGGGTCCTTGATCGCGAGGAGGGTGGTGACCACCGAGCCGACGAGGACGACGAACATGACCGGCGACTTGATCATGACGCGCGGGTTGAGCTTCTTCACCGCGTCGGGGAACGACTTCAGCAGGGCCTTGGGGTCGAACAGGCCACCGCCCACTCGCCCGGCGTCCGGCTTGTGCCCGGTGGGGATGTCCTCGTGCGGGGCACGGGTTGGGGTGATGGTGCTCATGATGCGAGCCCTTCAGCGAGCGGACCCAGCGCGAGGGCGGGGAAGTAGGTCAGGCCGGTGATGATGACGATGGTGCCGACGAGCAGGCCCGTGTAGAGCGGCTTGTCGGTGCGCAGGGTGCCTGCGGTCTCGGGGACCGGCTTCTGCTCGGCGAGCGAGCCGGCCAGTGCCAGGACGAACACCATGGGCAGGAAGCGGCCCAGCAGCATCGCGATACCGGTGGTGGTGTTGAACCACTGGGTGTCGGCGTTCAGGCCCGCGAAGGCCGAGCCGTTGTTGTTTCCGGCCGAGGTGTAGGCGTAGAGGACCTCGGAGAAGCCGTGCGCCCCGCTGTTGGCCATCGAGTGGGCAGGGGTGGGCAGGGCCATCGCGGCTGCGGTGAAGCAGAGCACCAGCGCCGGGGTGATGAGGATGTAGCAGGCTGCGAACTTGATCTCGCGGGTGCCGATCTTCTTGCCCAGGTACTCGGGGGTGCGGCCGACCATCAGGCCGGCGATGAACACGGCGATGATCGCCATGACGAGCATGCCGTAGAGGCCGGAGCCGACGCCGCCGGGTGCGATTTCGCCGAGCTGCATGCCCAGGAGCTGGATGCCGCCGCCCAGGCCGGTGAAGGAGGAGTGGAAGCCGTCCACCGCGCCGGTCGAGGTCAGGGTCGTGGAGACCGAGAAGATCGAGGTGGCGCCGATGCCGAAGCGGGTCTCCTTGCCTTCCATGGCGCCGCCCGCGGCCTGGAGAGCCGGGCCGTGGTGGGAGAACTCGGTCCACATCATCAGACCGACGAAGACCAGCCAGATCGTCGCCATCGTCGCGAGGATCGCGTAGCCCTGACGGATGCTGCCGACCATGCGGCCGAAGGTGCGCGTCAGAGCGAACGGGATCACCAGGATCAGGAAGATCTCGAAGAGGTTGGTGAACGGGGTGGGGTTCTCGAAGGGGTGGGCCGCGTTGGCGTTGAAGTAACCGCCGCCGTTGGTGCCCAGCTCCTTGATCGCCTCCTGCGAGGCGACTGCGCCGCCGTTCCACTGCTGCGTCCCGCCAAGGAACTGGCCGACCTCGTGGATTTTGGCGAAGTTCTGGATGGCGCCGCAGGCGACCAGGATGATCGCGCCGATCACGGAGATGGGCAGCAGGATGCGGACGGTGCCGCGGACCAGGTCGGCCCAGAAGTTGCCGAGCTCACCGGTGCGGGAGCGTGCGAAGCCCCGTACGAGGGCCACGGCGACGGCCATGCCGACCGCGGCCGAGACGAAGTTCTGCACCGCCAGGCCGCCGGTCTGCACGACGTGGCCCATGGCCTGCTCGCCGTAGTACGACTGCCAGTTGGTGTTCGACACGAAGGACGCGGCGGTGTTGAACGCCTGGTCCGGGTCGATCGACTGGAAGCCGAGCGAGCCCGGCAGGATGCCCTGCACCCTTTGCAGGAGGTAGAGGAAGAGGACGCTCACCGCGGAGAAGGCGAGGACGCCGCGCAGGTACGCGGGCCAGCGCATTTCGGCGGTCGGGTTGGCGCCGATCGCCTTGTAGATCCACTTCTCCGGCCTGTAGTGCTTCTCGGAGGAGTAGACCCGGGCCATGTAGTCACCCAGCGGGCGGTAGGCCAGCGCGAGCGCGGCGATCAGTGCGAGCAGCTGGAGCACACCAGCGGTTACGGGGCTCATATCAGTGCTCAGAACCTCTCCGGGTACACAAGGGCGAGGACGAGGTAACCCAGCAGGGAGACGGCCACGAGGAGGCCGACGATGTTCTCGGCAGTCACAGCTTGGCCACCCCTCGGGCGATGAGAGCCACCAGCGCGAACACCGCGACCGTGGTGACGACGAAGGCCAGATCGGCCACCGTGAGCTCCTGGATGAAGTGATGAAATGGATTCGGCCAGACCGGCCGATGAAGAGCAAAGCGCAAGCTCAGCGGGGCGTTAAGAGTCCTTGACGGGCTTCATACGGGCACGGCGGAACTCTTGATGCCGTCCTTACGCCTACGCCGCTCAGCCCAGGGGTGTCAGGCCCGCGGTGTCCAGGGCGGCGCCGGCGTGTGCGGCGAGGGCCACAGCCACCAGGCGGGCCGTCTGTGACGGCAGGGGGCCCGGGGGTCGGTCACTGGTCCGCCGAGCGCCCCGCCGGCCGGCGGGCCTAGGCGGCCCTCAACGGCTTCGGCGCACTCCTGACCGGCGCCTCGGCGGTGGTTGTCACCGCCACCAAGTTCACCGAGGGTGCCTGGCTGATCGTCGTCGCCCTGCCGCTGCTCGTCCTCGGCTTCGAGAAGATCCACCGCACCTATGCGCGGATCGGCGAGAGGCTGGAGCTCGGCCGGATCCCGCAGCCGCCGATGCGGACCCGCTCGCTGGTCGTCGTACCGGTCTGCGGGCTGTCGAAGCCGACCTGTCAGGCCCTGACCGCCGGCCGTTCGCTGGGTGACGAGGTCCTCGCGGTCACCGTCACCCACCCCACACCGGAGGACCGTGCGGCGACCGAGGCCCTGCGTCGGGACTGGGAGCTCTGGAACCCGGGGGTCGAACTCGTCGAACTCGTCTCACAGACGCGTGCGCTCGGCCGTCCGGTCTCCGGGTACGTACGCGAACTCGCAGACGCACATCCCGACGCTCAGGTCACCGTACTCATCCCGGAGACCGAGCCGGCACGCCTGTGGCAGTGGATGCTCCAGAACCAGCGCGGCTCCGTCGTCGCCCACGCCGTGCGCCGCGACACCGGCGCGGTGATCTGCCGGCTGCGCTTCCGCATGGCCGGCGACGTGCACTGACGCGTCCTTGGCGCGCCTTTGACGGCTCTCCGTACACAGCCGTCAAGGATCCGGCAATTCCCCTGTCCTTCACGGGAATCACTCAGACCCTGGCGGTAAGTTCCTGCCCGTCCCGCCACCGGGGACCAGACCCATCCGCATGACGACGGCCAGAGGGGGCCCATGCCGAGAGGTCCCCGGAGTCGGGCCCCTCGCTCACCCCTCGCGCACACCTGCCGATCCCGTCACAAAGGCCACTTCATGTCTTCCGCTGCCGCGCAGCACATTCCGCCGGGTCTCGGGACTCGACCTCCCTCCCCGGTGACCCGGCCGCCCCGCAAGCGCCCCGGACCCGCGAACATGCTGGAACCCGAACGGCTCGCGGCCTCGGCCCGTGAGGCGGTGCGCAAGCTCCATCCACGTGAACTGGTCCGCAAACCCGTGCTGTTCGTCGTTGCCGTTGGCTCGGTCCTGACCACCCTCTCCGGGTTACTGCACCCGTCGGTCTTCACCTGGGTGATCAGCATCTGGCTCTGGCTGACCGTGCTCTTCGCCAACTTCGCCGAGGCCGTCGCCGAAGGCCGCGGTCGCGCGCAGGCCGAGTCGTTGCGCAAGGCCCGTACGGACACGGTGGCCCTGCGGTTGCAGCACTGGACGTACGGCACCAACCTGCGCCGCGCCGAGACGGAGGCCGTCAGCCCCGCCGAACTCCAGCCCTTCGACTTCGTCCTGGTCGAAGCCGGCGAGATGATTCCGGCCGACGGAGACGTCGTGGACGGCGCCGCCATGATCGACGAGTCCGCCGTCACTGGTGAATCGGCGCCCGTACTACGCGAGTCGGGCGGCGACCGGTCCGGAGTCACGGGCGGGACGACCGTCCTGTCCGACTCCGTCGTCATACGGGTCACCTCGCACCCCGGACGCAGCTTCCTGGACCGCATGATCGCGCTGGTCGAAGGAGCCAGCCGGCAGAAGACCCCGAACGAGATCGCCCTCAACATCCTGCTGGCGGCCCTGACGGTGGTGTTCGTGCTGGTGGTGGTGAGCCTCCAGCCGATGGCCGCCCACGCGCACGCCTCCCCGTCCACGGCCGTGCTGGTGGCGCTGCTCGTCACGCTCATCCCCACCACCATCGGCGCCCTGCTCTCGGCGATCGGCATCGCCGGCATGGACCGCCTCGTCCAGCGCAACGTCCTGGCGATGAGCGGCCGGGCCGTGGAGGCGGCGGGCGACGTGAACACCCTGCTCCTCGACAAGACGGGCACCATCACCACCGGCAACCGCGAGGCCGAGCGCTTCATCCCACTGCCCGGCACCGACCACGGCAAGCTCGCCGACGCCGCCCAGCTGTCCTCACTCGCGGACGACACCCCCGAGGGCCGCTCCGTGGTCGCCCTTGCCGAGGCGTTCGGCCTGACGCCTCCCGCCGAGCACGAGCTGAGCAACCCGCGCTTCGTGGCGTTCAGCGCCAAGACCCGGATGAGCGGCATCAACCTCAGCTGGGACAACGGCGCCGGCTGCGCCATCCGCAAGGGCGCCGTCCAGCAGGTCGCCGACTGGGTGACGATGCGGGGCGGTACCGTGCCGCCCGAGGCCCCCGAGTGGGCCGCCACCGTGTCGCAGTCGGGCGGAACGCCCCTGCTGGTCGCCGTCCACGACTGGGACGGACCCCGGGTCCTCGGGATCATCCACCTCAAGGACGTGGTGAAGGAGGGCATCCGGGACCGCTTCGCGGAGCTGCGGCGGATGGGCATCCGTACCGTCATGGTCACCGGCGACAATCCGCTGACCGCGCGCGCCATCGCCGCCGAGGCCGGCGTCGACGAGTACCTGGCCGAGGCCACCCCCGAGGACAAACTCGCCCTCATCAAGCGGGAGCAGGAAGGCGGCAAGCTGGTCGCGATGACCGGCGACGGCACCAACGACGCCCCCGCCCTCGCCCAGGCCGACGTCGGCGTGGCGATGAACACGGGCACCTCGGCCGCCAAGGAGGCCGGGAACATGGTGGACCTCGACTCCAACCCGACCAAGCTCATCGAGATCGTACGGATCGGCAAGCAGCTCCTCATCACACGCGGCGCCCTGACGACCTTCTCGATCACCAACGACGTGGCGAAGTACTTCGCGATCATCCCGGCGATGTTCACATCGGCGTACCCGGGGCTCGGCGCGCTCAACATCATGGGGCTGCAGAGCCCCACCTCGGCCATCACCTCCGCGATCATCTTCAACGCCCTGATCATCGTGGCCCTGATCCCGCTCGCCCTGCGGGGCGTCCGCTACACCCCGGCCTCCGCACACGACCTGCTCCGCCGCAACCTCGCCGTCTACGGCCTCGGCGGCCTCGTCCTGCCCTTCGTCGGCATCAAGCTCATCGACCTCGTGGTCTCCACCATCCCCGGCCTTGGATGAGGGCCGAGCGGCCCCATGCCATCGCGGCTCCGCGTTAAGGACGCGTCAGGATTGCGCCCCGCGCGTGCAGGCTTTAACGGCTTCCGTACGCTGGCTCAGCCATCGCTTCGATGGCTGGATCCAAGCCGTACGACATGGAGCAACCTACGATGGCGATTGCCACCCCCACGAGCCGCCTGCGATCGTGGCTATTGGAAGGCCTGACTGAGCAGACGAAGCATCAGTCAGGTTCCCAGCCCGAGACCGCGGGGACTGCGGTCCACGGGCGGCCGTGGTGGCGGGTGATGTGCCTGACGGGCCTCGACTACTTCTCGACGCTGGGCTACCAGCCGGGCATCGCGGCGCTGGCCGCCGGTCTGCTGTCGCCGGTCGCGACGATCGTGCTGGTGATACTCACCCTCTTCGGCGCGCTGCCGGTCTACCGGCGCGTCGCCGAGGAGAGCCCGCACGGCGAGGGATCCATAGCCATGCTGGAGCGGCTGCTCTCCTTCTGGAAGGGCAAGCTGTTCGTCCTGACCCTGCTGGGCTTCGCCGCGACCGACTTCCTGATCACCATCACCCTCTCGGCGGCCGACGCCACCGCACACCTGGTGGAGAACCCGCACCTCACCAGCACGCTCAACGGCCACCAGATGATCATCACCCTGATCATGATCGCCCTGCTCGGGGCGGTCTTCCTCAAGGGATTCAGCGAGGCCATCGGCGTGGCCGTGGTCCTGGTGATCTCCTACCTCGCGCTGAACGTCGTCGTCATCGCCGTCGGCCTCTGGAAGGTGATCTCGGAGCCGCACGTCATCGGCGACTGGACCGAGGCGCTGACCGCCGAGCACGGCAACCCGATCATGATGGTCGCCATCGCCCTCCTCGTCTTCCCCAAGCTGGCGCTCGGCATGTCCGGCTTCGAGACCGGTGTCGCGGTCATGCCGCACGTCCAAGGAGACCCGGACGACACCGACGAGAAGCCGGCCGGCCGCATCCGTGACACCAAGAAGCTGCTGACCACCGCCGCCGTGATCATGAGCGTCTTCCTGATCACCAGCAGCTTCGTCACCACCCTGCTGATCCCCGCCGACCAGTTCAAGCCGGGCGGCGAGGCCAACGGCCGCGCCCTGGCCTTCCTCGCCCACGAGAACCTCGGCTCCGCCTTCGGCACGGTCTACGACGTCTCGACCATCCTGATCCTGTGGTTCGCGGGCTCCTCGGCCATGGCCGGCCTGCTCAACCTGATGCCGCGCTACCTGCCCCGCTACGGCATGGCCCCCCACTGGGCCCGCGCCCTGCGCCCGATGGTCATCGTGTTCACCCTGATCGCGTTCCTGGTGACCTGGCTCTTCGACGCCGACGTCGACGCCCAGGGTGGTGCCTACGCCACCGGTGTTCTCGTCCTGTTCACCTCTGCCGCCGTCGCCGTGACCATCGCCGCCCGCCGCGCCGGCCAGCGCGGCTGGGCCATCGCCTTCGCCGCGATCTCGGTCGTCCTGCTCTACACCACCGGCGTCAACGTCATCGAACGCCCCGACGGCGTGAAGATCGGCGCCTGCTTCATCGCCGGCATCATGGCCCTCTCCCTCCTCTCCCGCCTCGCCCGGGTCTTCGAGCTGCGCGTCACCCACGTGGAGCTCGACGACATGGCGCAACGCTTCATTCGCGACACCGCCAACCGCACGATCCGCTTCATCGCCAACGAGCCGGGCAGCCGGGACCTCGACGAGTACCGGCAGAAGAAGCTGCAGATCCGCGCCGACAACGACATCCCGTCCGAGGACGACGTCATGTTCGTCGAGGTCACCGTGCTGGACGCGTCCGAGTTCGAAGCCGGCATGCGGGTGCGCGGCGAGGTCCTGCATGACCGCTACCGCGTCCTGACGCTGGAGAGTTCCTCCATCCCCAACGCGCTGGCCGCCCTCCTCCTGTACGTGCGCGACGAGACCGGGCAGCGCCCCCACATCTACTTCGAGTGGACCGAGGGCAACCCGATGGCGAACTTCCTGCGCTTCTTCCTCTTCGGACAGGGCGAGGTAGCCCCGGTCACACGCGAGGTCATCCGCGAGGCCGAACCCGACCGCAGCCGCCGCCCGCACGTCCACGCCGGCTGACGCCAAGCGTCGGAAGACCGACAGGATCCCGCCGCATCCTCGCCTTGGTGAGGATGCGGCGGGATTCCCGCTGCACGCTCGTCGAGGTCGCAGGTGTTTCCGGTTCCGTACGTCTCCCAGGCGGGGAACTCGTCTTCGTCCGGTACGTATTCGCCCGGAACGAGCAGGCAGGCGTCCAGCGCCGCGAGGAGGGATTCACCGCGCAGGCGGGTGCCGATGAAGACCAGCCCCTGGCCCTGCGCGGTGCCGGGTCCACGCGTGCCGGACGGTTCGAAGGCGGAAACGGTCGTTGGTGCGGCCTTCTAACGGGGCCTGGTTCCGGAAATGGTCCGGATCTTGGTGGGTGTCCTCTCGGGAGGGATGGGCGTCCATCAACTGACGCCATGGCGCCATGACGGCGGACGGAGTCGGACCATCGCTCACTTCCCGGCGCCTGTGCTGCGTGCGGCTCAGCCCGTTCTGAGGAGGTCGTCGACGGCGTTCTTGGACAGTTCGACCCTCACCAGGGCGGCTGCCAACCGTGGCAATGTCTCCGTGTCGACCAGGCGGGCGAGGCGGTCGGGCGAGGACGGGAGGCCGAGCTTGGAGGCGGCCTCCCGCGCGCGGTCGTCGAACGACGGGCGCAGCTCCGGCCATACGGTTTGGGCCTCGCGGCAGAAGATGTCCGCTCCCACCGGACCGATCCGCGGGATCTCCCGCAGCAGTTCGCGGATCCGTTCGGGGTCCCGGCCGGCGGCATCGCGGAGCTGGCGCAGGTCGCCGCGGTACCGGTCGAGGACGAGTTCCGCTCCGGCGCCCAGCGCGGTGGCCGTGCTCTCGTCGTAGCGGCGGTAGTGGGCGCGGCCGAGCGCGTCCACCCGATCCTGCCAGGAGGAGTCCGCCATGGCCCGGGGTGTCCGCATCCCGGCTCCGAACAGCTCGCGGGCGGCGGCTACGGCGATGTCGGCCTTGATGCGTACGGAGAAGAGCACGCAGAGGGTGAGCAGTTGGTAGAGGGGCGCGGGTGTGTTCCGCAGCTTGATGCCGGCTTCCTCGGCATGGGTCCGCCCGTACGCGTCCATCAGCCTTCGTACGGTCGTGTGTCGTCGCTGTGTCATGGCGTCGGGTTCGTTTCGTCACGGGTCAGTGCGGTGAGGAGGCTGCGGGCCTTTCGCAGAGAGCGGGGCCGGGGAGGGTCCCGCCAGGGGTCTTCCTTGAGCAGATCTTCGACGGTGGGCAGGGTCCAGCGGCGGGCGGTGAGGTCGGGGTCGTCGAGATCGCGCAAGGACAGTGGGGCGGCGACGGGGGCGCCGGGGCGGGCGCGGACGGCGTAGGGGGCGACGGCGGTCTGGGCGTAGGCGTTGCGCCCGATGTCGAGGTAGAGGCGGCCGTGGCGGGCCTTCTTCCTGGGCTCGGTGGTGAACCGGCCGGGGTGGCGGCCGGCCAGGACGTCGGCGACACCGCGCGCGAAGGCGCGTACGTCGTCGAACGGCGTGCGGCGGTCGAGGGGGACCACGACGTGGAGACCGCGGGAGCCTGTGGTCATGAGTAGAGACGGCAGTTCCAGCTCGTCCAGGAGCTGGCGGAGCCCGAGCGCGGCGTCCCGCACCGGAGTGAAGTCTTCGCCGGTCGGATCGAGGTCGAACACCAGCCGGTCCGGATGGTCGGGCCGGTCTGCCTTGGAGAGGAAGCGGTGCGGGGTGGTGCACGCCTGGTCGGTGAGGTAGAGCAGGGTGGCGGTGTCGTCGCAGATCACGTAGGTGATGGTGCCGTCCTCTTTGGGCAGCTCGGCACGGTGGATCCAGTCCGGGAAGTGGTCCGGGGCGTCCTTCTGCATGAAGGCCGGGCCGTCGATCCCGTCGGGGTGCCGTTCCAGCATGAGGGGCCGTCCGCGCAGGTGGGGCAGCATGCGCTGGGCGACCGTGCGGTAGTAGTCGGCGAGGTCGGCCTTGGTGATGCCGTCACCGGGGAAGAGGACCTTGTCCGGGCGGCTGATCTCGACGGTGTGGCGGCCGGTTCGTATGTGCTCCGGCGGCGTGGGCTGGTTTCTCGGGGTCATCGGGCCCTCCCGACCGGTTGCTCGCGGACCACCTCGGCCGGCGGCTTGTCGTCGCGCAGTCCCAGGTAACGGGGGTGGCGCAGCAGGCCGGCGGTGGTCCATTCGGTGAAGGCGACCTGCGCGACCAGCGCGGGGCGCACCCAGTGGACGGCCCGCTCCCGGACCTCGCCGGCGGGCAGCGGCGGCTGCTCCTGTTCGAGGCGGTCGAGGCGGCGGCGCAGGCTGCGGAGGGTGGCGGCGTCGTAGCCGGTGCCGACTTTGCCGGCGTAGCGCAGCCGGCCGTTCTGGTGGTAGCCGAGGAGCAGGGCTCCGAAGCCGATGCGCTGGCCGGCCGGCTCGGTGAATCCGCAGATGACGAACTCCTGGCCGCCCGAGCACTTGAGTTTGAGCCAGTCGGTGGACCGGCGGTGGGCGTACGGCGCGTTGGCGCGTTTGGCGATCAGGCCCTCCCACCCCCGGGCGCACGCATCGTCGAGGAGAGCGGGGTCGAACCGGTTCCGGTGCGGGGTGAAGCGCAGCGGCGGGCGGAAGCCGAAGGCGTCGCGCAGCAGCGCCTTCCGGGCGCGCAGGGGCAGCCGCGTGGTGTCGTACCCGTCCAGGAGCAGCAGGTCGAAGAGGTAGTACGTGACGCGCACCGTGCTGGCCTGTACGGCTTCGGGGGCGGTGAGACCCATGCGCTGCTGGAGGAGCGCGAAGTCGGTACGGCCGCGCCGCAGGGCGACCAGTTCGCCGTCCACCGTGAAATCGGGGCAGTCCTGGGCCGTGAGCGCTTCGACGACCTCCGGGTAGGTGGCGTTGAGCGGCTTCCCGCTACGGGAGAGCAGTCGGGGTTCTCCCTGGTGGCGGGAATCGAGTACCCGGACGCCGTCCAGTTTCCGTTCGAAGATCCAGCCTTCGTCGAAGTCACGGCGTGCACTGAGGGTGGCGAGCATGGGAGTGCCCGGCGCGGCGGGTGCCGGGCGCAGCAGACGCCGCTGCTCCTGCGGTAGCCGGTCGAGGGGCGGGGTCAAGGGTGGTCACCCCGCCCGGGGCGTGGCGTCGGCGGCGACCTGGTTCAGGGTCCGGCCGGTACGGACGGACCGTGCCCGCCGGGGGTCGGGCGTACCGGTCGAGGAGGCCCGCTCGTCGGCGTGCTTGACCAGCAGCCAGGCCTCCTTCCCGCCCTCCCCGGTATCGCGGATGCGGGTGAGCGAGTAGCCGCCGTGCAGCTTGCGGCCGTCGAGCTGGAACGAGGCGTGCCCCTGCTCCAGCGCCTCGCTGAGCGGGATCTCGTGGCCGTCGTGGTCGGTGGTGGCGTTGCGGTACGTTCCCTGGTCCCAGACGATCACCGTGCCGCCGCCGTACTGGCCTTCCGCAATCGTGCCCTCGAAGTCGCGGTAGGCCAGCGGATGGTCCTCGGTCGGTGTCGCGAAGCGCTTGTCGTGCGGGTCGTTGGAGGGCCCCTTGGGGACGGCGAAGGATTTCAGTACGCCGTCTGCTTCCAGCCGGAAGTCGAAGTGCATGCTGCGGGCGTCGTGGATCTGCACCACATACGAGGGCTGCTCGTCGGACGGTTCTTCGAGGCTTCCCTCGGGCTCGGCCGTCTTGGGGAAGTCACGTCGCCGGTGGTAATGAGCCAGTGATCTCTTGGCTGTCATCGCAGCCTCCTCACACCGTGGGGCAAGGGGCCCTACCAACGCGGCTACCCGGCATTGCGGCCATCAACCGCAGTGGCCCTCCGCCGCACACCCACGGAGAGCGACGGGCCGGTACTGCCCGTGGGCGCGGGGCGGGCGTTTCCGCGCCCTCGGGATGGGCAGGCGGGCGGGTATGGATCAGTCGAGGACGCCCGTTTTGGATGCGCTGGACGCCTACCACGAGTCCGGTCAGACGCCGTTCACTCCGCCGGGACACAAGCAGGGACGCGGGGCCGACCCCCGGGTGCGCGCCGTGCTGGGCGACGCCGTGTTCCGTTCGGACGTCCTGGCCACCAGTGGCCTGGACGACCGCACCTCTTCCAAGGGGATCGTCGAGGAGGCGCAGGCGCTCATGGCCGAGGCCGTGGGCGCCGAGCACGCCTTCTTCTCCACCTGCGGCAGTTCACTGTCCGTGAAGTCCGCCATGCTCTCGGTGGCCGGGCCGCACGAGGAGCTGGTCGTGGGACGAGACGCCCACAAGTCGGTGGTCTCGGGCCTGGTCCTGTCCGGCATCCGCCCCATCTGGGTCGATCCGCAGTGGGACGTCGAACGCCACCTGGCCCACCCGCCCTCTGCCGAGGCGTTCGAGGAGGCGCTGGCCTCGCACCCCGACGCTCGCGGTGCGCTGGTCACCACCCCCACCCCCTACGGCACTTGCTCGGACCTGGCCGCCATCGCCGAAGTCTGCCACCGCCGCGGCGTACCCCTCATCGTCGACGAGGCGTGGGGCGCCCACCTGCCCTTCCACCCCGACCTGCCGACCTGGGCGATGGACGCCGGCGCCGACGTGTGCGTCACCTCGGTGCACAAAATGGGCTCCGGTCTGGAACAGAGCTCGGTCTTCCACCTCCAAGGCGACCTGGTGGCCCCCGAAGTACTCAAGGGCCGCGAGGACCTGCTGGGCACCACCAGCCCCTCCGTCCTCGTGTACGCGGCCCTCGACGGCTGGCGGCGCCAGATGGTCGAGCACGGCAAAGCCCTCTACGACGACGCGCTCGCCCTCGCCGGCCAGGTCCGCGACCGGATCTCCCGCATCGACGGCCTACACGTCCACGACCGCACTGACTTCTGCGGCCCCGGCAAAGCCACCGACCTGGACCCCCTCCAGATCATCATCGACATCAGTGCCTGCCAGGTCACCGGCTACCGGGCCGCCGACTGGCTGCGCCGGCACCACCACATCAACCTCCACGTCTGCGACCACCGCCGCATCAGCGCCCAGCTCACCCACGCCGACGACGACCACACCGCCGGCATTCTGCTCACCGCACTCACCGACTTCGCCGCCCACGCCCCCCGACTGCGCACCGGACAGCCCGTGCACGTCCCCTCGCCCACCGGACTCCGCCTGGAGCAGGCGCTACTGCCCCGGGACGCATTCTTCGGACGCACCGAACAAGTCCCGTGGGAGCAGGCCGAAGGACGCATCGCCGCAGAAATGCTCACCCCCTACCCGCCCGGCATCCCCGCCGCACTGCCCGGCGAACGCCTGACCGCAGACGTCCTGCGCTACCTCCGCACCGGAGTCGAGGCCGGCATGGTCGTCCCCGATGCCGTCGACACCGATGCGACCAGCGTCAGGGTGCTGCGTGAAGAGGGCTGAACAGGCCAGACCGGAATCGGCCGGGCGGGATGGCGGCAGCAGGGGCGCGGCGTCGTGTTCGTGGTCGCGGGGCGGTTGAGACGGGTGACCTCACCGGCCTGGCCGCGATCGACGAGGCGGTGGGCGTCGATGGCGAGGGCGGGAGCCGCGAGGAGGCAGGCGGCCCAGCTGACCGGAAGGCGGTCAGCAGCCAGCGGGTGCCGGCGGCTACGACAGGTGTGAGATGGGCGGACACGGCGGCTTTGCGTAGCGGCAAGCGACGGGCGGGCGGCATGACGCGTCACCGTCCGTCCGGGGCGGCGGGCCCGGACGCGTATCTGCGGCCCGCCGTCCCGGACCGGAGGTCAGGACTTGCCGCGGCCGGTCACGAAGTCGCGTGCCCGGTCCACCAAGCCGGCGCCCGGTGCGAGGAGTTTGCTGGCCGTGGGGCTGCTCGGTGCGGCGGGGTGCGGCCGGGTGGGCGCCATGGCCTTGGCGCGGCGGATCTTGTCGGTGCGCCGCTCCGGCGGAGCGGGGTTGCCGGCTACCGGCGTGATCATCTCCAGCGGAGGCGCGGCCGACATGTCGAGGCGGTGCGGGCCGGCCGATTCCTGCCACGTCCTGGGAGCGGATTGCACACTCGGTGCACATGGACGTCCTCGGATGTTCTGGCGGAGCATGCGGCCGGGAGGGAGGCGTCCTGCCGCGGCTGCCTGTGCCGAACACGACAGGCTGCCCGTGGCTGTCCTCACGTCCCCTGGCCGCGGTGGGCAGCAGCATCAGGTGGTGAACCGGAGGAGTGGCAGGGTGACGGAGGAAAGGTGCCGGAGGCTCCGAACCGGGCGGTGCGAATGTGTTGACCGGACAGGGCGTGTGGAGGGGTTAGGGCCGACGCGGGTTGGTTGCGGTCTCGGCCTGGTCCCACACCGTCTCGAACGCCAGCCTCAAGCAGGCGGCCAGCGCCGGGTGTTCGATGTAGAGCGCGGTGGTGGCACGGGTGCCGGCCACGGGGTCGGGCATGTCGCACAGGACCTGTGAGGCGTCGGCGATGATCAGCTTCAGCGGCAGCGCCGGTGCGAACCGGGCTTCCTCGCCCGCTTCGCCGAACCGGCGTACGTTCTCCAGGACTTCGGTGTCGCCGAGCCCGTCATGGGTGTAGACGGCGCGGGCGGTACCCCCGGCCCGGCGCAGTCTGCGGACGGCCTTGATGCCCTCGTTGTTGGCCGCGGGGGCCACGAAGGGCGGCTTGCAGAAGCTGAGAAGTTCGTGCGTGGCCTGCCGTTGGATGCTCGCGAAACGGTCGGCGATCGCCTTGGGGTCGCGCAGGACCTCGATGTAGTCGAGGGGGTCGGTGTGTGTCTGTCCGTCGGACCAGATCGGCGCCAAGGCGGCGGCGAGCGCCGTCGACGCCTGATTCAGCCGTTCCAGTGACTCCCTTTGAAGGGCCATCAGACGGGCAAGAGCCAGCTCGGGGGCCACGGCGGAGAAGGTGGCCACCCGTCCGGGACGCAGGAGGGCGAGGCGCCGCCGGACGAGCGCGTCCAGTACGTCGTACACGCGCTGGCGGGGGACGTCAGCAGCGCGGGCCACCTCCGCCGCCGTGAAGGACTCGCGCCTGACCAAAGTGAGGTAGACCCGTGCCTCGTACCGGGACAGCCCGAGTTCGACAAGGTCGTTGACCGCGCTGTCATCCAACTCCATGGCAGAGCACGGTATACCCGGAGATCAGTTACCAAAAGAAAGCCTTTGCCCTAAGGGGGTATTCCCTTGGGCCGGTTCGTCACTACGTTCTGCGTGGCCACCACTCCACGTGGTGACAGCTCGCACCAATGAACCCGTGCCACTCGCCATACCGCGTCGACGCCGTCGAAACTGGCATGTCATGGACGTGTCAGTCGAAGGTCATCCCACGTCGCGGGGAGTCAACCCCCCATGGAGGGCCGTTCATTGCAATCGACCATGTCCCAGCGCGCCAGACGGCTGACCCGTAGCGGCGCCACCGCCTTACTCTCGGCGGTGGCCCTCATATCGGGCGGCATGCTGGCAGTCGCCTCCCCATCCGTCGCCTCGATCGCCCCCGCGGGCGCTTCGGGCGCCACGGCCGCGCACGCCCAGCGGCTCTGCTCGGAGCCCACGAAGCCCGGCTTCATGGCCTGCCACGCGCTGGCCCGCACCGACATCAAGCAGCAGCTCAGCCTCGCGCCCAATCTGGTTCCGTCCGGCTACGGACCCGCTGACCTGCAGAGCGCGTACGCCCTTTCGGCCTCGGCGGGCGCTGGTGCGACGGTCGCCATCATCGACGCGTACGACGACCCGAACGCCGAGTCCGACCTTGCGGCGTACCGCTCCCAGTACGGTCTGCCGGCCTGCACCACGGCCAACGGCTGCTTCAAGAAGGTCGACCAGAACGGCGGGACCAGCTATCCGACCGCCGACTCGGGGTGGGCCGGTGAGATCTCCCTCGACGTGGACATGGTCAGCGCGGTCTGCCCGCAGTGCCACATCCTGCTCGTGGAGGCGAACCAGCCCTCCATGGCCGACCTGGGCGCTGCCGTGAACCGCGCGGTGACCATGGGGGCGAAGTACGTCTCCAACAGCTACGGCGGCGGCGAGGACTCCACCGACCCCAGCTCCGACGCCTCGTACTTCAACCACCCGGGCGTCGCGATCACCGTCAGCTCCGGTGACAGCGGCTACGGGGTCGAGTACCCGGCGGCCTCCCAGTACGTCACCTCGGTCGGCGGCACGTCGCTGAACCGTGCCGGCGGCACCACCCGCGGCTGGTCCGAATCGGTCTGGGGCACCAGCGCCGGCGGCAACGGCGCCGGTTCCGGCTGCTCCGCCTACACCACCAAGCCCTCCTGGCAGAGTGACAGCGGCTGCGCCAAGCGCACCGTCTCCGACGTCTCGGCGGTCGCCGACCCGGCCACCGGCCTCGCCGTCTACGACAGCTACCAGGCCAGCGGCTGGAACGTCTACGGCGGTACCAGCGCCTCGGCGCCGATCATCGCCGCCGTCTACGCCCTCGCCGGAACCCCGGCCGCCGGCAGCTACCCGTCGTCGTACCCCTACGCCCACACCTCCTCGCTCAACGACGTGACCAGCGGCGCCAACGGCTCCTGCGGCAGCAGCTACCTCTGCACCGCCAAGTCCGGCTACGACGGCCCGACCGGCCTCGGCACCCCCAACGGCACCGCTGCCTTCACGGGCGGCTCCACCGGAGGCAACACCATCACGGTGACCAACCCCGGCAGCCGCTCCACCACCGTCAACACGGCCGCCTCACTGCAAATCCAGGCCACCGACTCCGCCAGCGGTCAGACCCTCACCTACAGCGCCACCGGACTCCCGCCCGGCCTGTCCATCAGCAGCTCGACCGGCCTGATCAGCGGTACGCCGACCATCGCGGGCAGCTACAGCGTGACGGTCACCGCCAAGGACACCACCAACGCGAGCGGCACCACCTCCTTCACCTGGACCGTCACCCCGGTGGGCGGCAGCTGCGCCCCGGTACAGCTCCTCGGCAACGCCGGCTTCGAGACCGGCAGCGCCAGTCCGTGGACCGCCTCCGCGGGCGTGGTCGACAACGGCAGCGGGGAGGCGGCGCACTCCGGCTCCTGGAAGGCGTGGCTCGACGGCTACGGCTCCACGCACACCGACTCGCTCTCCCAGTCGGTGACGATCCCGGCCGGCTGCCACGCCACCCTCAGCTACTACCTGCACATCGACACCGCGGAGACGACCACCGCCACCGCCTACGACAAGCTGAGCGTGCAGGCCAACTCCACCACCCTGGCCTCCTACTCCAACCTCAACAAGAACACCGGCTACGTGCAGAAGTCCTTCGACCTGTCCTCGTTCGCGGGGCAGACGGTGACCCTCAAGTTCACCGGAACCGAGGACTCCAGCCTGCAGACCTCGTTCGTGATCGACGACACCGCGCTCACCATCAGCTGACCGCTCGGTGAAAGACGGGCCCGGACCGCAGGCATCGGTCCGGGCCCGTCCGCCTGTGCGGCGCCGCCCGCGCCTCTCAGCCGACTACCACGGTCACCTGCCAGCGGGACATCGCCGCACAGCTCATCGCGCCGGGCGCAGCCGACCCGGGACAGTTCCGAATCGTGGCCGTGAGGACCGCCTGGCCAGCCGACACGCCACGGAAAACGTGATCCGAGACGGCGGCAAGCGCCGTCCCCGACACGGTCACGGGCACGTCGGCGGATCCTGGCAGTGACACCCGCACCGTGCCGTTCAGGTCCAGGCAGACCCGATGACCATTGTCGGCCGTCGTGACGACCACCTCGCTGCTGGTCACGCAACCGGCCTCGGGCGAGGATCCCGCCCTTGCCGCCCCTGGCGCCTGATCCACCGCGCCCGCACCACAACCGGCCGTCACCAGCAGGACGGCGAGAACCACACCTACACGCTCACGCATCCGACGACCTCCCGTACGGAGCAGCCCCGGTCGACGCTTGGACGCAGCCGGCAGGGTCCCGGTTCCATCGACCGAGCGTCGTGCTGCGCCCGGTGAGTCAGCTGCTCTCCACACCGGGTTGACGAACGAGCCGAGGAGCCATGGGCCCCGGGCGGGGCCGGGCTGGGTGGTGCCGTGGCTGCGACCACCGCCCCGGCCCGGAGTCTCAGGCTTCCGCCGGCACAGGTGCGGCGGCGGGGCTCGTGCTCGCAGGCGTCGTCGATGCCTACGTCTTGCCACCTGTGTCGCGGACCAGGTCGGCCCGGCCTGCTTCGGTCAGGCGGGTCAGGGTGCGGTAGGCCGTGGACAGGCCGACGGGTGTGCCGTCGGCGGCCAGTTGACCGTGGAGGGCCTGGGCGCTTACGAAGCCGTCGGCTCGGATCAGCGCCTCGAGGACGACGGAGCGTTGCCGGGTGCGGCGGCCGAGCAGCGCGGCGTCAGTGAGGGTACTCGGCCGGGTGCGTGCCATCAGCATGCCTCGTTCAGGCGCGGGTGGGGACAGCTGTTCGTGTGCGTGGACCGCAGGCGGGTCGTGGTATCAGGAACGTTGCGGCGTAGACGGCGGTGGCGACGGCCATGATGGCGAAGCTCGGCGGCATCTTCGGTACCGCGTAGGAGGCGAACAGACCCGCCCACATCTCCAGCACCGCCAGCCCGGCGGACAGGGCGAGCGCCCGGTAGGGCCGGTCGGTGAGCCGGATCGCGGCTCCTCCGGGGGCGGCGAGCAGGCCGAGCAGCAGCAGGGAGCCGACGGCCTGGGTCGCCTCGGCGGCGCTGATCCCGGCGAGGGCGAGGAAGCCGTAGCCGAGGAGGCGGACGGGGATCCCGCGTGCGGCGGCGACGGCCTCGTCGAGTGTGGCGAACAGCAGTGGCCGGGCGATCAGGACCACCAGCAGGGCAACCCCGGCGGCCACCGCGGCGGCGACGACCGCGCTGCCGGCGGAGATGCCGAAGATGGAGCCGAACAGCACACTGATGCCGGCGGTGCCGTTGGTGGCGCTGCGGGAGGTCGTGTAGAGGGTGATGAAGAAGGCTCCCATGCCCAGGATCCAGGAGAAGACGCTCCCTATGACCACGTCGTCGGGGCGCGCCCGGCGGCCAAGTGCGCCGAAGAGCAGAGCCATGGCGATGGTGGCGGCGAACAGCCCCAGGCGCAGGTCGTATCCAAAGGCCAGGGCGGCCATCGCGCCGGTGAAAGCGACGTGGCTGAGCGCGTCGCCGGTGAAGACCTGGGCGCGCAGGACCAGGAAGTAGCCGACCAGGCCCGAGGCGGCGGCGATGGCGGTCCCGGCGAGGAAGGCATGCAGGAAGAACGGATGGGACAGCGGGGAGGCGGCGAGCAGGAGGGTCATGCCGTCACCTCCCTGACGGCGGGCGAGGTCCCGATCCGGCGGCCGAGCGCCGCGTGCAGCGAGCGCCAGCCCAGGGCGAGCAGGTATCCGGCGAAGGCGATCGTGGTCACGAAGAAGCCCAGGGGGTAGGGCGAGTAGTAGGCGGCGGTCAGCCCGACCCAGGTGGCGGCGAACGCCAGCAGGACGGCCAGGACCAGGCTGAAGGCCGGGCGGGCGGTGAGGACCTGCGCGGTGGCGGCCGGGATCACCATAAGGGCGAAGACCAGGAGGGTTCCGGTGATCTGGCTCGCCTCGGCGGTGGCCGCGCCGAGCAGGACGAGGAAGACCACGGACAGCGCCCGGACCGGCACCCCGCGTCCGGCGGCCACCTGCGGGTCGACGGAGGCGAACAGCAACGGCCGTCCGATCGACGCCAGCACGGCGAGCACCACCGCGGCGACCGCCGTCAACACGGTCACCTGCGAGGACGTGATGCCGAGGAAGGTGCCGAAGAGGATCGTCTGCGGCCCCTCCAGCAGCCCCCTGTACAGGGCGGTGCACAGGAACCCGGATGCGAGCAGGAACGCCTGCACGGTCCCGGTCAGCGCCGACTCCTCATGCTCACGGCCGCCGCGCAGGGCCGCGATGACCAGCGCGGCGGCCACGCACAGCGTGAAGTACCCGTAGACCGCGCTCACTCCGAGCAGGAGCGCCCCGGCCGCGCCGGGAAAGGCGACCGCGGAGACGGTGTGCGCGGCGAACGTCTGCCGCCGCAGCACCACGAACCACCCCACGACCGCGGCGACCACGGACACGACTGCGCCCGCGCGGAAGGCGTTGACCATGAAGGGGTACGACCACATCTCCTGGACGTCGGTGAGGAGGTTCCACGACCAGGCCGGTGCCCCCGTCTCAGCCGGCACCATGACCGCTCCCCGGGGTGTCGTGCCGATCGGTGTGCACCGGGGGAGCCTCCGGCTGGCCCACCACGACGAGCCGCCCGTCCGAGGTCCTCAGCACTTCGACAGGCGTGCCGTACAGCCGGGTCAGCGTCTCGGAGGTGATGACCTCGCTCGGCGTGCCGGCGGCGGCACCGCCCTCGGCCAGGTACACCACCCGGTCCAGGTGGTGGAGTATCGGGTTCACGTCGTGGGAGACCATGACCACCGACACGCCCTCCTGGTGGCAGATGCGCCCGATCAGCGCGGCGATCGCGCTCTGGTTGGGCAGGTCGAGGCTGTCCAAGGGTTCGTCCAGCAGGAGCAGGTCGGGCCTGCGGACCAAGGCCTGGGCGATCAGCAGGCGCTGCTGCTCGCCACCCGAGCACTGCCCGATGGGTCGGTGTGCGTACGCCGACGCCCCGACCAGTTCGATCACCTCGTCCACGCGTGCGCGGGCGGCCTGTCGACGTGCGCTGGGGAACGGCAGCGGCACCCCCCACCGGTCGCCGTCCAGGCCAAGGCGCACCACGTCGACACCGCGGATCCGCAGGGAGGCGTCGAAGCTGCGACGTTGCGGCAGGTAGCCGATACGGTCGTTGGCCTGCCCGGGCCGGGCGCCGAGCACCAGCACGTCGCCGGCCGCCCCGGGGAGTGCGCCGAGCAGGAGCTTGATCATGGTGGACTTGCCGACGCCGTTGGGCCCGAGCACGGCCGTGAACTCGCCGGTCCCGATGCGAAGGTCCACGCCCGACCACAGCGTCCGGCCGCCGACTCGCACGGCTGACCCGCGCAGGGCGACCACGGGGTCGTTTCCGCTGTCCGGTGCCGTGTCGTGGCCGCCGGTCCGGCCGTCGGGGATGGTGTGGGCGCTGTGCGTGACGGCCTCGTGGGCCTTCGCTATCGGGTTCATGGCGTCAGCTCACTTCCCGGTCGCCTTGGCCAGGGCCTGTTCGATGCCCTGCAGTTCGGCGGTCTGCCACTGCTGGAAGCCGGCGTCGGCGGGGGTGGGCGTCTCGGTGACTGTGGCGACCGGGATGCCTTCCGCCTTCGCCTCATTGACCTGCGCCTGGACGTCCGGGGTGGAGTTCTGGGAGTTGTAGACGTAGATCTTGATCTCCTTGTTCTTCATCTGCTGGTCGATGGTGGCCTTGTCGTTGGCCGTGGGGTCGGAGCCCTCGCTCATCGCGTCCAGGAACGTCTCCGGGGTGAGCATCTTCAGCCCGAGGCCCTCGGCAAGCGGCGTGACGATGGACTCGGAGGCGCCGATCGGGGTGCCCGCGTACTTCGCCTTGATGTCGGCTACGAGCTTGTTGTACCCCTCCAGCGTCTTGGTCTCGAAGGTCGTCTTCTGCTGGTCGAAGTAGCCGGCGTCGGCCGGGTCGATCTTCTTGTAGTCGGCGGTGATCTGCTCGATCACCTTGTGGACGTCGTCCGGGGAGTACCAGCGGTGCGGGTTGCCGCCCGGCTTGATGCCGACCAGGTCGCCGACCTGCAACTGGGTGCGCCCGCTGCCGGGGTTGGCGGTCAGGAGCTTGTCGGCCCAGGCGTCGTAGCCGATGCCGTTGACGATCGAGTACTGGGCACCGGCCGCGGTGCGAGCGTCGGCGGCGGTCGGCTCGTAGTCGTGCGGGTCGGTGTCCGGGTTGGTGATGATGCTGGTCACCTTCACGTGGCTGCCGCCGAGCTGGGAGGCGATGCTGCCCCAGAAGTTCTCCGCCGCCACCACCTGGATCGTCTTGCCCGAGCTGCTGCCGGTCGCGGCCGTGTTGCTGGCGTCCTTCGAGGAGGAGGTCGAGCAGGCGGTCGCTGTCACGGCCGTCAGGGCGGCGGTTGCGGCGACGAGCACGAGCCTCGCGGACGGGCGGGCGGAACGGGGGGCGGGGACGGCGGACATGCTGGGGCTCCTTCGGGCGGTGCCGGACGGGAAGCGGACACGTGCCGGCGATGCGGTGACACCAGCCACGTAGGTGAAAACGATTTTCACATCAATGTTTAATGAAAACCGTTGCCATCTTTTGACCGGGCGTACGACCGCGAAGGGCTGTCGCCCTCATCAGGGGCGACACGGCCCTGGCTCCAGAGGTCCCACCGCCCCCGCAAGCCAGGGCGGCGTCGTTCGGGCGATGTGTCCGTCTTGATGCCGGTTCAGGCAGCTGACGTGGCCGTGGGGTTCGCGGATCGGGCTGGAACGGAGGCAGGCACGGTCTCCGAGTGATCATGAGGTGTCGAGTCCCTGATCACCTTGTCGGTGGCCAGTGGGAATCCTCCACCCGCGGCCACTGATGGGGAGTCGGGTGACCGCGTGTTTCGCTACCGTCGGTGACGGTCTCCGGTAGCTCAGGCGCGTGCAGTCGTACTCGGCTGCGCTGAGGTCGTGCGGGCCCGGTTCTCACGGATCTCGTCGTGGTGGGCGGCGGCCCAGCCGACCAGGGACGTGGCGATCTCGTGGAGGCCGCGGCCGAGCGGGGTCAGGGTGTACTCGACGCGCGGGGGCACTTCGGCGTAGGCGGTGCGGGAGATCAGGCCGTCCTGCTGGAGTTGGCGCAGGGTGAGGGTGAGCATGCGCTGGGAGATCCCGGGGACTTGGCGCTGCAGGTCGGTGTAGCGCAGCGGGCCCGGCTCCAGGACGGCGATCAGCAGCAGGCTCCATTTGTCGCCGACGCGGTCCAGGACCTCGCGGATGAAGGCCATGTGCTCGGCGGGGATCGCCGCGCACGGTCCGATCGCCGCCGCCCCGACCGTCTTCGCTTCACCGGTCGTCGCCACTTCGCTTGCCCGTTCCATCACGCACATTCCTCTCCGGCACGCACACGGATGTGCCTTTTGTATCGCCTTCCATACTGGGCCACCATGGCGTTACGAACAAGTCGTAAGAATTGGAGGTGCGCGGTGAAGGTGGACATCTGGTCCGAGGTGACGTGCCCCTGGTGCGGGCTGGGCCATCACCGCCTGGAGCAGGCCGTGGAGCGGTTCGAGCACGCCGGCGAGGTGGAGGTGGTCCGCCACTCGTTCCCGCTCAGCAGCAGCTTCCCCGAGGACCGCACTTTCTCGGTCCGCGAGGCTCTGCTGCGACGGCACGGTGTCGGCGGCAGTCAGGCCGAGACGTCGACCCGGCGGATCGAGGCACTGGCCGCGGCCGAGGGACTGAGCCCCTACCGGGTGCTGGACAACCAGGTCGGCAACACCGACCTGGCCCACGAGTTCCTCGCCCACGCCTCCGCCCAGGGCAAGAACCGCGAAGCGTGGGACGCGATCTTCGACACCTACTTCGGCAAGGCCGAGCCCGTCTTCTCCCCGGACGACCTGCTGGCGCTGTCCGACACCCTGGGCCTGGACCGCGAGCAGACCCGGCAGGCCCTCGCCCAGCGCCGCTACCGCGAGCAGGTCCGCGACGACGCGGCCCGCGCTCAGCGCCTCGGCGCGACGGGTGCCCCGTTCATCGTCGTCGACGGCCGCTACGGCGTCCCCGGTGCCCAGGACAGCGACACCCTGCTCGACCTGCTCCGCACCGCTTGGGGCGACACCCACCCCCTCACCCCCGTCGCCGGTGGCGGTGACGCCCCGGGCTGCGGCTCGGACGGCTGTGCCGTCCCCGCACACGGCTGAATCCCCCCATAGCCCCCGTGATCCAGAACCGAGGAGTCCGATGAACGTCCTGCTGTGGGTCCTGCAGGGACTGCTGGCCGCGGTGTTCGCGATGGCCGGCGTCATGAAGACGACCCAGCCGATTGACAAGCTCGCCGGCACTCTTCCCTACGCCAAGGACCGCGCCCCGGGCACGGTCCGGCTGATCGGCGCGGTCGAACTGGCCGCCGCGCTCGGCCTCGTCCTGCCCGCCGCCACCGGCGTCGCGGTGGTCCTCACCCCGCTCGCCGCCGTCGGCCTCACGGTGGTGATGGCGCTGGCCGGCACCTTCCACTTCCGCCGCCGGGAGTACATCGCGATCGGTATGAACGCCGTGCTGCTGGCCCTGGCCGTCGTGGTGGCCTGGGGCCGCTTCGGCCCGTACTCCTTCTGATCCTTCCGAATCCGTCCCCGGCCGGCTCCCGCCGCCCGGCCCTCCGCCCATGAAAGGCGATGACTTCCCATGACCGACCTGCTCGTCCTTGGCGGCAGTGGCCGCACCGGCATCCACGTCCTGGCGCAGGCCGCCGAACGCGGCCACCGCGTCCGCGCCCTCGTCCGCGACCCCTCCGCCGTCCACGCCCCGACCGGCATCGAGCTGATCCAGGGCACGCCCGCGAACATCGACGACATCCGCAAGGCCGCCCACGGCACCCGGGCGGTGATCAGCGTGCTGAACAATGCCCGCGCCTCCGACAACCCCTGGGCCAAGCCGGTCAGCCCGCCGATGTTCATGACCGACGCCGCCCGCAACGCCCTGACCGTGATGGCCGAACAGGGCATCCGCCGGATCGCCCTGACCTCCTCACAGGGCGCCGGCGACGACTGGGCCCGCCTCAACCCGCTGATGAAGGCATTCATCAACCTGTCGAACATCAAGGTCGGCTTCACCGACCACACCGGCGTCGACCAGGTCGTGCGCGCCTCCGACACCGACTGGACCCTCGCCCGTGCCGTCGCCCTCAGCGACAGGCCCGCCACCGGCCCCCTGCGCGTCGGCGACGCTGACGTCACCACGCCCGGGCGCTGGATCAACCGGGCCGACCTCGCCCGCTTCCTCCTCGACGCCGTCGACGAGGAGACCTGGATCCGCAGCGCGCCGCTGGTGTGGAACGCCCGCGGCTGACCCACCCCACCTCGAACCCCTGCTGAACAGCCAGAACACCCCAAAAAAGCCCAAGGAGACATCCCCATGCCCGACACGTCCAAGGTCATCGCCGTCTTCGGAGCCGGCACCGGGCTCGGTGCCTCCGTCGCCCGGCGCTTCGCCCGCGAAGGCTTCCGCGTCGCCCTCGTCGCCCGCCGCAAGGACCGCCTCGACGCACTCGTCGAACAGCTCATCGGCGAGGGCATCGACGCGGCCGGATTCACCGCCGACCTCTCCAAGCCCGCCGAGGTACCCGCCCTCATCGACGTCATCCACGGACGGTTCGGCCGGATCGACGTCATCGAGTACGGGCCGATCAGCGGTGAGCAGAGCTTCGCCCCCGCTACCAAGCTGGACGCCGTCACCCTGCAGAAGGACAGCCCGCTTCTCCTGTTCACGCCGGTCGAGGTGGTCCGCGCGGTGCTGCCCGAGTGGGCCGAGCGCGGCGACGGCGCGTTCCTGATGACCACCGGCCACACCGCCGTGGAGCCGCGGCCCTACATGAGCGGCGTGGGCCCGCTGATGTCCGCCGCCCGCAACTGGCTGTACTCCCTCAACGGCGAGCTCGCCGACATTGGCGCCTACGCCGGCACCCTGTCCATCGCGGCGTTCATCGCCCGCAGCGAGATGGGAGAGATCGCCGCCGCATCACTGCCGGAAGGCGTCGGCCCGCTCGTCGACCCCGACGACCTCGCCGAGCACTACTGGGACCTGTACACCAAGCGCGACCGCATCGAGCAGATCCACCCCGAGCCGACCGCCGGGTAACCCCAGCCCGGGCCCCTCGCCACCACGGCCCGGGTCATCCCTCGGCGACGATCACCCTGCGTACAGGCCAGTCCTCCGGTGGGGAGTCCAACTGGCCGTCCGCGGGGACCGCCCGCCAGCGGGGAACCCGCGGCCGTACGCGGGGAAAGGATCTCGGCCGCTGTCATCACAAGGCGGAAGACCGTGCCTGCCCGATCATCATCGCCCATTCCCGCCGGCCTGGGCTGGCTCGCCACCGGCCGCCCTGCCGAGCCCGGGGAACACCCGCAGCTGCTGGACCGCCTCGCGACCGTTCCCGATCCACGTAGGGCCAAGGGGCGCCGCCACCCCCTCGCCTTCGTCCTCGCCCTCGCCGCGTGCGCGGTACTGGCCGGCGCGAAATCCCTGACTGCGATCGCGGAATGGGCAGCCGACGCCCCGGCCGCCGTGCTCACCGCCCTCGGCGGCCCGAGCCGCGAACCCGCCGGGCCCACCGCCCCGACCGAAGCTACTGTGCGCCGAATCCTGCAGCGCGTGGACGGCGACGCCTTCGACGCGGCGATCGGCGCCTGGCTCGCCGCCCGCGACCCCGACCGCCCGCCACCCGACCATGACCTGGGCAGACGCGCCCGCCGCTCGCTGGCCGTGGACGGCAAGACCGTTCGCGGCGCGCGCCGCGTCGACGGCACCCAGGTCCACCTTCTGGCCGCGATGACCGGGACCGGCCTGGTCGCAGCCCAGCGTGAGGTCGGCGCCAAGACCAACGAGATCACCGTCTTCCGGCCGATGCTCGTCGACCTCGACCTGGCCGACACCGTGGTCACCTTCGACGCCCTGCACTCCCAGACAGCCCATGCCCGCTTCCTGGTGGAGGAGAAGAAGGCCCACTACATCGCCATGATCAAGGGGAATCAGCCGCTGCTGCACCAGCACCTGAAGCAGCTGCCCTGGCGGGAGGTTCCGCTGCTGGACAAGACCCGCGCCACGGAGCACGGCCGTGACGAGATCCGCCGCGTCAAGACCTGCACCGTCACCCGCGGCCTCGACTTCCCCCACGCTGCCCAGGCCGTGCAGATCGTGCGCCGCCGCCGGACGGTCACCACCGGGAAGGTCACCCTGGAACGTGTCTACGCAGTCACCGACCTGACGGCGGAACAGGCCGATGCTCCCGAGATCGCGCACCGTGTACGCGAACACTGGGGCATCGAGAACAAGATCCACCACGTGCGCGACACCACCTTCGCCGAAGACGCCTCCCGCGTGCGGACCGGGACCGCGCCCCGGGCCATGGCGGCACTGCGCAACCTGGCCATCGGCGCCCTCCGCCTGACCGGCTGCGACAACATCGCCGCCGGCCTGCGCAAACACAGCCGAGACGCCACCCGACCGCTGGCCACCCTCGGCATCACGTGATCAAACCGGACAGAACCCCTGAACGACGCCGCCCTGCCCCGCAAGCGGCTCAGGAGCCGCGTACGGCAGGTGCGTGCGGACCGCGGCATCTGCCGCCACTACGACCACACCGCCGCCGAACTCGCGGTGACGGACGCGCGAGCGGAGGGCAAGCTGTTACTGACGTCGGCGCGTCAGGGTGAACTGTCCCGGGCGATCCGCATGCCGTCGGGCAGAGGTGGGAATAGCCCGGGTACTCATGTCCACAGAGTGAGCAATCCTGGGGGGAATCATGACGGGTGACCGTCACGACGCGGCCGGCCCGGCTCGCCGCATCCGGCGCGAGAAGATGACGGCTTGGTGGGGCCGCAATGCGCTGTGGGTCGCCATAGGCGGCTTTTTGCTGATGGTGGCGGTGTGCTTCCTGATTGCGCTCACCAACGACCCCGGCGGTGGCAGGCCGTGCCCGCCCGCCAACGTCTGTGGTTTCGTCCGTTGAGCTTGCCGAACCGGCCAGGCGAACCCGACCAGCTTGCTCGGCCCCTCCGTGACCTCGTGTCCCGGCCCAACGAGCACGCACCTCCCCGTACCGGGCGGGACACCGCTCCGACTGGCTCAAGTACCGCGTGAAGCAGGTTCGAGCGGCTACTGACTTGGCTTGTCAGGGTGACATTGGGGTGTCGAGGGTCAGGCCGGTGCCGGCTATGAAGCCGTCGAGGGTGTCGGGTCGGTACTGCAGGCGTTTGAGCCGGTTGCGTACGAGGGCCTCGAGTCGGTCGAGGGCCATGACCGCGAGGTTGGCCAGGCTGCGTTTGACGTGTGCCCAGACCCACTCCACGGGGTTGAGGTCGGGCGAGTAGGCGGGAAGCAGGAACACCTTCAGCCAGGCGCGCTCGGCGATCAACTCGCGCATGGCGTGGGAGACGTGGGTGTTCAGACGGTCCCAGACCAGCACGATCGGCGCCTTTACGAGCTGGTGGACGCCGTCGATCAGTGCGATGAAGTCGCGCTCGCCCATGCTGCGGCGTGTGCCTTTGCCCGCAGGGTGGGTGCGCAGGCGGTGGCACAGCCGGGTGCGCCGGGCCGCATGGCGATGAGCCCGGCCACCGACAGGCGTCCCGAGCGGCGGCCGCTGACCGTCACGACCGGGGTGCGGCCACGCCGACCCCAGGTGCGTCCTTTGGGCGGACGGCGGGTGAAGCCTGCCTCGTCCTCGAAGCAGATGTAACCTCCGCAGGCCGCCCGCGCTCTTTTACCTCCGTCCAGGTCGCCTCCTTCCACACCGTCACAGCCTCCTCGTTGCGCTCGGCCACCCGCCGAGCGGGGACCTGCGGGCTGAAGCCGAGCCGGCGCATCAGCCTCGTCGCCCCGGAGACGCTGTAGGAGACGTGGAACTTCCGGCCGATCAGCGTGGCCACCCGCGCCGCGGTCCACACCTGGTCCTCCACCCAACCGTGCACGGCCGGACCCTGCTCCAGATACGTAGCCAGTTTCTCCAGACACCGCGGGGACAGACGGCACCGCGACCCGCCCGGCCCGCGGGAGGCCAGAGCCCGCACACCATCGTCCCGCCACAACTCATGCCAGTAGTAAGCCGATTTCCGGCTCACCCGCAGGCGCCGTGCCACTTCCGACGGCTTGATCCCCTGCTCGAACAGCTCAGCCGCCTGCATCCGCACCGACTCCCGGCGCAGCCGACCCTCAGCTGTCAGCCCGCCCCCATCCGCATACCTCACACACCATCAGATACAGCCACCACACCACGCCCATCAGGAACTTCGGGACAGTTCACCCTGACGCGCCGAAGTCAGTAAAGATCAAGCTGAGACCACGGGGACGAGATCTTGACAGCAAAACCGGCGACGCTAACACTTGTGGCATCGGGGGCCCTGCCACAAGGAGCCAGAATGAGCAATAGCGTTGACTTCGGCGACCTTCAAAGACTGTTCGACGAGTTTCGTCGTGATGAGGCGGCTATTCGCCCGACTGTCCACACCCCGCACGGCGACGCACAAGCCTGGCGCCTGAGTGAAGAGACGGGATCCCCCTGCGTGGTCTCTGCCGGCTGACGGCGAAGGGAGGGCGGCAGGTTGAGACCTGCCGCCCTCGCGCACGAGCGGTCATTCGGGCAACGAATCAGCGAGATCACGGGATGCTGAATGTCGAATTTCACGTTGCCGGCCGATCTGCGTGCACAGGTGGACGCCTATCGGCAAGCGAAGATCGAACGTATCGACGGTCTCTTGGGCACCCTGGGAGCCGAGGACGAATACGCCTGGGGCGGTGCCGCGAACTGTGATCTTCCCCTGCGGTACGCGTTGGCCCATCACGTGTTCGAAGGGGTGAGCCGGGCCGTGCGGGAGGGGGACCGCAAGGCGGTCGACGCGGCGATGGCGCTGCGAACCGGCAAAACCTCGTCGCTGCGCCCGCTGCGGGCGCAGGGCATGCCGATCATAGTGATGCATCCCGCGTGGCGGGAACTCACCGATGACGCGTCACTTGGCGAGGACGCCGCCCATGCCTCTGCTCCTGTCGCGCTTGTCTCCCCCGAGCTCTGCACGACCGCCGCCGCCGCTGACCGCGGCCTGGTCACCCGCGCCCTGGGTACTGCGGTCGACGCCGGGTTCGGTGCGACGGTACTGCGGAACACCCGCATCATCGCACTCATCGCCGAATTGACGCCCAACAATGGGAAAATCCGTAGCTGGACCACCAGCGCACTACCGGCCACCGCGCACCTGGACTATTTCACCGAGCATCGTTACGTCAGCCGTGAACTCATCCACGAGGCGGCACACACGGAGCTCAACGACCTCTTTTCCGCACTGGACATCGCAGGGGAAATCCACCGCAGTGGCGCGAAATTCTATGCACCGTGGCTGCAGACGGAGCGACCGGTATTCGGATTCCTGCACGGAACGTGGGCATTCTCCCATGTCGCACTGTACTGCCGGTGGCTGCTCAACGCCCGGCTCGGACCGGAGATCTCGGCGGTGGCGGCGATGATGCACAGCAGATACGTGGAGCAACTGCACTCCTCCCGGGAAGACTTCGCCCGTGCGGTGGAGTGGGTGCGGGTGCCGGCGCTGGCAGAACTGCTCACCCGGCGCCGCGACGACGTCCTCCTCGGCGCCTGTGCCGGGCAGGCGTGAGACCTCCATGGGAACCATCTGGTGGATCAACCCGGTCGGCACGGCAGCATTCGACGAAGAAGTGACACTCGCGATCGAGGCGTCACGTGCCCCGCATCACCGCGCCGTCGTGCGCCATCTCCAGCACGGGCCACCCCACCTGGAGTATCGCGAAGCCGGGCACCGGGTGATCGGTCCGGTCACCGAACTGGTCCGCGAAGCCGAAACCGAAGGCGCGCACGCAGCCGTGGTCGGATGCTTCTTCGACGTCGGCGTGCGTGTGCTCCGGGAGTGCGTGAAGCTGCCCGTCATCGGCATGGGCGAGGCCAGCATGCTGCTGGCCTCCACCCTCGGCCACCGGTTCTCGGTCATCGTCGGGCGCCGGAAATGGACGCCGCAGATCGAACAGAACGCTCTGCTGGCGGGAATGGAGCGGCACCTTGCCTCGGTGCGCGCGGTGGACATGTCGATTCCCGCCGCGCAGGCCGATCCGACCACCTTCTTCAAGCGGGTTCGCGAAGAGGCACGGGCCGCGGTCCGACGCGACGGCGCCGAGGTGGTCGTCCTTTCCGAGATCGCCCCGCCGGGGTTCGCCAGAGCACTCAGGGAGGACCTGGGCGCCGCGTTCGTCGATCCCGGCATGGCCGCCTGGAAGTGGGCCGAGATGATGGCTGACCTGTACGAGCGCGAGTCCCTCTCGCACTCCGCCGTCGGCGACTACGAACCGTGGCCCGAGGGGGAGTTGAGGCGCTACTGACTTCGGTGCTTGAGGGTCATGGTGGTGGGAGGCCGAGGGAGAGTCCGGTTCCGGCGAGGAAGCCGTCGAGGACGGTGGGGCGGTACTGGAGTCGTTTGAGTCGGTTGCGGACGAGGGTCTCGAGGCGGTCGAGCGCGACGCTGGCGAGGTTCGCGAGGCTGTGTTTCACGTGGGCCCACTGGTACTAGAGACGGCGTTCAATTCCGGCGCGTACGCGGGCAGGGTGAACACGGTCAGCCACTCGCGTGCCTCGATCTGGTCGGCATCGTGTGGGACAGGTGCGTGTTCAGCCGGTCCCACACGAGCACGAGCGGTGCCTTGACTGGCCACGGCCTGCTCGTCGCGTTCCGCGGCCCTGCGGGTGGGGCCCTGCGGGCGGGGACCTGCGGAGTGAAGCCGAGGCGGTGCATCAGCCGGGTGGCGGCCGAGACGCTGTAGGAGACGTGGAACTTCCTGCCGGTCGTCTGCGTCGAGATCACGTCAGAAACGACACGGCCCTCCTGTCCTGCTCAAGCCGCTGAGCGATAGATGAATATGATTGTCGTGGGCTAGTCTGTGCCCGCTCGCGCCGGGCCACCTCCGGTCGGGCTGGGCGCGTTCCGCCGCGCCCCGGAGGTTGAAGAGCGAGGGACGCAGCATGGTTGAGGGCTCGGCGAGTGCGGCGACGGCACCACCACCTCCTTTCGACCCGCATGGCGGCGAGGACGACTCGGGGCGACGGCGCCGGCCGACGACCGGCACGGTCGGCTCGGCCCTGGTCGGGGCCGTGGTGGTCGCGGTGCTCGCCGGACCGTGGGTGGAGCGGCTGCTCGGGCTTGCGGCGTTCGAGGCGTGGCGCACGCTGCTGGTGGCCATCGTCATGCAGGGCGTACCGTTCCTGATTCTCGGCACCGTCGTCTCGGCGGCCATCGGCGCGTTCATCCCCGCCCGGGTCTTCTCCAAGATCCTGCCCCGCAACCCCGTCCTCGCCGTTCCGGTGGCCGGTGCCGCCGGAGTGGTGCTGCCGGGTTGCGAGTGCGCCTCGGTGCCGGTCGCGGGCAGCCTGATGCGGCGGGGCGTGGCTCCCGCGGCGGCCCTGACGTTCCTGCTCGCCGCGCCCGCCGTCAACCCGGTGGTGCTCGTCTCGACGGCGATCGCGTTCCCCGGCAAGCCGGAGATGGTGGCCGCGCGGTTCGGCGCCTCGCTCGTCACCTCGGTCGTCATGGGCTGGCTGTGGATCCGGTGGGGGCGCGAGGAGTGGCTGCGGCTACCGACGGGGCATGCGGAGCACACGCCCGGCGCGGGCCGGCTGGAGGCCTTCCGGCGCGGGCTGCAGCACGACTTCCTGCAGGCGGGCGGGTTCCTGGTGGTCGGCGCCATGGCCGCGGCGACCTTCAACGTCCTCGTACCGCCGTCCGTCCTGGAAACCTTCTCCGGGTCTCCATGGCTGGGCGTCCTGGTGGCGGCGGCGCTCGCGGTGCTCCTGTCGGTGTGCTCGGAGGCGGACGCGTTCGTCGCGTCGTCGTTCACCGGCTTCTCGCCCACCGCCCGCCTCGCCTTCATGGTGGTGGGCCCGATGGTGGACATGAAGCTGATCGCCCTGCAGTCGGGGGCCTTCGGACGGGCGTTCGCGGTGCGGTTCTGCGCCGGCACGTTCGTCGTGGCGATCCTCTGCTGCGTAATTGTCGGAGTGGTATTCCTGTGACCGGACGACCCCCCGCCCGTGCGGAACGCGCTCGCCTGCTGAGCGGACTCGGTTCGCCCCTCCTGCTGGTGCTGACCGGCACGGGCCTGCTGCACACCACCGTGCGCAGCGACGTGTACCTCCGGTACGTGAAGGAAGGACTGCGGCCGTACCTCGTCGCGTCCGGAGCGCTGTTGCTCGCCCTGGGCTTCGCGGGGCTCGGAGTCGAGCTGGTGCGCCGCCTGCGGCAGCCGCCGGGCGACGACACAGAAGCGCACGACGACCACGACCACGACCACGACCACGGGCACGGGGGTGCCACGCACGTCGCCTGGCTCCTGGCCGTACCCGCCCTCACCCTGATGTTCGTAGCCCCGCCGGCGCTCGGCTCGTACACGGCCTCGCGGGGCGGGGCCGCGTCCGGCGTCGAGCAGACCGGCTACGAGGAACTGGCTGACGCGCCGTTCACGCCCATGGCCCTGCAGGAGTTCATCGGACGCTCCGTGCACGCGCCGAAGACCCTGGGCGGCCGCGAGGTCCGGCTGCTGGGGTTCGTCTCCGCCGGCAAGAGCCCGGACACCTGGTACCTCAACCGCCTGAAGCTCAGCTGCTGCGCGGCCGACGCGCGGACCCTGCGCGTGGAGATGCACGGCGTGAAGGCACCCGACAACGACACCTGGGTCGAGGTCACGGGCGTGTGGCGGGCCGAGCACGTCCCCGTGGAGAACCCCGTCCCGGCCATGGAGGTCGGTGTCCTGAAGCCCGTCGGACAACCGCGCAACCCCTACCACGACGCGCCGCCCACGGACGGCTGAGTCCTCGATCGGGGTCTGCCACGCCTCCTTGTCCCGCCCCGGCCCGGGCATCGACCCATTCGAGCTCAGGCTCCACATCGAACCCACCCCAGGAGACTCCACCTATCCCCTCGGCCCGCTGCACGCGGGCCACCGTCATGGCCAGGCCGCCATTGCGGGAGGGGCCGGGCTGGGCGGTGCCGTGGCTGCGACCACCGCCCAGCCCGGAGTCTCAGGCTGCCGTCGTCACGGGAGTGGCGGCGGGCTCGTGCTCGCAGGCGTCGTCGATGCCGTATGTCTCCCACTCCGGGAAGTCGTCCTCGGCCGGGACTGGTTCGTCCGGGCCGAGCAGGCAGGCTTCGAGGGCCGCCCGGAGGGCCTCGGCGCGGAGTCCGGTGCCGATGAAGACCAGTTCCTGGCCCTGGGCGGTGTCCGGGCCGCGGGCCCCCGAGGGCTCGAACCGGGCCACCGCGCCGGCCTGGGACCACAGGCCGGTCACCCGGGGGCGGCTGGCGAGCCAGAAGAAGCCCTTGGAGCGCAGGATCCGCCCGAAGATGCCGCTGTCGAGGCCCTTGGTGACGAACGTCCACAGCCTGCCGGGGTGGAAGGCCGCGTCGGCGCGGAACACCAGTGAGGAGATGCCGTACTCCTCGGTCTCCGGGACGTGGTCGCCGTTGAGCTCCTTGACCCAGCCCGGGGCCTGCTGGGCCCGCTCCACGTCGAACAGTCCCGTGCCCAGGACCTGTTCGAGCGCGACGTGGCCGCGTACGGCGGGCACGATCCGGGCCTCGGGATTGAGCCGGGCGAGGGTGGCGCGCAGTCGCGCGGCGTCGCCCGGCCCGATCAGGTCGAGCTTGTTGAGGACGATGACGTCCGCGAACTCGACCTGGTCGATCAGGAGATCGCTGACAGTCCGCTCGTCGTCCTCGTACTGGTCGAGGCCGCGCGCCACCAGTTCGTCCCCGCCGGCGAGTTCCCGCAGGAAGTTCGAGGCGTCGACGACGGTGACCATGGTGTCGAGGCGGGCGAGGTCGCCGAGGGTGGCGCCGTCGTCCCGGGGGAAGGAGAAGGTGGCGGCGACCGGCATGGGCTCGGAGATGCCGCTGGACTCGATGAGCAGGTAGTCGAAGCGGCCCTCGCGGGCGAGCCGGTCGACCTCCTCCAGCAGGTCGTCGCGCAGGGTGCAGCAGATGCACCCGTTGGTCATCTCGACCAGCCGCTCCTCGGTGCGCGAGAGCGCCGCCTCGCCACCGCGCACGAGCGCGGCGTCGATGTCGACCTCGCTCATGTCGTTGACGATCACCGCGACCCGCAGGCCCTCGCGGTTGCTCAGGACATGGTTGAGCAGGGTGGTCTTGCCGGCGCCGAGGAAGCCGGACAGAACCGTCACCGGCAGGCGGTCGTACGAGGCCACGGGATCAGCCTTCGGGGCGGATGAGGCCGCGCTCGTATGCCTTCACGAGGCGCTGCGGGACTTGGTGGACGGAGCCGTCGACGGTGATCGGCACCAGCTGGGGCGTGGTCGCCTTCCACTGGGCGCGGCGGTGGCGGGTGTTGCTGCGGGACATCTTCCGCTTGGGGACGGCCATGGTGGGACTCCTCGGTAGGGCTGCTGACTCGGAGAAGGTATATGAAAATGGTTCCTATTATCAATCTGCCCCAATTGCTCGCGGGGCAGTGTGCGGGTAGTGCTCGATCGAGCGGGTCGGGTCTGGGGTCCGGGTGTCGCCTACCAGGACGACTTCTTCACTCCTGGCAGGAAGCCGGCATGCGCCTGCTGCCGGGCCCGCACTCGCGAGAGCCCGAACTTGCGCAGATGGCCACGCGGGCGGCCGTCCACGCTGTCGCGGTTGCGCACTCGGGTGGCGCTGGCGTTGCGCGGTTGCCGGCGCAGCTCCGCGAGGGCGGCCTCCCGTTCTGCCGCGGTGGCGGACGGGCGCCGGATGGCCTCCTTGAGTTCGGCCCGCCGGGCGGCGTACCGCGCGACGATCTCCTTGCGCTTCTCGTTCTGCGCGATCTTGCTCCTCTTCGCCATCAGATCTTCCCTCCCCGTGCGCGGATCCGGGTCACGGCCGCCTCGATGCCGATCGCGTCCACCGTCTTGATCGCCTTGGCGCTCAGCGTCAGGCGGATGTGGCGCCCCTCGCTCGCCAGCCAGTAGCGCTTGCGCTGGATGTTCGGGTCGAAGCGGCGCGAGGTGCGCCGGTGTGAGTGGGAGATGGCGTTGCCGAAGCCCGGCTTGGCGCCGGTCAGTTGGCAGTGGGCTGACATGGATGCTGCCGCCTTTCTTGAGGACTGCGGGCTTGTTGGTAATGAAAACCAGTGTCATATACTAGCCTCATGGCACGCAACGAGATCCGCCCGATCGTCAAGCTCCGCTCCACGGCAGGCACCGGGTTCACCTATGTGACGCGCAAGAACCGCCCGGGCGACCCCGACCGGCTGGTGCTGCGCAAGTACGACCCCGTCGTCCGCCGCCACGTCGACTTCCGCGAAGAGCGCTGATCCCGCACACCCCGCCCCGACTCATCGAAAGGCCCCCCTGCCATGAAGCCCGGAATCCACCCCGCCTACGCGCCCGTCGTCTTCCGCGACTCCGCCTCCGGCACCGCGTTCCTCACCCGCTCCACGATGACCAGCGACAAGACCGTCGACTGGGAGGACGGCAACACCTACCCGGTCGTCGACGTGGAGATCTCCTCCGCAAGCCACCCCTTCTACACCGGCACCGCTCGCGTGCTCGACACCGCCGGTCGCGTCGAGAAGTTCGAGCGCCGCTACGGAGCCCGTTGATGGCCCACGACCACCAGCTTCCCGTCGTCATCGTCGCCGGTCTCCACGCCGACGCACGGAAGGAGGTCGTAGAGCGCCTCCTGCAAGCGGTTCCGGGCAGTGTGGCGCTGCACCACGACCTGGCCGCCGCACCGGACGGCACCGTGCTCCGCCTGATCCGCGACGCGTCGGGCACTCTCTCCCGCAGCGAGACGCCCCTGGTCAACGACTGCGCGTGCTGCGCACTGCGCGAGGACCTGGTCCCGGAACTGGAGCGGATGGCGGACAGCGGTCTGACCCGTCTCGCCGTGGTCGAGCTGTGGGACTCGGTCGAACCGAAGGCCATGGCGGAAGTCATCGCCGGTCACGGCGGGGACCGGCTGGCTCTGACGGGCGTGATCACCGCCGTCGACCCCGCGCTCGTCCTGCCGTATCTCGCGAACGGCGACGACCTGGCCGAGGCCGGCCTTGCGGCGGCCCCCACCGACCAGCGGACCGTCGGTGACACCTGGGCCCGCCAGCTGGAGTACGCGCCCGTCCTCGCCGTCGTCGACAGTGAGGAGGCCGTCGAGGAGGACCATGCCCTGCTCGCGCAGCTGCACCCCACCGCGCGCCGGGTGCCGGCCGCGTCCGTCGAACTCGCGCGGGCCGCGTTCGCCGGCTTCGACGTCGAAGCCGCCGCGGCCGCACAACACCCCGCGTGTGCGCTCCTGCCCCAGGAAGCCGACGAGGCCGGCGTCACCACGCTCGTCTGGCGCCGCAGACGGCCCTTCCATCCCGAACGGCTCTACCAGGCACTCGAAGACCTGTGCTGCGCCGCCGCCCGCAGCCGCGGCCGGTTCTGGCTCGCCGACCGCCCCGACACGCTGCTCGCCTGGGACGCGGCCGGCGGAGCGCTGTGCGTGGAGAGCGCCGGGCCGTGGCTGGCGTCACTGCCCGACGCGGCCTGGGGCATGGTCCCGCCCATGCGCCGGGCGGCGGCCGCGCTCGACTGGCACCCCGATCACGGCGATTGCTGCCAGCACCTCGTCTTCACCTCGCCCGGCCTGGACCGGGACGGGCTGGAACAGCTCCTCGACTCCTGCCTCCTGACGGACGCGGAGTACGGGTCGGGACGCGAAGCCTGGAAGCACCTGCCCGCCGCGTTCGACTCCCTCCTCGACGCCGCCTGATACCCGCACAGACCTGAACACGGCCCGGCGAGGCCGTAACCGAATCGTTCCTGCAAGGAGAAGCTGCCCCATGGCCCGACGCCCGCACCCCGGCAAGCCCGTGAAGTCCCGGCCCAACCCGCTCGACGCGGCCAAGATCACCTACATCGACTACAAGGACACTGACCTGTTGCGGAAGTTCATCTCGGACCGGGGGAAGATCCGCAGCCGACGCGTCACCCGGGTGACGGCCCAGCAGCAGCGTGCCCTCGCCACGGCCATCAAGAACGCGCGGGAGATGGCGCTGCTGCCGTACGCCGGCCGCTGACGGCATCCGGACGAATCTGCACGCGTCAGGCGGTGTCGGCTGTGGCCGGGCTTGGCGGACACCGCCTGGATGTTGGGCCCAGAGGAGGTACGGGGCCGGCCAGGGCAGATCGATCGCCTCACGCCCGTCGTAAGCCCCCGCCGGGGGAGCCGGAACTTTCCAGGCCGGCGCGACGCAAGTCGTCCGGCCTGATGGACGGCAGCGCTGGCGGAGAGTCCGAGCCGGCGGGGCGGTCGGCTGGCTCGGGCGAGGGCCCGGGCGGTTTCGAAGGCGTAGATGCCGCCGCTGGAATGCCCGAGGAAGGCGGTCGGCCGGTCGTCACGGGTGGCAGCGAGTGCGCGGGCCGCCATCCTGGTGAGCCGGGTGAGGGCGCTGACGGGCCGTTCGCGCGTACGGGAGCCGCGACCGGGCGGCTGGACCACGCAGACGTCTTCGGCGCCGGCGACAACGCGCGCCCCGGTCAGGGACCAGCCTGCATTCCGGCCAGCCCAGAAGCCGCGGGGCCGGGGGCCGGGCCAGCCGCGGCCGCGGAGTGGCTCAGAGGCGCCGTTTCCGGCCGCGTTCGGCTGCGCTAGCGTCGCCCCCCGAACACCGATGGGGAGGTCTCGTGCGCGCTCTCGTCTATCTGGGTCCAGGCTCCGCCGAACTGCAAGACCGGCCCGCCGCGCAACTCGTGAACGGTGATGACGTCGTCGTGGAGATCGTCGGTACGGGGGTCTGCGGAACGGACCGCAAGATCCTGCTCGGGCGGTTCCCGGCCCGGCCGGGCGTAGTGCTCGGGCACGAGTCGGTAGGTGTGGTGCGGGAGACAGGGCCGCAGGCGCGTTCGGTCGGGGTGGGAGACCGTGTGGTGGTCAACCCGACGCTGTACTGCGGCTGGTGCGTCCCGTGCCGCCGGGGAGCGACCAACTTCTGCCGTCACAAGGCCGGGACCGAGGTCGGCGTCGACCGGGACGGCACGTACGCGGAGGCCGTGACCCTGCCGGAACGTTTCGTCGAACGGGTTCCCGACGGGCTGCCCTTCCGCAGCGCGGTCCTGATCGAGCCGCTCGCTTGCGTCCTGAACAACGTCGAAGCCGCGTCCGTCACCTTCGACGACACCGTGGTGGTGCTCGGCGTGGGTCCGATCGGGATGCTGACCGCACTGGTCGCCGCCCGCCAGGCGCGCCGGGTCACCGTCGCCGAACCGGACGGCTACAGGCTGGAGCGGGCCCGCGAACAGTTCACGCACGTGGTGGACGTGGCAGGAACGGACCTGGCCGAAGCCGTGGTGAAGGCCTCGGGCGGCGAGCGCCCCTCCGTCGTCTTCGACACCACGGGCACTGGCCTGGACGCGGCGTTACGGTTGATCGACGACGGCGGCCGAGTGGTGGTGATGGGCTTCGACGACACTTACACCGTGCCGCTGCGCCCGCTCCGGCTCACCAACCGGGGCATCCGGCTGATCGGCGCCGGGGACTACCGGGCCGACATCTTCCCGGTCGCCGTGGACCTGGCCGCCGCACTTGCCGGGCCCCAACGATCCGGCACCGGCAGCGGAGCGGTCTTGGAGCGGCTGGTGACGCACGAGTTCCCGCTCGAACGGTACGAAGACGCCTTCATCGCGCTCGGCGGGATCACCCAGGGCGGGGACAACGGCCCCGGACGGTCACCGCGCTACGACGCGCTCAAGGTCGTTATCCGCTCGCACTCCGGCCCGGTCGGCGCCGACGGCTGGCCGGTGGACGCGTGAGCGCGCCGAGGCTCGGGGCGATCGAGTCCGGCGGGACCAAGTTCGTTTGCCTGGTCGGCTCGGCCCCCGACCGGATCGAGGCCGAGATTCGGTTCCCGACCGGTGAACCGGGCCCCACTCTGAGTCGGGCCATCGCCTTCTTCCAGGAGACGGCCGCCGAGAGCGGACCGTTGGACGCGGTCGGCATCGCGTCTTTCGGGCCCCTCGAACTGCGCCCGGGACATGCCAAGTTCGGCCACCTGGCCGCCACCCCCAAACCCGGCTGGTCCGGGGTGGACGTCGCCGGTCCGGTCGCCGCCGCGCTCGGCGTGCCGGTGGGCATCGACACCGACGTCAACGGGGCGGCCCTCGGTGAGGGCCGCTGGGGCGCGGCGCGCGGCCTGGACACCTACGTCTACCTCACGGTCGGCACCGGCATCGGCGGCGGCGCGGTGATCGGCGGCAAGGTGGTCAGCGGCCTGGTCCACACGGAGATGGGTCACCTCGCGGTGCCCCGGGTCGCGGGCGACGCTTTCCCCGGCTCCTGCCCCTTCCACGGCGACTGCTGGGAGGGGCTGGCGGGAGGCGAGGCGATCGGCGCCCGCTGGGGGACTCCGGCCGAAGCGCTGACCGGCGACGCCCTGCGCGAGGCGCTGCGGCTGGAGGCGGCCTACCTGGCCGCGGGGCTGCGGGGCATCGTGTACACGACCGCGCCGCAGCGGATCGTGATCGGCGGTGGCGTCGCGGAACTCCCCGGGCTGTTTCCGCTGCTCCGCGCCGAATTGACCGCGGCACTGGGCGGATACCCCGGGCTGCCCGAGCACGCGGCCGAGGAGTTCGTGGTCCCGGCACGGCTCGGCCGGCTCGCCGGAGCGGCGGGGGGGCTGGTCCTGGCGGCCGGGGCGGCCGCCGCCGCACGGCCACGGCCCGGCGCTGGCCCATCGGGGGGAACGGACGCATGAGGACGGCTCCGGGCCGGGCAGGCTGGGTGGTGTGACGCGCCCCGATCCGGTGGGCCTCCTTGACCCTGCCACCCGCGCCTGGCTGACCCGGCACGCCCTGCCCGGGGCCCGGCTGCACGAGATGGACCCGCTGCCCGGCGGGTTCACCAATGACATGGCCCTGCTCACGGCCCAGCCCGCCGACGCGCCGGGCACGGAGCGCTATGTGCTGCGGCGCTACCGGCCCAGCGGCAGCCGGATCCCGCGCAACACCTGTGCGGTGGAGGTTGCCGTCCTCGGCCGGGCGGCGGCTCGAACCGTCCCGGTGACCGCGGTCGTCGCGGCCGATCCGCACGGCCGGGCCACCGGCCGTCCCACCCTGCTCTACCGGTTCGTGGACGGGACACCGCTCAGCCAGGTACTCGCGGAGGAGCCGGTGAGCGGTGAAGCGCGAGCCCTGGGCCGGGCCGTCGGGGCAGTGCTGGCGCGGATCGGCCGGGTCAGGCTGCCCCGCCCGGGCGCCTTCGGGGATTCCTCGCTGGTCCCGGCCGCGGACGGTCCCCACCCGCTGGGTGACCTGCCCGGTTTCGTCGACCGTTGTCTGGCCACCGCGGTCGCGGACGGGCCGCTGAGCGGGGCGGACGCGGCCGTACTGCGCGCCCTGGCCCGCCGGGGGCCCCGGGCACTCGCCGCCGTAGCCGGTGCACGCAGCCTGGTGCACTGCGACTTCAACCCGAAGAACGTCCTGGTCCGGCGGCGCGCCGGACAGTGGACGGTGGCCGCCGTGCTCGACTGGGAGCTCGCCTTCAGCGGCTCCCCGCTCTTCGACGTCGGGAACATGCTGCGCTTCGCCCACGAGTACCCGCCCGCCTTCACCGAGGGCTTCGTCGAGGGCTTCCGGGGCGGGAGCGCCCGGCTGCCCGGGGGCTGGCTGGGCCTCAGCCGAACGCTGGACCTCTTCGCGCTCGCGGACATCCTCACGGCACCGCCCGATCCGGCCTATTTCGCCCGCGCCCGCACCGCGCTGCGTCGGTCCGCCGCCGGGCGGCACTGATCCCGGCCGGTACCGACCGCAGCCGGACGCGAGCGCGTGCCGCCGGTTGTCCCTCCTTTCCCATCCGGCTCGTACGCTGCTCCATTCCCCGGAGAAACCGCTCTCCGTGCTGCTCGCGAAAGACGTGGCTATAAACGTCCAAGGAATGGCGAAGAGGCGACACGCGGCCTTCTTCTCAACACCGGGAGCGCCGGTTAGTCTGCCTGGACCGAAGCGAAAGATCCTTGACCAAGGGAGAATTCCGCCGTGGAGAACGGAAGTCCGGGAAATGTCCTGAAGATGCTCACGCCGACCGTTCGATGCAACGGGACGCCGCCCACGCCTGCCCTGCGCGAAGGGCCGTACTACAAGCCCGACACCCCCTTCAGGACCAGCTTCCGGGGTGATGCGGAGGACGGTGTCCCGATGCTGTTGCACGGCGCCGTGCGCACTCCCGATGGGGAGCCGATCGCCGGCGCCCTGCTCGACTTCTGGCAAGTCGGGGACGCCGGAGTCTACGACGACGAAGGTTTTCGGCTGCGCGGCCACCAGTTCGCGGACGCCGAGGGGCAGTGGCGGCTGGAGACGGTGCTGCCCGCCGTGTACCCGGGGCGGACGCGGCACGTGCACGTGAAGGTGCAGCCGCCCGGCGGGGCCGTACTGACCACGATGCTTTATTTTCCCGGCGAGCGCCGAAACCACCTGGACAAGTATTTCCGGCCAGAATGTCTGATGAATGTTCGCGAGACGTCCGAGGGTTGGGACGCCGCGTTCACCTTCGTCCTGGACGTGTGAACTCCGGCCCCGCATTCCGGGGAACATCATTTTCCACGTCCCGGGGATATCGAAGCCATGCGCCGTGCCCTGCGGGACGGAAGTCGACAGGAGACACATGGCCGACCTCATGCGCGCCCAGCGCGACACGAAGAGCGGTGCCCGCAGCGACGTCCGCAGCGATGCCTTGAGCTACGCCCAGAAGCACCTGTACTACCCGGTCAGCGCGTACGAGATGGACCACGGCGAGGGAATCCACCTGTACGACACCGACGGCAACGAGTACCTCGACTGCGCGTCCGGCACCTTCAACCTGAGCCTCGGCTACGGGCACCCCGAAGTGGTCAAGGCCATGCGTGACCAGGCCGAACAGCTGGTGCACACCACCTCGACCTTCCAGACCGCCCCCGTCAACGAGCTGGTCCGGCGGCTGGTCGACGTCACCCCGCCGAACCTGACCAAGGTGCACCTCAAGGTATCGGGCGGCTCCACCGCCAACGAGGGCGCGGTCAAGATGGCGCAACTCGCCACCGGCCGCCGTGACGTCATCACCCTGTTCCGCAGCCACCACGGCCAGACCATGATGACGACCACCATGTCGGGCGAGTCCTTCCGCAAGGCGCCCTTCCCCCACCTGATGCCCGGCGTGCTCCAGGTCCCCGACCCCTACTGCCTGCGCTGCTTCTACCGCCAGGCGGGCCCCGACAGCTGCGGCATGCTCTGCGTCGAACGCATCAACGACTTCCTCGACCACGCCAGTTCCGGCAGTGTCGCCTGCGTGGTCGTCGAACCGGTCTCCGGTAGCGGCGGCAACATCGTGCCCCCCGACGGCTACCTGCCCGCGCTGCGCGACCTGTGCGACGAACGGGGCATCGTCCTCGTCTTCGACGAGATCCAGACCGGCATCGGCCGGGTCGGGCGGATGTTCGCCGCCGAGCACTACGGGGTCCGGCCCGACATCCTGACCACCGCCAAGGGCCTCGGCGGCTCCGGCGCCCAGATCGCGGCCATCGTCGCCGACGAGCGGATGTCCGGGCTCGGCAGCGACCACCACTCCTTCACCTACGGCGGCAACGTCCTCGCCGCCGCAGCGGCGGCCACCACCCTCGACGTGATCGGCCGCCCCGGCTTCCTGGAGAACGTCCGGGAGGTCGGCGCCCACATCATGGGACGGCTGCGCGCACTGGCCGCCCTGCACCCCGCCGTAGTCGACGTGCGCGGCCTCGGCCTGATGATCGGGATCGAGATCGGCGACGACGAAGGCCGCCCGCACAGCGAACGGGCCCAGGCCCTGGCCCGGCGCGGCATGGGCCACGGCCTGATCCTGCGCACCTCCCGCTACGGCCGGGGCAACGTGATCAAGATCCGCCCGCCACTGATCCTCACCCGCGCCGAGGCCGACCTGCTCTGCGACCGCCTCGATGCCCTCTTCGCCGCCGAGGCCGCCGCATGACCGGCCCCGAGCACGGCAGCCCTGCGCCCGCCACGTCCATGCGGCAGTACGTGACCGGCCTCGCCAGTGCCGTCCGCGAAGCCGTCCTCACCGCCCGGCACGAGGCAGGCAGCCGCCTGGTCCGAGGCCACTCGCCGGGCGGGGACGCCCAGTTCGGCCTCGACGAGGTGGCGGAAGCGGCCGTCTGGCAGTACATCGCCGGCCACGACCTGCCCGTCGCCGTCTACTCCGAGGACCGCGGCCTGAAGTACCACGGCACGGACCCCCTCCACCTGCTGGTCGTCGACCCCATCGACGGCACCCGACCCGCCGTCGCCGGCCTGGAGTCGGCCACCGTCTCGGTCGCCGTCGCCCGCCTGTCGCAGCGCCCACGCATCGCCGACGTGGAGCATGCGCTGCTGATGGAACTGTGCACGGGCGCCTATCTCTACGGGGACCTGGAGACGCCGGGCATCACCGCGCACGGCTACGACCACCCCGTCCCGGCGCTGACCCGCACCACCGACCCCGCGCGGATGTTCTGGTCGCTGGAGTTCAACGGCCACCCGGCCCGCCTGATGACCGAGGCCTACGGCCACCTCATCGACCGCTCGGCCAACACCGGCGGGGTCTTCGTCTTCAACAGCGCCACCTGGTCCATCTCCCGGCTGCTCACCGGTCAGCTCGACGCCTACGTGGACATCGGCAACCGGCTGCTGCGCGACGACCCGACGCTGCTGCCCGAGTTCGAACGCGTCGGCCAGGGCCGGGTCCTGCACCTGTTCCCGTACGACATCGCGGCGGCCGTCTTCCTCGCCGAGAGGGTCGGGGCTGTCATCACCGACGGCTATGGACAGCCGCTCGGCGAAACCGTCCTGACCGACCTGAGCATCGCCAACCAGCGGTCCTGCGTAGCCGCATCCACCCCCGAACTCCACCAGGCCCTTCTGTCGGGCGTTCGATGGAAGGACTGACGCCCATGCGCCCCCATGACACCCCGCCGACCGGACCAGTCGCCACCGGCACCGGCACCGCCACCGCCGACGCCGAGTTCGGGGCCCTGCTCGACCGGCTCTCCGAAAAGGCCACCGCGGACTACTACAACCCGTTCACCACATTCGACTGGCCGCCCACGATCTCCACCGACGAGCTCTGGATGTCCCCCGAACTGCTCTCCGTCCACGGCACCGATCTGATGGACGAACTGAGCCCCGCCCGGCTCCAGGCCCTGAGCCGCTGGGAGAGCGTCAACTTCTACAGCCTCAACGTGCACGGCATCCGCGAACTGCTCATCGAGGTCACCCGGCGCGTCCACACACCCGGCTTCGAACTCCCCTCCGAGTTCTTCCATCACTTCATCGGTGAGGAGAACGACCACATGTGGTTCTTCGCCACCTTCTGCCTCAAGTACGCCGCCAAGATCTACCCCGACAAGTCGGTCAAGCTCCCCGAGGCCCCGCGCGACCCGGACATCGAGAACTTCCTGGTCTTCGCCCGGATCCTGATCTTCGAACAGATCGTGGACCACTACAACGTCCACCTGGCCGCCGACCGCCGCCTACACCAGACCGTCCGGCACATCAACCGGCTGCACCACCAGGACGAGTCCCGCCACATCGCCTTCGGCTGCCGCCTGGTGCAACTGCTGTGGGAGCGGCTCCTCGACAGCGGCCTGAACGAGGTGACCCGGCACGAACTGCGCAGCTACCTCAGCCGCTACCTCACCACCAGCATGGAGTCCTTCTACAACCCGGCCGTCTACCGCGACGCGGGCCTCGCGGACGGCTTCGCGCTGCGCCGGCGGCTGCTCGCCCACCCCGCCCGGCAGGCCGCCCACGCCAAGGTCCTGCACAAGACCACCGACTTCCTGAACCGGATCGGGGTCTTCGATGCCCGTCACTGACCCCGCGGCCACCGCGCACACCGACCCCGCGGCCACCGCGCACACGGGGACAGGCTGGTCGGTCCGGGACGGACTGGCCACCCTCGACGAACCCGCCGTCCTGCTGAAGGACGCGCTCGACGCAGTGTTCACCCGCTGGGGCACCGAGGCCGGAGCCCGACGACTGAGCTTCTCGCCGCTGCTGCGAGTCGAGGACCTGGGCACCCTCGACTACTTCCGCAACTTCCCGCACCTGGGCAGCCCGGTCACCCGCACCCGCACCGACCGACTCGCCGCCCTCGCCGGCGCCCCGCCCGGCGTCACCGCACTGCCCGCGGCCGACCTGGCCGACGCCACCCACCTGCTGCCCTCCGCGGCCTGCTACGGCTGCTTCCTGCACCTCACCGGCACCAGCGCCGACACCCCCGTCCTCGTCACCACCGTCGCACAGTGCTTCCGCAACGAGGACCACCACGACGGGCTGCGCAGGCTCTGGGGGTTCACCATGCGGGAGATCGTGTGCGTCGGCTCCGCCGAAGCCGTACGGGCCCACCTCGACCGACACCAGCAGCGGATCACCGCCTTCGGCACGGCCCTCGGCCTCACCCTCGACCGGCAGTCCGCCACCGACCCCTTCTTCGAGAAGGACGGCGCCCGCACCGTCATGCAACTGCTCGCCCCGGTCAAGAACGAGTACCTGCACACCGACGGCACCGCCATCGCCTCCACCAACAACCATCGCAACTTCTTCGGCGAACGCCGCGCTATCCACCACGCCGGCCGCCCGGCCTTCACCGGCTGCGTCGCCTTCGGTCTGGAGCGCTGGGTGCACGCCCTCGGTGACCGCTTCGCAGGGGACCTGGGCGCCGCGTACCGCGCGGTGCGGCAGGCGGGGGAAGGCTCGTGACCCGGCTGGCCGCCCGGCTCGGCCTCGAACTACCGCTGCTGCAAGCGGGAATGGGCGCCGTCGCCGGGACCGCGCTGTGCGCCGAGGTGTCCCAGGCCGGAGCCGGCGGCACCCTCGCGCTCTACAAGGAGCGGCCCGCGCGGGCCGCCCGGCTGGTCCGGGCGGTGGCCACCGCCACCGCCCGCCCGTTCGGGGTGAACGTGGTCCCCGAGGTCACCGGACCGGCCGCCTGCCTGGAACAGCTCCGGGCCGTCCTACCCGAACTGCCCCCGGGCGGCTTCGTCACCTCTTTCGGGCTGCCCGACGCCGAGGCGGTCCGGGCCGTAGCGACCGCGGGACACCCGCTGGTGGTCCAGGTCGGCACCCTCGCGGACGCCGACACCGCCCTCGGACTGGGCGCGGCCGTGCTGGTCCTCCAAGGCATCGAAGCCGGCGGCCACCTGCTCGGCCGGCTGCCCGTGAACCGCCTCCTGGCCGCCGTCCGGGCCCGCCACCCGCACGCGGTCCTGGCCGTAGCCGGCGGGATCGCGACCGGACGGGACCTCGCGGGCGCCGTGGCCCGCGGCGCGGACGGGGCCATGGCCGGAACACTGTTCGTACCGGCCGCGGAATCCACCGCGCACCCGGAGTTCAAACGGCGGGTGGTCCAGGCCGTGGCCGACGACACCCTCATCACCTCGCTCTTCGACATCGGCTGGCCGCACCGCCCGCACCGTGTCCTGCGCAACCCCCTCACCATCACCGCAGAGCGCGCCCCGGCCACCTTCATCGCCACCACCAGGGTGGACGGCCGAGACCACCCGGTACCGCGCTACAGCGCGGCGGCCCCCGGCGACACCACCACCGGCCGCATCGAGGAGATGGCCATGTACTGCGGCCGGTCCTGCACCCGTGTCACCGCCCGGCACCCGGCCGCCGTCACCGTCGCCCGGGTCCGCCGGCAGTACGAGAGCGCGCGACGTACCGGCGAAGGCTCCCCGGACACCCCGGGGGCCACGCGTACGAACAGGACCGAAGAGCCGCACCGGATCCAGGAGAGGTGACCATGGACGACACGATCAAGCCGGTCGTGGACTGGCTGCGTGAACGCAACCCCACCGTCCAGGAGATCCCGGAGGACCTCGACCTGATCGAGAACCGACTGATCGACTCGCTCGGCTTCATGGAGTTCATCCTGCTGCTGGAAGACCTGATCGGCCGGGAACTGCAGCTCGACCAGATCGACGTGAACCAGTTCCGCACCCTTCGCTCCCTCACGGACAACTTCCTGAAGGGGTGAACCACCCATGGCGCAGGCCCCGCCGCCCGGACCCGGCCGGATCACCTCCCTCCACCTCGCCGCGCGCACCGGCGAGCCCACCTTCCCCGTCACCCAGGCCCGCGCGGTGACCGGCCGCGGCCTGACCGGCGACCGCAACTACTGGGCGGGCGAAGGCCCCCGGCCCCGGCGCCGGGGGACCGGCCGGGCATCCGGGGTCTGCGACGTCACCCTCATCGAAGCCGAGGCCCTCGACGCCCTCGCCCGCGAACACGGCATCACGCTCACCCCCGCCGAATGCCGCCGCAACCTCGTCTGCCGCGACATCCGGCTCAACCCGCTGGTGGGCCAGGAGTTCCAGATCGGCGCCGTGATCCTGCGCGGCCTCAAACTCAGCGAACCCTGCACCCGCCTCGAACAGCTGGTCCGCCCCGGCCTGATCCGAGGCCTGCTGCACCGCGGCGGACTACGGGCCGAGGTGGTCCGGGGCGGGACGATCCGGGCGGGCGACCGGATCCTCCCGCTGCCGCACGCCGCGCAGCCGCCCCTGCCACCCGCTCCGGCCGACCCTCCCGTAGACCGCAGCGGCGCCGACCTGACCGGAACCGGCCTTCCGCGTTCGCCCCGAACACCCCCGGCCCGGTAGGGCCTTAGGTGACGGCAGGCGGCCGAACGACTACTTCTGCGCACCGGGCCGCCCGGTGAACGGTTGGGCAGCCCGCAGACCGGCGCACACCTGGCCGGGCACGGGCCACAAGAATCCACGTCCGCGGAATCGGACGGTTCGCCCGCGCGCCGCGCGGAAGCCGAACTGTCCGGCAGACCCGCGGCCCTGCAGGCAGGAAGACAGTATGACGATCGAAGGCGCCGCCCCCCGGCGGGAGAGCGGCACGACACCGGAGTTCGGCGCGGACGCCCCGTCGGCCAAGGCCGTGGAGCGTGCGGAACGGGCGGGCGGGGAACTCGCCGTGGCGGGGGCGACCATATCGGTTCGTCTCCTGGGGTGGGGCTTCGCCCTCCGCCTCGACCAGCGGGCCGTCGACCGCCTCGCGCCCTCCGACGGCTCCGGGCCCGTCAGCGGCATCTCCGGCCTGGTGGAGGAGGTGCTCGCCGGATCCCTGCCCTCGGCCGTCGCCGAAGCCGCCGCCGCGGGGCTGACCGGACGAGCCGAACGGATCCGGGAGACGGCCCGGGGCGCCGGCTGCGACCTGCTCTCGCCGTGGGCCGTCCCCACCCTCCTCGCGCCCGTGGCCCTCGACGCACCGCCGCGCGAGACCGGCCTCTGGTTCAGTGTTTTCGAGCCGGGCGCAGGCTGGGGGGCCGACGTGCCGCTCACGGCCCGCTACGTCTGCGAGGCTCCCGCCCTGGCCGTCTTCCGCGATGACCTGTACTGCATCTACCAGGGCAGCGGAGATGACCCCGAGTTGTGGTGGACCGCGCACCGCGCGGACGGCAGCTGGTCCGAGGACCAGCCGTTCCCCGCCCACCACACCCTGGGCAGCCCGGCCCTGGCCGTGTTCCAGGACCGGCTGTACTGCGCGCACCGCGGCGGCTCGGGCGACTGGAGCATGGCGCTGACCTCGTACGACGGTGGCACCTGGAGCCCGGACCTGCCGATCCCGCACGCCGAGAGCGTCTACGGCCCGGCGCTGGCCGTCTTCCGCGACGCCCTCCACCTCGCCTACGCCGACGCCGCCCAGCGCATCATGGTCACCACCAGCCGGGACGGCCGCAGCTGGACCATCCCCGAACCCGTCCCCGGCTGCGTCACCACGAGGTCCCCGGCGCTCGCCGTGTACGACGGGGCCCTGCACCTGCTGCACGGCAACCCCAAGGACGGGGCGATCCACTGGTCCCGGCTGCGCGGCACCACCTGGACCTCCGAAGGCGCGCTGCCCGGGCACCGCACCCGGAGCAACATCGGCCTCGCCGTCTTCGACGACAAGCTGATGTGCGTCCACCGCGACCCCGCGCGCCAGCAGCTATGGTGGTCCGCCTTCGACGGCGCCGGGTGGAGCACGGACACCGAGATATCGGGGCTCAGCAGCAAGTACGGTCCGGCGCTGGCTGTGCACCGGGGCCGGACCGGCACCCGCGACCAACTTCTGTGCGTCCACCGGGGCCACGCCCAGCGCTTCGTCACCGCGACCGGGGAGGTGCTGACCGACGAGGACCCGGCGGGGCTGCACGAACTCGACGATCCGGGCTCCGCGGCCGACTGAGACCGGGCCCCCCACGGCAAACGGGGCATGGCGGCAGCGCTTGCGAGGGCGAGGAGCAGCGGTATGTCGTCCCCGAAGGCAGACTGCCCCGAAGCACCCCTGGCGGCGGCCGGCCCGAAAACCGGGCTCGGAGCTTGACCGGTGGCGGTCCGGTGCCTCGTACAGGACGCGGGTTTCGAGAGGCCTTCTGCGACCGGCGACTTGCGGGACCGACCATCGCGCCTTCACCACCTGAAGCGGACCGGCAGCAGCCGGGCGTCACGGTTCCGGGGCGGTGCCGAGGGCCGCGCCCCGCAGGGCAGCCGCAAGGCGCACCACGGCTTCGGCCGGCGGCTGGGGGAGCCGGGCCAGGAGCAGGCGCCGCTGTTCCTGCGGTCCCCCGTGCACCGCCAGGATGCGCACACCGGGCGGCGCCGCGGCCGCCAGCGCCGCGGGCACCGTGGTCAGCCCGCAGCCGGCGGCCACGAGATGCAGTTTCGCCAGCCAGTCACGGGCCGTGTGCACGATCTCGGGGCGTTCGTCCAGGCCCGGCCACACCCCCATCAGCCGGTCCGGCCCGGACGGCGGACCGGCGATCCACTGCTGTCCGCGCAGGTCCGCCACGTCGACGAAGTCCCCGCGGGCCAGCGGATGCGCCGCCGGCACGGCCAGGCACAGGGCGCGCTCCGTGAGCGTCTGCAGGGCCAGTGGGGGCGATTCGTCGTCCGGTGCGCGAAACGGAGGCGCCGACGCCAGCAGGGCCAGATCGATGCTGCCCGCCCGCAGGGCCCGTACCAGCGCCGGGGTGGTGCCTTCGCGGCTGATGACGTGCACGTGCGGATCGCTGCGCCGCAGCGCGGCGAGGGCGCGCGGCACCAGGGTCGTACCGGCGCTGGGGAGCCAGCCGAGGCGTACGGTTCCGCCGGGTGCGGGCAGGCCGGACAGCTCGCGGGCGGTCGCGTCGATCTCGTCGAGCACGAGCGTCGCCCGGCGCACGACGACCCGTCCGGCCGCGGTCAGCCGTACGCCGTCGCGCCGCCGCTCCAGCAGCTCCGAGCCCGCGATCCGCTCGATCGAGGCGATCTGCCGGGACACCGCCGACTGCGTGTACCCCAGCGACGCCGCGGCCGCGGTGAAGGTCCCCTGCTCGGCCACCGCGCGCAAGACCCGCAGCGCGGTCAGCGACACATCCCTGAAGTCCATGACGTTTACGCATACCAGCTGTGCGCAAGTTTCGTTGGACTCATGCACGACGGATTTCTACCGTTGCCGTCATGAACACCTCCCGCATCGCCCTCGTCACCGGCGCCAACCAGGGCCTGGGGCGGGCCCTCGTCGAGGGCCTCGCAGCCCGCATGGCAGCGAACGACCTGGTCCTGCTCACCGGGCGCAGTGACCGGCGCGTCACCGCTGCCGCCCACGAGGTGGCACAGCTGCCCGGCACCCGGGCCCAGGTCCGGGGCCGGGTCCTCGATGTCACCGACACACAAGCCATCGCCCGGCTCGCCGACGAACTGGCAGCCCGTCACGGCGGCGTCGACGTCGTCATCTCCAACGCCGTCGCCCGCCTGCTGCCCCAGGAGTCGCAGGCCGAACGGGCCGACGAGTTCATCGACGTGTCCAACACCGCCACCCACGCGCTCATGCGCTCCTTCGGCCCCGTTCTGCGCCCCGGCGGCCGGCTGCTCGTGGTGGCCAGCAGCCTGGGCACCCTCGGCCACCTCGACCCCGGACTCCACCACCTCTTCGACGGCGCGAGCCTGGACCAGGTCGAGTACGCCGTCGAGTCCTGGCGCACCGCGATCCACCACAACACCGCCGCCGAGGCCGGCTGGCCGCGCTGGCTGAACGTGCCGTCGAAGGTGGCCCAGGTCGCCGCCGTGCGCGCGGTCGCCGCCACACGCCGCGAACACGACCTCGCCGCCGACACCCTGATCGCCGCCGTATGCCCCGGAATGGTCGACACCGCGACCTCCCGGCCCTGGTTCAGCGACTACAGCCAGGCCCAGTCGCCCGGCGACGCGGCCCGCGCGGTGCTCGACCTCGTCTTCGCGGAGCATGTCGACCCCGCCCTGTACGGCGAGCTGATCCGCTTCGGCAAGGCCCTGGACTGGCACGGCGGCACACCCCCAGTGGAGCAGGACCGCATGCTCAAGCCCTGACCGGGCCTTGGGGGTGTCCGGCGGATCACGGCCGGGCCCTGATCCGCCGGACACCCCTAACGGGAAGTCCTTGCCGGAGCGCGTTCCCAGCAGCGCTGCGAGCAGGCGGTCAGGCGCGGATCTCGAAGTCCTGGAGGTCTTCCGGTTGCTCCTCGTGGAGCTCGACGCGGGTGACGGATGCTCCGCTCGGGCCGTGGCGGGTCCAGGCGACCATCCGTGCGACTGTGATTGCGTCTCCCTCGAACACCGCCTCGACGGTTCCGTCCGGCAGGTTCCGCACCCAGCCGGCCGCGCCGTGGTCGAGTGCGGTGCGGCGGCAGGTGTCACGGAAGAAGACGCCCTGCACCATGCCGTGGACGATCACCCGGCTGCGAACCCGTTCCATGGGCCGACCCTAGCCGGGTGGGCGCCGATCGGCACGGACCGTGATCGGCCCGTCACGGAATGCCGCTCCCGGAAATCTTCACCCGGTGAAAGTGGAGGGTGTGCCTCCCGTTACATCTCTCCCCGGTGAGGCGGTGGCGGCCCCTGTGAATGGTGGCGGTTTGGGTTGATTTGGGGAATGGGAGTCGCGGGCCGGCCGTATGTGTTACTCGATCTTGTGGAGAACGCGTGGTGATCCGTCGAATCAATCGGAAAGCCCGCCGTGTGAACGGTCACCTTGCATGAGAGAGGGCGTCAACACGGTTGGCCGCGTGACCCGTTCGCGTGCTTACATCTGCCCACCGAAGCATTCGGAAGTGGTCGGACCGCCTTGTCGCAGGCTGCCCACGGCATTTGAGAAACAATCAGACAACTGAAGGGTGCGCACATCATGCGTAACGACATCGAGACCCGTGAGATCGCCGACGACGAACTGGACGCGGTTTCCGGCGGTGTCAGCATTTCCGGTGGCCTTTTGGGCGGCGTGGCCGGTGACGTGTTCCACGTGGTGAACACGGTGACCTCGCTGCAGACGGTCCAGGGCGTGCAGGCCCTGCCCGGCCAGGTCGAGGGAATCGTCGGCGTTCGTGCCGGTGTCCTCGGCCTCTGAGCCGGATATCAGTGCGCGTGAACCCCGGGACGCATACGTTCCGGGGTTCACGGGTGCCCGTGCAATGAATGCAGGCGAAGGATAGTTCGTGCAGTTCCGTCAAAAGGCGCTCTCCAAGCTGCAATCGCCCGAAGAACTCGATCTGCCCGTACGTTTCGCGCGGCCGCAGGGCCGGCTCGTTCTCGCCGTCACCGTCGTCGTCATGGCGGCCGCGGGTTTCTGGGCATTCACCGGATCCGTATCCTCCAAACTGGGCGCACCCGGCATCCTCACGCGGGCCGAAGGCAGTTATCTGCTCCAGAGCCCCTTCGCCGGACAGGTCACCACCTTGCTCGCCAAAGAGGGCCAGCTGCTGTCCCCGGGCGCGCCCCTGCTCCAGGTCGCCACGGATCAGGGCGACCGGACCGTGCGCGTGGTGGCCGGGGGGCGGGTGACGACCCTGCTCGCCAAGACGGGCTCGGTCGTCACGACGGGCGCGGACGTGGCGACCGTGGAACGCGTGAAGAACACGGACGACCCGCTGGTGGCCGTGCTCTACGTGCCCGGCGGGAGCGGCGCGGAGATCCGCGTGGGCGCTTCCGTCGACCTGAACGTCCAGTCCGTCCCCCAGCAGCAGTTCGGCGTGCTGCGCGGTCGCGTCAAGGAAGTCGGCCGTGCTCCCCAGACCGCGGCCCAGATCACCGGCTTCCTCGGCGACGCCCGCCTCGCCGCCCAGTTCACCCGCCAGGGCGATCCCGTCGCGGTGCTCGTGCAGCTCGAACGCTCCTCCGCGACCAAGTCCGGCTACCGGTGGTCCTCCGCGGGCGGGCCCCCGTACCCCGTCGACTCCACGACACCGGTCACCGGAGCCGTCCACCTCGCCGCACAGCGCCCCGTCGATTGGCTGCTCCCGTGACCGTGCCGCAGCACACCTCTCCGAACCGGTCCCGGCCCCCGGCCCCCCGCATCCCGCCCGCCGGGCGCCGGCGCCGCCGCCCGGCCGTCCCCAAGGGCCGCACGCCCCGTACCGTACGCACGCCCACCGTGCTGCAGATGGAGGCGGTGGAGTGCGGCGCCGCCGCACTGGCCATGGTGCTCGGCCACTTCGGCCGCTTCGTGCCCCTCGAAGAGCTGCGCATCGCCTGCGGGGTGTCCCGGGACGGCTCCCGCGCCGGGAACCTCCTCAAGGCCGCCCGCGGTTACGGGCTGACGGCCAAGGGCATGCAGATGGACCTGGCCGCGCTCGCCGGGGTGAACCCGCCGGCCATCCTCTTCTGGGAGTTCAACCACTACGTCGTCTACGAGGGCATGGCCCGCCGCGTCGGCCGACGGGGTGCGTACATCAACGACCCCGGCAAGGGCCGGCGGTTCGTCCCCATGGACGAGTTCGACACCGGCTTCACCGGGATCGCGCTCGTCTTCGAGCCCGGCCCGGGCTTCCGCCGCACCGGCCGCAGGCAAGGCGTCATGAGCGCCGTGCCGGCCCGCCTGCGCGGCACGTCGGGCACCATGCTCGCCGCCCTGGTCTCCAGCCTCCTGCTGGTGGCCGTCGGCGCGACGGTGCCCGCGCTGAGCCGCACGTACATCGACATGTTCCTCATCGGCGACCAGACGTCCCTGCTGGGCGTGCTCTTCGCCTCGATGGCGGCGGCCCTGGTGCTCACGGCCGTGCTCACCTGGCTGCAACAGGCCAATCTGCTGCGCGGCCGCATCATCTCCTCGACGCTCGGCAGCGCCCGCTTCCTGCGGCATCTGCTCCGACTTCCCGTCGCCTTCTTCAGCCAGCGCAACCCGGCCGACCTGGTCCAGCGCCTGCAGTCCAACGACGCGGTCGCCGAGACCCTCGCCCGGGACCTGGCCGCCGCCGGAGTCGACGCCGTGGTGGTCGTGCTCTACGCGGTGCTGCTGTGGACGTACGACCCGCAGCTCACCGCCGTCGGGGTGCTCATCGCGCTGCTCAACGTCGTGGCCATGCGGATCGTCATGCGGGTGCGGGCCACCGGCACCCGGAAGCTGCGCGCCGAGAGCGCCCGGCTCACCAACACCTCGTACAGCGGCCTCCAGCTCATCGAGACGATGAAGGCCACCGGCGGTGAGAACGGCTTCTTCCGCCGCTGGGCCGGCCAGCACGCGGTCACCCTCGACGTGCAGCAGCGGCTCGGCGTCCCCAGCACGTGGCTGGCCGTCGTCGCGCCGACGCTGGCCGCGCTCAACAGCGCGCTGATCCTGATGATCGGCGGTGTGCGGGCGGTGGAGGGGCACCTCTCGGTCGGCCTGCTCGTCGCCTTCCAGGCCCTGGTGACCAGCTTCACCGCGCCGATCACCCGCCTGGGGGGCGTGGCCGGACGGATCCAGGACTTCGCCGCCGACGTCGCCCGCCTCAAGGACGTCGAGAACTTCCCCGTCGACCCGCTCTACTCGCGCCGCGAGCCGCCCGCCGGCACCCGCCGCCTCAAGGGCCACCTGGAGCTGGACGGCATCACCTTCGGCTACAGCCCGCTGGACGCACCTCTGCTGAAGAACGTCTCACTCGCGGTCGGCCCCGGGCAGCAGGTCGCGCTCGTCGGCGGCTCCGGCAGCGGCAAATCCACCGTCTCCCGGCTGATATCCGGCCTCTACACCCCCTGGGCGGGCGCCATCCGCATCGACGGGATGCGGCTGGAGGACATCCCGCGCGGGGCGCTGGCCGCCTCCGTCTCCTTCGTGGACCAGGACGTCTTCCTCTTCGAGGGCACCGTCCGCGACAACGTCGCCCTGTGGGACCCCTCCATCCCCGACGAGGCCGTCATCAGCGCCCTCCAGGACGCCGCCGTGTACGACGTGGTCGCGCGCCGCGCCGGAGGCATCCACAGCCGCGTCGAGCAGGACGGCCGCAACTTCTCCGGCGGCCAGCGCCAGCGACTGGAGATCGCGCGCGCTCTGGTGCGCCGCCCCAGCGTCATGATCCTGGACGAAGTGACCAGCGCCCTGGACGCGGCGACCGAGCAGATCGTCATCGACAACCTGCGGCGCCGCGGCTGCGCCTGCGTGGTGATCGCCCACCGACTGAGCACCGTCCGCGACAGCGACGAGATCGTCGTGCTCGACCGGGGCACGGTAGTGGAGCGCGGACGACACGAGCACCTGATCGCCGCGCAGGGCGCGTACGCCGACCTGGTGAAGGAGCACTGAAGTGACATCCCCCCACCAGACCCACCAGACCCACCAGACCCACCAGTCCCACCAGACACAGGCCCACCAGTCCCACTTCGCGCCCGATCCGGTCGTGGCGGCCCTCGGCGGCCTCGGCTCGGCGGTCGACTGCACGGGCCTGCGCAGCCTGTCCCTCGAGGGTCCGCTCGTGCTGTGGCTCGTCGTGGAAGGCGAGCTGGACCTGTTCGCCGTCGATGCCGCACAGGCGGGCCACTGGCACTTCCTGGGCCGGCTGGAGTCGGGCACGCTGCTCCTGGGCCCGGCCGAGGGCCCCGCCCACACTCTGACCGGGCGCCCGCTGCAGGGCTGCGTACTGCGCCGCATCGAGCTTCGCGAGCTGTACCGCCCCGAGCACGGAGCCCCGGGGGTCCCCGCGGACGGGGCCTGGGGGTGGCACGCCGATCCGTGGCGCAGCGGGTTCGCCGACGCGGCGCCCAGTCCCCTCGAGGACGCCTTCGCCCGCGGCATCGGCCGCGGTCTGCGCGTGCTGTACCAGGCGCCGCTCGAGGGCCGGGCCACCGCCGGCCGCGGCGGGGCCGACGAGGACATCCTGTGGATGCAGATCCCCCCGGGGAGCGTGCAGTACGGCGCCGTGTACGAGCCGTACGACCCCTACCAGGGGTACGGCACGGCCGGCACGCTCCTCGTCGACGGGGCCGTGTGGCAGGGCATGGTGGACCAGCAGTACCGGCTGCTGGACGCCCTGGACCGCTGGATCGAGCAGGACGAGCGCGCCCACGAGGACCGCACCGCGGCCGGCATCGAGGCCGGCGAGGCCGCCCGTACCCAGGCGGACCGCGCACTGCTCGCCTCCATCGGCCGCTCCCGGGGCTCCCGCCGCGACGCGGGCGACGACACGACCTTCGCCGTGTGCCGCCTGGTGGCAGGCGAGGCCGGAATCGCCCTGACCGAGCCGACGGGCGCCGCCGGGCGGACCGACCCCGTCGAAGGCATCGCGCTCGCCTCGCGGATCCGCACCCGCGCCGTCAGGCTCGGCGGGCGCTGGTGGCGGGAGCACACCGGACCCCTGGTGGGCCGGCGCGCGGACGACGGGACACCCGTCGCGCTGCTGTGGCGGCGCGGCGGATACGAGGCCGTCGACCCCGCCACCGGCGCACGGGAGCGCCTGGGCAGGGGCAACGCGGACGCCTTCGAGCCGCACGCCGTCATGTTCTACCGCCCGCTGCCCGACCGGAAGCCGGGCCTGCTGCAGCTGCTGCGCTTCAGCGTGCGCGGAAGCGGCAAGGACCTGCGCAGCCTCGTCGTGGGCGGGCTGGGCGCGGTCGGCCTGGGCGCGATCGTCCCCGTGGCCACCGGCCGGGTGCTCGGCGCGTACGTGCCGCAGGCCGAGGACGGCCTCATCGTGCAGACCGCTCTGGCGCTCATCGCGACCAGCGTGGTCTCGGCTGCCTTCATGCTGCTGCAGAACGTCTCCATCCTGCGCATGGAGGGCCGCATCGAGGCCACCTTGCAGCCGGCGGTGTGGGACCGGCTGCTCCGGCTGCCCGTGACGTTCTTCGCCGGCCGCTCCACCGGAGAACTGGCCGGCGCGGCCATGGGGATCAGCTCCATCCGCACGGTCCTGTCCGGCATCGCCTCGGTGTCCCTGCAGGCTGGCACCGTCGGCACGATGAACCTCGTGCTGCTGCTCGTGTACAGCGTGCCGCTGGCGCTGGCCGCGGTCGCCATGCTCCTGGGCATCGCCGTGGTCTTCCTGGGCCTGGGGCTGTGGCAGCTCCGCTACCAGCGGCAGCTGATCAGGATCGGCAACAAGCTCGACAACCAGGCGTTCCAGACCCTGCGCGGGCTGCCCAAGCTGCGGGTGGCCGCGGCCGAGAGCTTCGCGTACGCCGCCTGGGCGCGGGAGTTCGCCCGTACCCGCGAGCTGCAACAGCGCATCGGCCGGATCAAGAACGTCGTCACGGTCCTCAACGCGGTCTATCTGCCTCTGTGCACGCTCGTGATGTTCATGCTGCTGGCCGGACCGGCCCGGGGCAGCATGTCCGCCAGTGAGTTCCTCACGTTCAGCACCGCGGTGACGATGATGCTGTCCTCGGCCACCCAGCTGACCGGCGCCCTCATCTCGGCTGCCGCCGTGCAGCCGATGTTCGAGCAGGTCAAGCCGCTGCTCGAGGCGACCCCCGAGGTACGTGGCTCCAGCATCCGGCCCGGTGAGCTCGGCGGCGCCATCGAGGTGAAGAACCTCTCGTACCGGTACGCCGACGACGGCCCGCTCGTACTGGACGACGTGTCCTTCCAGGTGCGGCCCGGTGAGTTCGTCGCGGTCGTCGGGGCCAGCGGCTGCGGCAAGTCGACACTGCTCCGCCTGCTCATCGGTTTCGACCGGCCCGCCTCCGGCAGCGTGCTGTACGACGGCCAGGACCTGGCCGCACTCGACCAGGCGGCCGTGCGCCGCCAGTGCGGTGTCGTCCTGCAGAACGCGCAGCCGTTCTCCGGCTCGATCCTCGACTGCATCCGCGGTTCCGGGACGTACACCCTCGAGGAGGCGGGGGAGGCCGCCGTTCTGGCGGGCCTCGCCGAGGACATCAAGGCCATGCCCATGGGCATGCACACCATGCTGTCCGACGGCGGCGGCACGGTCTCGGGCGGCCAGCGCCAGCGGCTGATGATCGCCCAGGCCCTGATCGGCAAACCGCGCATCCTCTTCCTGGACGAGGCGACCAGCGCGCTGGACAACGAAGCCCAGCGCGTGGTCACCGACTCCACCCGCGCCCTGCGCGCCACCCGCATCGTGATCGCCCACCGGCTGTCCACCGTCATGGACGCCGACCGGGTGATCGTCATGTCGGAAGGGCGGGTCGCCCAGCAGGGGCCGCCCGCCGCACTGCTCGCCGATACGGAGGGCCTGTTCCACGAGCTGGTCCGCCGTCAGGTCGGGTGAGGCCGGCCGGTCAGGCCTGCGTGAACCAGTCCGGCAGAGGCTCGCGGCGGGTGAGCCAGCTCTCCGGGATGCCGGTCAGGCCGGTGCGGGCCGCGACCATGCCGCCGGTGATCGCGCAGGTGGTGTCCACATCGCCGAGGCCTTCCGCGGTGGTCCACAGGGCGTCGGCGAGGCTGTCCAGGTGCCGGGCGGCGGACCACAGGGCGAAGGGGACCGTGTCGCTCGCCCGGATCTGCCGGCCGTTGCCCAGGACGCCGGCGGCCTGCCGCGGCCCGGTGTCCGCAGGTAGTGCGGCGGCCCGGTGCAGGCCCTCGCGGATCGGCCCGGCTGGTGTCCGGTCGGCCACCTCCCGCAGCAGCGCCGGGCCGTCCGGCGCGGGCCGGCTGCGGCTGCGGGCGGCCAGCGCGGCGGCCAGGGCCACGGCCACGGCTCCCGCGATCCCCTCCGGATGGGCGTGCGTGACCTCGGCGGAGAACGCGGCCTGTTCCGCCGCCTCGTCCAGGTCCTCGCAGAACCAGGCCCCCAAGGGCGCCACCCGCATCGCCGCCCCGTTGCCCAGGCTTCCCTCGCCGCCGAAGAGGGTCCGCGTGCGCGTGCGCCAACTCGACGGCTCCCGGGCAAGCCCGGGCAGCAGCTCGTGCATGCCGTACCCGTAGCCGCGGTAGGCGTCTGCGAGGTAGGTCGCGGCGAACGCCTCCGCCAGCTGGTCCCGGTGCACGGCGCCGTGGAGCATCAGGACCCGGTGGAGCGCCAGCGCCATGGCCGTGTCGTCCGTCCAGGGCCACTCAGGCTCCTGCGGCGTCCGGCGCGCCCGGATCGCCCGGAGCACCTCCTGGCCGGGGCGGGTGCGCGGGAACCAGCGCTCCCCGAACGCGTCACCGAGGGCCAGGCCTTCCAGGGAATCGCGAGCGGCAGCGGGGTGGGTGAGAGGAGGCGTCGGGCTCATGGCTGCATGCTGTCAGCGCGATTTGCCCCCACGCACCCGGAATTACGGCCCGGAGTGGACGCGCGGGGCCCGGGCATCCGGGGACTGCGCCCCGGCCCGACTGCCTGCCTGGCCCTCGGCCCGACTGCCTGCCTGCCCCTCAGCCCGGCCGCCGGCCCGACCGCCGGCCGGGGAGCCGTCCTCCCCGGGCAGGGCGAACACGCGCAGGAAGACCTGCGAGAGCGGCCCGATGGCCAGCGCGTACGCCACGGTGCCGACACCTGCCGTGCCGCCCAGCAGGACGCCGGCCGCGAGGACCGTGAGCTCGATCCCGGTGCGCACCAGCCGCAGCGACCGCCCGGTCCGCCGGTGCAGCCCGGTCATGAGGCCGTCCCGGGGGCCCGGCCCGAAGCGGGCGGCGATGTAGAGGCCGGTCGCGACACCGTTGAGGACGATGCCCGCCGTCAGCACGGTGGCCTGCGAGAGCGTGCCGTGCACATCCGGCATCACCGCGAGCGTGGCGTCCATGGACAGGCCGACCGCGAACACATTGGAGACGGTGCCCAGCCCGGGCCGCTGCCGCAGGGGCACCCACAGGAGCAGGACCAGCGCCCCGACGGCCACGGAGACCGTGCCGATGCTCCACCCGGTGCGCTCGGCGAGCCCTTGGTGGAAGACGTCCCACGGGTCCAGCCCCAGACCCGCGCGGACAAGGAACGCCGAGCTCGCACCGTACAGCGTGAGCCCGACGTAGAGCTGCAGGAGCCGACGGGTGAGTCGCCGCGGGGGGCGGGCGGGGGCGAGGGGCACCGGTGGAGCCTTTCGGGGAGCCAAAGACCGACAGACCTCACGGTGTGGCATCACCCGGACGGCCGGACAGGGCCAATCCAAGCCAAGTGGCCTTACTTCGATCGGCTTGGTCCCGGTGGCACGCCGACCTGTCCCCTCGTGAGAACAGGCACATTTTTGACCCGGTTCGTCCGAATTGGTGAATGCTGGTTCCCGGTCCACACCGACGTACCAGCGCCCACGGCACCGGGAGAGACGAGAGACATGCGACGCGTACACCGCCTCACGATCAACCGGCGGACGGCCCTGCCCCTCGCGGGCGGGGCCGCCGTCCTCGGCTTCGGCGGCCTCTACCTCACCGGTCTCGCCGTGGCGGGCGACGCCATCGCCGACGGCACCCACGTACGGGGTGTCGACATCGGCGGCATGAGCCGTGCGGAGGCCAAGACCGCCCTCGACCGCGCACTCGGCCCGGCCGCGGCCGCCCCGATCGAGCTGCGGATAGGCGACCGGTCCGAGAAGACCGCCCCGGCGGCCTTCGGGCTGTCCCTGGACACCGCCGCCACCGCCGACCGGGCCGCGCAGGCCGGGTCGGACCCCGTCACCGTGATCGGGCGGCTGCTCGCCCCGGCCGAGGAGCGGGAGGTCGAGCCCGTGATCCGTACGGACGGCCCGACGAGCCCGGCCGAGGTCGGCCGCCTCGCCGCCGCCGGACGAGAGGCCCGTGACGGCGAGATCACCTTCGAGGGCGGCACGGCCCGGGCCACCGCCCCCGTCACCGGTCTCGCCGTGCACGCCGACCGGGCGGCGGACATCGTCCGCGCCGCGTACCTGCGCCCGCAGGGCGGGCCGGTCGCGCTCCCCGTGGACCAGAAGCCGCCCGCCGTGGGGCAGCAGGAGACCGGACGGGCGCTGAAGGAGTTCGCCGAGCCCGCGATGTCCGGCCCGGTCACGCTCACCGTGGCCGGAAACCCCGTCACCCTCACCCCCGCCGTGCTCGGCAGGCACCTGGCCGTCGAGCCCGACGCCCACGGCCGGCTGGTGCCGGAGCTCGACTCCAAGGCACTGCTGGCCGACCCCGCGGTCGCCCGGCAGATGGCCGCGGCCACCCGCCCCTCCCGAGGCGCCACCTTCAACGTCGACTCCGCCGGCCGGGCCGTCGTCGTCCAGGACGGGCGCTCCGGGGCACAGGTCACCGAGAAGGCCCTCGCCGACGCCGTCGTCCCGCTGCTGACGCGCTCGGGCGCCGCCGCCCGTACCGGGGAGCTCGCCGTGAAGACGGTTGCCCCGCGCCTGACCGCCGAGAACGCGCAGCGCCTCGGCATCAAGGAGAAGGTCTCCTCGTTCACCGTCAAATTCCCGGCCGCGCCGTACCGCACCACCAACATCGGGCGGGCCGTGGAGAAGATCAACGGCTCCGTCGTGCTGCCGGGCGAGACGTGGAGCTTCAACAAGACGGTCGGCGAGCGGACCAAGGAGAACGGGTTCGTCGACGGCATCATGATCAACGACGGCCGGTTCGTGAAGTCGCCCGGCGGAGGTGTCTCGGCGGTCGCGACGACCATGTACAACGCCATGTTCTTCGCGGGCGTCCATCCGCTGGAGCACGGGGCCCACTCCTTCTACATCGAGCGCTACCCCGAGGGCCGCGAGGCCACGGTCGCCTGGGGCACCCTCGACCTGCGCTGGAAGAACGACTCCGGCCACGCGATCTACGTGCAGGCCGAGTCCACCGACACCTCGGTGACCATCAGCCTCCTCGGCACGAAGAAGTACGACGAGATACGCGCGACCCAGGGCCCGCGCACGAACGTCACCCCGCCGGTCAAGCGCACGGGCTCCGGTCCGACCTGCGAGGTCCAGACCCCGCTGGAGGGGTTCGACGTCGCCGTCGACCGGGTCTTCGTCCAGGGCGGGCAGGAGGCCAAGCGGGAGACCTACCGTACGCACTACACCCCGCGCGACGAGGTCACCTGCGATCCGCAGACCCCGGCGAGCCCGGCCGCCTCGGCGCCCCCGGCCGCGTCGGCCGCGCCGAAGCCCGGCCACGCCTGACGCCTCCCGCCGACGGCCGCCTCACGTCCGCCCCCGGCACGAACAGGTGCCGGGGGCGGACGGGCACCCCGTGCGACGGCGGCTCGGCTTCTCCACGAGCGCGCGGCGCCGAGCCCTCGGCCGGCCCGCCGGCACGCGGCCCCGCTAGATGAAGGGGGAGGCCGGACGGGCGCGCCACGAGTGCGCGGGATGGTGCCCCACCGACGGGAGGTTGCGGTCCCAGTGGGCACGGCGGCGGCGGGTGGAGTGGGGCGCGCGGGGCGCATCGGCCGTACGGGCCAGGATGAGCAGGGCGGCCGTGAGGGCCGCCAGTTCTATGTGGTCCGGGCTGCCCCGGACCACTCTGATCCGGTGCCGGCGTATCACCAGGACACCGGCAGGCTCTTGGGCCCGCGGATCAGCGCCCCGGACTGCCATTCGAGCTGCTCGCGCGGCACGGCCAGGGCGAGGCGCGGGTAGCGGTCGAGCAGCGTGGTGACGATGATCTCGGACTCCATCCGCGCCAGCATCGAGCCGACGCAGTGGTGGGGTCCGTTGCCGAAGGCCATGTGGGCGATGGGGCCGCGGTCGAAGTCCAGCGTGTCGGGGTCCGGGAAGACCTCGGGGTCGCGGTTGGCCGCCAGGTACGAGGAGTACACCGTCTCGCCGGCCTTGACCGTGACGCCGGCGATGTCCACGTCCCGCGTGGCGATCCGAGGGAGGCCCACGCCGCTGCGGTGCGGGATGAAGCGCAGCAGCTCGTCGACGGCCTGGGGGATCAGTTCCGGCTCCCCGCGCAGCCGTTCGAGGTGCTCCGGATGGGTGAGCAGGGCGAAGACCATGTTCGCGCTGTTGTTGCGGACGGCGTGCGCACCGCTCACCAGGATCGCGGTGGCGATGGAGACGGCCTCCGGCTCGGTGATCTCACCGGCGTCGGCGGCCCCGGCGAGGACTCCGGCCAGGTCGTCGCTCTGCTTCTCCCGGCGCATGGCGAGCAGCGCGACCACGCACTCGCGCACCGTCTTCAGGGCGTCGGTGCTCTTGTCGGGGGCCGGACCGGGCGTCATGATCACGTTCGCCCAGGAGGTCATGTCCTTGCGCATGTCCTGCGGCATCCCCAGCAGGTCGGCGACGGCCGCGAGCGGGAACGGGCCGTGCAGGTGCTCGACCAGGTCCGCCGGCGATCCGTGCCGCTCCATGGCGTCGAGGAGGCTGTCGGCGGTCCGCTGCACGGTCGGCCGCAGCTTCTGCATGCTCTTGCCCGTGAAGGCCCGTGCGACCACGCGGCGCATGTCGTTGAGGCGGGGCGGATCGGCGTAGTTCATGGACGCCTGCTGCGAGGCGATCGCGTGCGGGGAGGAGGCGGTGATCGTACGGCCGACCAGTTCCTGCCTGCTGAAACGCGGGTCGGTGGTGGCCGCCTTCACGTCGGCGTAGCGCGACATGAGCCAGGCGCTGCCCTGGCCGTACGGCAGCTGGATCCGGGCGGCCCGTTTGTCCCGCAGGCGGTCGTGCAGGAACGGGTCGAAGTCGAGCGCCTCGAAGTCGTCCAGGTTCCAGCAGTGCACCGGTTCGCCCGTGGCCGGGTCCGTCTCCGGCTTGAGGGCCGTGTGCGGGTCTGACGTCATGGTTCATCTCCCTGCGTGGATGTCACCCCCCAAGGCGCGATTCCGCGGGAAATCGGCACAGCCATCCCTTCCCTCTCGTCACAGGCTCCGCTGCCTTCACGGCGCAGCGTCACCGGATTGGCTCATGTCACCAACGCCGTAGTCCCGCGCGCGCATCGGCCGAAGGTCCGTGAGGCTGTGTCAGACACGAAAGGAGAGCCACCCATGGCGACTCTGTGCAGGCCAACGGTGTGCGTGCCCGAGCACGTGATCACGATGGAGCAGACCCTGGATCTGTGCCGGTCCGTGCACGCGGACCATCCGCAGCTCGACCTGGCGCTGCGTCTGATCCGGAACACCGGCGTCGCGAAGCGGCACATCGTGCGCCCCATCGAGGAGACCCTCAAGCACCCCGGTTTCGAATCGCGCAACGCCGTGTACGAGATCGAGGCCAAGGGGCGGGTCCCGGCGGTGGTGCGGCAGGCGCTGGAGGACGCCCAGCTGCGTGCGAAGGACATCGACATGATCATCTACGTGTCGTGCACGGGCTTCATGATGCCCTCGCTGACCGCATGGATGATCAACGCGATGGGCTTCCGGACGGACACCAAACAGCTCCCCATCGCCCAGCTGGGCTGCGCGGCGGGCGGGGCGGCGGTCAACCGGGCTCACGACTTCTGCACCGCCTACCCCGAGGCGAACGCACTGATCGTGTCCTGCGAGTTCTGCTCGCTCTGCTACCAGCCCAGTGACCTGGAGGTCGGCAACCTGCTCTCCAACGGCCTGTTCGGCGACGGCGTGGGCGCCGCCGTCGTGCGCGGCAAGGGCGGCACCGGCATGGAACTGCACCGCAACAGCTCGTACATCATCCCCCAGACGGAGGACTGGATCATGTACGACGTCAAGTCCACCGGGTTCCACTTCAAGCTCGACCGGCGGGTGCCCGGAACCATGGAACCGCTCGCCCCGTCCCTCAAGGAGCTGGCCAAGGCCCATGGGTGGGACGCCGCCGCGCTGGATTTCTACATCATCCACGCCGGTGGGCCCCGCATCCTGGATGACCTCAGCAAGTACCTCGGTGTGGCACCCGAAGCATTCCGCTTCAGTAGGGCCACACTGACCGAGTACGGCAACATCGCCAGCGCCGTCGTCCTGGACGCACTGCGCCGACTCTTCGACGAAAACGGCACCGCTGACGCCGCGCGGGGGCTGCTGGCCGGTTTCGGCCCGGGCATCACCGCAGAGATCTCACTGGGCAGCTGGACCTCTGACCGAGGGACCGGGTGAGGGAGGAATCCGAAGAATGCTGAAGGACGGCCCCGCAACCGCAAGGCCACCCATCACGCACTGGCCCACCCCGGCCCTGGACGGGGTCGACTTCGACCCCGTCCTCGCCGAACTGATGCAGGCGGGTCCGATCACCCGGATCCGCATGCCGAACGGAAGCGGGTGGGCCTGGCTCGTCTGCCGGTTCGAAGACGTGCGCATGGTGGCCAACGATCCCCGGTTCAGCCGCAAGCTGGTCGTGGAACACGATGTCACCCGCCTGGCCCCCCACTTCATCCCGGCGCCGGGCGCAGTCGGTTTCGAGGACCCGCCCGACCACACCCGGCTGCGGCGCACCGTCGCCGCGGCCTTCACCACGAGCGGGGTGGAGGGCCTGCGCACGCGGGCCAGGCAGATGCTCGACGTCCTCGTCGACGGGATCCTGCGGGACGGACCGCCCGTGGACCTGACCGAGCGCCTGCTCGCGCCCTTCCCGCTCGCCGTCGTGTGCGAGCTGATGGGCGTCCCGGAGGCCGACCGGCCCATGGTCCACGAATGGACCACCCTGATCCTCTCCTCGGCGCAGGGCGCCGAACGCAGCGAGCAGGCGAAGAACGAGATGTGCGCCTACCTCGGCGGACGCATGCGCGACGGGGAAGTGGCGGGCGGTGACAGCGTCATCGGGCTCCTCGTCAAGGCCGTCGAGGCCGGCGAGGTCACCGCCGAGGAGGCGACCGGAATCGCCCTGCTCATCCAGATCGGGGGCGAGGCCGTCACCAACAACGTGGGCAACATGGTCTACATCCTGCTCACCAGGCCGGACCTGATGGAACGGATGAGGAGCGAGCCCGGCCTGCGGCCCTCGGCACTCAACGAGCTGCTGCGCTACATCCCGCACCGCAATGCGGTCGGGCTCTCCCGGATCGCCCTCGAGGACGTCACCGTGGCCGGCCAGCTCATCCGGGCGGGCGAAGCGATCTATGTTTCTTACCTCGCGGCCAACCGCGACCCGGACGTCTTCCCCGACCCCCACGAACTGCACCTGGACCGCAGCCCCAATCCGCACGTCTCCTTCGGGTACGGACCCCACTTCTGCCCCGGTAACATGCTGGCCCGCCTCGAATCCGAACTGCTCGTGGACGCGCTGCTCGACCGCTTCACGGGCCTGCGCTTCAGCGTCCCCCCGAACGAACTGCGCTGGCGGCCCGGGGCCCTCATCCGCGGGCCCGAAGGTCTGCCCGTGACCTGGTCATGACGGCGCACATCGCCCGCGACGGGCTGCTCGTGCCACCGGGCCACGGCCGCAAGCTGCACACCGACGCCCAGCAGGTCACGTTCAAGGTCACCGGGGAGCACTCCTCGGTGGCCTCGAGTTTCGAGGTCGTCGTACCGCCCGGTTTCGACGTCGGGGCACACCTGCACACCCGTAGTGAGGAGCTGTTCTACGTCCTCGAGGGTGAACTCGACGTCATGGCCTTCGAGCCGCGCGTGCGTTCCGGGGACGATTGGCGACACTGGGAGGCGCTCGACGGACGTCAGGTCGTCCGTGCCACGCCCGGAACCGTCATCGTGGTTCCGCCCGGCTGTCCGCACGCCTTCGCGAACCCCACCGGCGAACCGGCCCGGATGTTCTTCCAGGCCTCACCACCGCCCGATCACGAGCGGTACTTCGAGGAGCTCCTCGAGCTGCTCGACGCGAGCGCCACCCCGGATCCCGCAGCGATCCGCGAACTGCGGATGCGCTACGACATCGAACAGCTCACGCCGCTGCGCCACGAGCTGTCCTGACGACCACCTTCGCACGACATCCCCACCCACCCCACTCGGGAGAAAAATCGATGCTGCGTACTCGCCGCACCCTACGCACCGCCTCGTACACCCTGGCCGGCACGGTCGCCGTCGCCGCCTCGCTCGCCGCGGGCCCGGCCCGGGCCGCCGAACCCCTGCCGTCCCACTGGTGCTACGTCAACGGTGTCGAGGCCCCGCCCGGACAGGAGGTGCGAGGCACTTCGGCCGACGACACGATCCTGTGCGAGAACGACGTCGAGAACGCGATCATCTACGGCGGCGGCGGCAACGACAACATTCGCGTCAAGGGCATGCTCATCGACTCCCAGGTGCTCGGCGGCGAGGGCGACGACACGCTCCAGGTCAACAACCTCGCCCCGCGCAACGGCAACTCGTCGGTGCGCGGCGGTCTGGGCAACGACACCATCATCACCGCCCTCGTCGTGGGCACCGCGGAGCACGGAGCCTCCGTCTACGGCGACCACGGCAACGACACGATCACCACCGGCAGCGTGATGGGAGATCCCGGCGCGTACCAGCGCGGCGGCGGACAGGTCTTCGGCAACGACGGCAACGACCTGATCCGCACGGGCAACGTCGACCTCGGCGGCCGGGTCCTCGGCGGCAGCGAGAACGACGTCATCGAGCCCAAGTCGGTCGGCGCGGAGTCCGCCGGCATCGTCCTGGGCGGTCCCGGCGACGACACGGTCCGCGGCCTGAACGACAGCGTCCTGACCATCGGACCGGGCTACGGCCAGGTCGACGGCGGGATCGGGACGAACTCCTGCAAGGTGAAGCACTTCTCGACCGGCGACCGGGTCCGCAGCTCGCTGGCGAACTGCCTGTCCACCGAAGCGGCCCCGGCGGCCCCCGCCAAGCCGGTCTCTCCGGCGGCTCCGGCCAAGCCGGTCTCTGCGGCGGCTCCGGCCAAGCCGGTCTCTGCGGCGGCTCCGGCCAAGCCGGTCTCTGCGGCGGCTCCGGCCAAGCCGGTCTCTGCGGCGGCTCCGGCCA
>NZ_JBFAJR010000004.1:64850-171527 GCF_040655295.1 Streptomyces sp. NPDC050448 | reverse complement strand
CAAGCCGGTCTCTGCGGCGGCCCCGGCCAAGCCGGTCTCTGCGGCGGCCCCCGCCAAGCCGGTCTCTCCGGCGGCTCCCGCGGCCCCCGGCACCCACTCACCGCGCTGAGGGGCGGCGGCCCCCGGGAGCGCCGTGTGCGCGCTCCGTGGACAGGCCGCCGGGAAGCAGGAGCAGGGTCAGCACCGCGCCGGCGGCGAAGATCGCCGCCGATGCCGTGAAGACCGTGTGGTAACCCTCCAGGGCAGACCGCGCCATCAGGTCCGGCGTGGGCTGCCGGCCCGCCAGGGAGCGGGCGATGGCTCCGGCGGCAAGGGTGCTCATGAGCGCCGTGCCGACGGAGCCGCCCGTCTGCCGCATGGCGTTGACCGTCGCGGATCCGACGCCGGCGTCCCGCGGGTCGATGCCCGCCGTGCCGAGGTTCATCGCGGCCGCCGTGATCAGGCCCATGCCCAGCCCCGTGGCCACCTGGCCCGGCAGGACGTCGACGACGAACGTGCCGGTCGCCGTCAGGTTCGTCATCCAGGCCATGCCGCACGCCGACAGCAGCATGCCGGTGACGATGCGCGGGCGCCCGCCGATCCTGCCGAGCAGCCCCATGTTGCTGCCGATCGCGCTGAGCATGGTGCAGCCGGACATCGGCATGAAGGCCAGGCCGGTCTTGGCAGGGCTGTAACCGCGGGTGTGCTGGAGGTAGTACGTGAGGAACAGGAACACCCCGAACATGCCGACCCCGGTGATGAACACCGCCGTGAGCGCCGTACCCCGGACCCGGTCGAGCACGATCCGCAGCGGCAGCAGCGGGTGCGCGCTGCGGCGCTGCCACCAGACGAACGCGGTGAGCAGGACGGTGCCGGCGGCCAGGAAGCCCAGCGTGTGCACCGACTGCCAGCCGTGGGAGCCGGCCTTGGCGAGGCCGTAGACCAGGCAGAAGAGCCCGGACGAAGCCAGTACCGTGCCCGGCAGGTCCAGCCGGGGAGGGGTGGACGGCGCAGGCCGCTTGAGCAGCAGCACACCCCCGACGACGGCGACGGCGGCGAAGAGCAGGTTCACGTACATGGTCGAGCGCCAGCTCAGGTGCTCGGTGAGGAACCCGCCCAGCAGCAGCCCCACGGCGCCCCCCGACGCGGCGAGCGACCCGAACACGCCGAAGGCCTTGCCGCGTTCGGCGGGGGCGGAGAACGTGGTGGTGAGCAGCGAGAGCGCGGCCGGAGCGAGCAGCGCCGCGAAGACGCCTTGCAGGGCGCGGGCGGTGACGAGGACCCCGAAGGTGGCCGCGGCGCCGCCGAGCGCGGAGGCCGAGGCGAAGCCGATCTGCCCGATGAGGAAGGCCCGCCGCCGCCCGAACAGGTCGGCCAGCCGCCCGCCGAGCAGCAGGAGGCTTCCGAAGGTGATCGCGTACGCGGTCACCACCCACTGCCGTTGGTCGTCGGAGAACCCGAGGTCGGCCTGGGCGGAGGGCAGGGCGATGTTCACGATGGTGGCGTCGAGGACGACCATGAGCTGGGCGAGGCCGACGATGGCGAGGACCCACCACCGGTGCGGATCAGGCCGTGCTGCGGCGTCGGGGACGACTGGGGAGGTGCTGGTTCCGGGACGGGTCGGCTCTGCGGACATGGTGGTACTCCATGGGTTCCGCTCGTTCTCGCTGGCGAGAGTGCGTGCGCGTGTGCGTGTGCGTGGACTGTCTGGTTCGACGATGCGTGAGACGGCCCCGTCACCCGCGCGCCACGCCACGATGCCGTCCGGATGGACCAGTGGAGCGTTCGCTTCTTCTACCGTTTCCCCTTGTTCTCCTTCCCCTTGTCGTCCTTCCTCTTGTCGTCCTTCTTCCTCTTGCGAGGGGTCCCGGCCGGGCGCCCGGCGTGGAGTTCCAGCGGGCCACTGCCCTCGGAGCGGGCGCGCAGGCAGGCCTCGATCTGGCGACGCAGGGACGGTTTGACCAGGGCGCGCAGCTCCGAGGCCGGCACCGCCCGCCAGCGGAGCAGTTCGAAGGGGGCGAGCCGGATCCGGGCCAGGGTGGCGGCATCGAGGACCCCGCCGTCGTAGAGGAAGCGGATACGGGCCGGGTAGCCGGGCTTGTGGGCCCAGTTGACGCCGAGCAGCCGGCCCGGTTCGAGGTCGAGGCCGAGTTCCTCCTGCACCTCCCGGCGGGCGGCGGCCCGGGGGGTCTCGCCCAGGTCGCTGTCGATCCCGCCGCCCGGCAGGTTCCAGCGGTCCGGCCTGCCGTACGTGGGCTCCACCAGCAGGATCCCGCCGGCGGCGTCGGTGTACAGCACGCTCGCCGCGGTGAGGGCCTTGGGACGGGCGGCCCGGTGGCTCGCGGCGTCGAAGGAACCGGCGTGTTCGAGGGCCGTGCGCCGCACCGGGTCCAGGCCGGCCGGGGAGCCGGGCTGGGCCACGCCGTCGACGAGGTGCGCGAGGGAGCCGGAGTACAGGGCGGCCAGGCCGGCGCGCAGCCGGGGCGCGATCCGGGCGGGCAGCGCCGCGTACGCCTCGTCCGGCGGGAGCCAGCGGGCCGCGGCGACCTCGCCGTCCGCGAAGGAGATCGCGGCGGCCTGCTCGGGCGAGAGAGGCCCGACGAGGTGGACGTGGGCGACGAGGGAGCGGCCCAGGGAGCCGGGCCGCCGGGAGTCCACGGCGAGCAGCCGCCCGACCGGCACGGAGAGGTCCAGCTCCTCCTTCAGCTCGCGGGCCAGTCCTTCCTCCGGAGTCTCGGTGTCCTCGACCGTGCCGCCCGGCAGTTCCAGGTCCTCCTTGTACGACGGCGTCAGTACGAGGACCCGCCCGTCGGAGTCCAGCACGATCCCGGTGGCGGCGACGAGCGGGGACGGCCGGGCGGCGTAGTACGCACGCACCGCGTCGGGGGAGGGACGGTCGGACGGGCGGTCGGGCACTGCGGGACTCCTGTGGTCGTGCGGCGGTACGGGGCGGATCCGTACTCCGCGCGGGCCCGCCGTGCTCGGCGGTCAGGCCCGGGCCAGGAGCATCCCGCCCATCGTGACCATGGTCGCCGCCACGAGCCCGTCCAGCACCCGCCAGGCCGAGGGGCGGGTGAGCAGGCCGCTGAGCAGCCGGGCACCGTAGCCGAGGGTGCCGAACCAGATCAGGCTGGCCAGCCCGGCCCCGATGCCGAAGGCCCAGCGCAGGTCGCCGCGGTCGGCGGCGAGGGAGCCGAGCAGCAGGACGGTGTCGAGGTAGACGTGCGGGTTGAGCCAGGTCATGGCCAGGCAGGTCAGCACCGCCCGGCGACGGGACCCGGCGGTGGCCCCCGTGGTGTCCAGGGCGGCGCCGGGGGTGGGCCGCAGCACCCGGCGGGCGGCGAGGATTCCGTAGCAGACGAGGAACCCGCCGCCGGCGATGGCGACCGCGGTCAGGGCGGCCGGCCAGGCGGTGACGAAGGCGCCGACCCCGGCCACGCCGAGGGCGATCAGGACCGCATCGGAGACGGCGCAGATCGCGACCACGGCGAGGACGGCGTGCCGGCGTGCGCCCTGCCGCAGGACGAAGGCGTTCTGCGCGCCGATGGCGACGATGAGGGAGAGTCCGGTGCCGAAGCCGGCGAGTGCCGCCGTGATGATGCCGTGTGTCATGTCTCCGACCGTAGGCAACGGCGTGGTTTCAGTACAGCTAAAGATTTTTACGTACCCTTAGCGATCGTGATGGAAGAACTTCCCCTGGACCAGGTACGGACCCTGCTCGCCGTGGTCGACGAGGGCACCTTCGACGCGGCGGCCGCAGCCCTGCACGTGACCCCGTCCGCCGTCAGCCAGCGGGTCAAGGCGCTGGAGCAGCGGACCGGGCGGGTGCTCCTGATGCGGACGAAGCCGGTACGCGCGACCGAGTCCGGGCAGGTGGTGGTCCGGTTCGCCCGGCAGCTGGCCCGGCTGGAGCGGGACGCACGCGCCGAGCTCGGGATGGCGCAGGAGTCGGGCGGCCCGGTGCGGGTGCCGATCGCCGTCAACGCGGACTCGCTCGCGACCTGGTTCCTGCCGGCGCTCACGCAGGTGCCGCAGGATCCGCCGGTCTTCTTCGAACTGCACCGGGAGGACGAGTCGCATACGACGGCGCTGCTGCGGGAGGGCCAGGTGATGGCGGCGGTCACCTCCTCGCCGGACCCGGTGGCGGGGTGCACCGTCCGCAGGCTCGGGCTGGCGCGGTACCTGCCGGTGGCCAGTCCCGGGTTCGCGGCACGGCATCTGACCGGGGCGATCGAGGACGGACTGCGGGAGGCCCCGGTGATCGTGTTCGACCGGCGGGACGTGCTCCAGGACGTGTTCGTACGGTCGCTGACCGGCGATCGGGACGCCGGGGCGGGGCCCCTGCGCCACTACGTGCCGACCTCGGAAGGGTTCTGCGACGCGGTGGCGGCCGGGCTGGGCTGGGGACTGGTACCGCAGCCGCAGGCGGAGCCGCTGGTGCGCGCGGGGGAGCTGGTGCTGCTGGCGCCTCGGCGGCCCTTGGACGTGCCGCTGTACTGGCAGCAGTGGAAACTCGACTCCCCGGCGCTGTCGACGGTGGCGGAGGTGATCGCGGCCGCGGCGGCCGAGGCACTCCGCCAGGACGGGGCCCGGCACCCGTAAGCTGCGGCCATGGAGTCCTACACGATCGGCCAGGCTGCGCGGCTGCTCGGCGTGAGCGTCGACACGGCGCGGCGCTGGGCGGATGCCGAGCGGTTCCCCACCCGCAGGGAGGGCACGCGGCGGATGGTGGACGGGCCGGACCTGGCCGCGTTCTGCGTGGAGGCCGCCCAGGAGGGCGACGACGGCGAGGAGGCCCCGTACACCTCGGCGCGCAATGCCTTCCCGGGCATCGTCACGGCCGTGAAGCTCGGCACCGTCGACGCCCAGGTCGAGATCCAGGCCGGGCCCCACCGCATCGTGTCGCTGCTGACCCGGGAGGCGGTGGAGGAACTCGGCCTCGAGGTGGGCGCGCGGGCCGTGGCCCGGGTGAAGTCGACGAGCGTGTTCATCGACCGGCTCTGACCGGAGGGACCTCGGCGGACCACGCCGGGCGTCAACGACCGCGGAGTCCCGCGGCGACCCGCGGCGGTGAGCCGGCCCGGCGGCGTCCCGAGGACGGGGAGGGCGGCGGCGGTGGCAGACTGGCCGCTGATCCGCCGAAGGGAAGTACCTCGTTGTCCATGTTCAGCAACCTGCGCCGGGCCGTGCGCCGCGGCTACCGGCGGGCCGTCGATCTCAGCCACCCGGCCCGCTCCCCGCTCGGCAGCGCGGTGGTCAACTGCGTGGTCTACGTGGACGGCGCACGGCAGGACGGCTGCGCCGAGGCCGAGGAGGCGCTGCGGCGGGTCCGCAAGACGGGCGACGGGTTCGTCTGGATCGGCCTGCACGAACCGGCCGCGGAGGAACTCGCCGGGCTCGCCGGGCTGTTCGGCCTGCACCCGCTCGCCGTCGAGGACGCCGTGAACGCGCACCAGCGCCCCAAGGTGGAGCGGTACGACGACATACTGTTCTCCGTCTTCAAGACCGTGCGCTACGTGGAGCACGAGGAGCTCACCGCGACGAGCGAGGTGGTGGAGACCGGCGAGCTGATGGTGTTCACCGGCAACGACTTCGTCATCACCATCCGGCACGGCGGCCGCGGCACGCTCGGCCCGGTCCGCGAGAGCCTGGAAGCGGCACCGGACCAACTGGCCAAGGGGCCGGCGTCGGTTCTGCACGCCATCGCCGACCATGTCGTCGACGACTACGTGGCCGTCACGGACGCGGTGCAGAACGACATCGACGCCGTCGAGACCGCGGTGTTCAGCGAGTACGGCGGCCGCGGCGACGCGGGCCGCATCTACCAGCTCAAGCGCGAACTGCTGGAACTGCGCCGGGCGGTGGCCCCGCTGAGCCGGCCGCTCCACCACCTGGCCACGCAGCCGATACCGGTCATCCCGGCGGAGGTCCGCGCGTACTTCCGCGACGTCGCCGACCACCTGACCCGGGCCACCGACCAGATCGGCGCGTACGACGCCCTGCTCGACTCCATCCTGCAGGCGCACCTCGCGCAGGTGACCGTCGCGCAGAACGAGGACATGCGCAAGATCACGGCGTGGGCGGCCATCGTCGCCGTGCCGACGATGGTCTGCGGGATCTACGGCATGAATTTCGACAACATGCCCGAGCTGCACTGGACGTACGGCTACCCGATCGTGGTCGGCGTCATGGCCCTCGCCTGTTTCGCCATCCACCGGGGCTTCCGCCGCAACGGCTGGCTCTGACCGGAGCCGGGCCCCCCGGGATCGAGGCCAGGGGACCCGCGCGCCGAACACCGCGATCGGGGCGCGGGGATCTCCCCTTCATCCCACGGGACTGCGCGGCGCGAGAGCCGCACACGCCGGCCGGTCTCCGTGGTGTGCCGCCAGTCGGGCAATCGGGCGGGTCCGAGGGCACTGGTCCCCGGTACGAAAACCGGCCACGGCGCGCCTCGCGCGTTGGTCGATGAACCAGCAGCCCCACCGGCACACACGGGTGTGCGCGGGTCTTGAGCTGTCGCGAATTCTGGTAGTAAAGTTTCCTAACGAAATCGGGTAAGCCTCAACTCCCCCATGGAGGTCTTGTGTTCACCCCCCACCGCAAGAGGATGGCCGTCGGCGCCCTGCTCGGCGGCGCGCTGCTCGCCGTACCGGTGACCGCCCACGCCACCGCGGCACCCGCACCCGCACCCGCTTCCGCATCCGCCGCCGCAGTGTCGGCCGCGGCCGTCGGGCTCGACGATCCGGCGAAGAAGGACGTCGCCATGCAGCTCGTCTCCAGTGCGGAGAACTCCTCGCTGGACTGGAAGGCGCAGTACAAGTACATCGAGGACATAGGCGACGAACGCGGTTACACGGCCGGCATCATCGGCTTCTGCTCCGGCACCGGCGACATGCTCGACCTCGTCGAGTACTACACCCAGGTCAAGCCGGGCAACGTGCTGGCCAAGTACCTCCCGGCCCTCCGCAAGGTGAACGGCACCGACTCGCACGCCGGCCTCGACCCGAACTTCACCAAGGACTGGGCGAAGGCCGCCCAGGACGGCGAGTTCAAGAAGGCCCAGGACCACGAGCGCGACCGGGTCTACTTCAACCCCGCCGTCAAGCAGGGCAAGTCCGACGGGGTCGCCGCGCTGGGCCAGTTCATCTACTACGACGCCATCGTCATGCACGGCGACGGCACCGACTCCACCAGCTTCCGCAACATCCGCAAGCGGGCCCTGTCCAAGGCCAAGCCCCCGTCCCAGGGCGGCAACGAGACCGCCTGGCTCAACGCCTTCCTCGACGCCCGCGTCTGGGCGATGAAGCAGGAGGAGGCGCACAGCGACACCAGCCGCGTCGACACCGCGCAGCGGGTCTTCCTCAGGAAGGGCAACCTGAACCTCAACACCCCGCTCGACTGGAAGGTCTACGGGGAATCGTTCCACATCGGCTGAACCGGCCGGTGAGTCCACGGCGTCCCGTGCCGGGCCCCTGCCCGGCGCGGGACGCCCGTGCGTGCAGGGGTGCATGTCGCAGAGCCGTAACGATGTGGACGCGGACGAGTCTGTTCCGCCCGGGATTCGGCCGTGTACGGGCCGCCGCCGGGCATCCCGGGAGGCTCTCCGGCATCACGAAACGGCTTCTATCGCCAGTGTTTCGTCACCCCGTGTGACCTGGGGCGACCGGTGGGTTCCAAGTGGCTGCCGGTGTCGGTGATTTTGACCGTTGAACCTTGGAAAAGCGGCTCTTTTGACGTCTTGTGAAGTGGCTTGACCGCCACGTAAGCGGGGCATAAGTTCTGCCCCGGCTTGCTCCAGCAGGACGGGCCCACGAACCGTCCTCTGGGGGGACACATGCACTACTACACCGACGTTCTGAAGAAGTACACCGTCTTCTCCGGCCGCGCCCGCCGGCAGGAGTACTGGATGTTCGCCCTCTTCAACGTGGCTGTGCTGATCGTCGTCGCCATCGTCGACAACGCGATCGGCACGTACCCGCTCCTCTACGCGATCTACGCGCTGGCCGTCTTCCTCCCGGGTCTCGCCGTAGGCGTCCGCCGCCTGCACGACACCGGCAAGTCCGGCTGGTGGCTGCTGATCGCCCTCGTCCCGCTGATCGGCGGCATCTGGCTCCTCGTCCTCATGGCGACCGAGGGCCAGCCGCAGCCGAACGAGTACGGCCCGAACCCGAAGGCCGTCCAGGCCTGACCAGGCCCGTACGCCTGAGTGCCTGAGCGCCGCCACTGGCTGGAAAACAGCCGGTGGCGGCGTTTTCGCCGTTCTGAGGAGTCCCGCGGGGCCCCGGGTGACGCGCGTCTCTTCGAGACTCGGGCAGGGGGCTGTCCGGACCGGCCCGATCACGAGATATCTTGATGTCGAGCAATGTTGCAGACGAGAGACGCAGACTGTGGAGCGGAGCATCCGGTGACTGACTCGACCATCATCTACACGCACACTGACGAGGCCCCGGCCCTCGCGACGTATTCCTTCCTGCCTGTGATCCAGGCGTACGCGTCGACGGCCGGTGTGAATGTCGAGACGCGTGACATCTCCCTGGCCGGTCGGATCATCGCCAGCTTCCCCGAGCACCTCGAGGAGGGCCAGCGGATCGCCGATGCCCTCGCCGAGCTCGGCGAGCTGGCCAAGACGCCGGAAGCCAACATCATCAAGCTGCCCAACGTCTCGGCTTCGATCCCGCAGCTGAAGGCCGCGGTCGCCGAGCTCCAGGGCCAGGGCTACGCGCTCCCGGACTACCCGGACGACCCGAAGACCGACGAGGAGCGCGAAATCCGCGCCCGCTACGACAAGATCAAGGGCAGCGCCGTCAACCCGGTCCTGCGTGAGGGCAACTCCGACCGCCGCGCCCCTGCCTCGGTCAAGAACTACGCCAAGGCCCACCCGCACCGCATGGGTGCCTGGACCTCCGAGTCGAAGACGAACGTCGCCACCATGGGCGCCGACGACTTCCGCTCCACCGAGAAGTCCGCCGTGATCGCCGAGGCCGGAACGCTCCGCATCGAGCACGTCGACGCCGACGGCGCCACCACCGTCCTGCGCGCGTCCGTACCGGTCCTCGCCGGTGAGGTCGTGGACGCGTCCGTCCTGCACGTCGACGCCCTGCGCACCTTCCTGAACGACCAGATCGAGCGCGCCAAGGCCGAGAACGTCCTGTTCTCCGTGCACCTCAAGGCCACGATGATGAAGGTCTCCGACCCGATCATCTTCGGCCACGTGGTCCGCGCCTTCTTCCCGAAGACCTTCGCCCGCTACGGCGAGACCCTGGCCGCCGCCGGCCTCTCCCCGAACGACGGCCTCGGCACCATCCTGAACGGCCTGGGCGCGCTGCCCGACGCCGACGCGATCAAGGCCTCCTTCGACGCCGAGATCGCCGAGGGCCCGACCCTCGCGATGGTCGACTCGGACAAGGGCATCACCAACCTGCACGTCCCGTCCGACGTCATCGTCGACGCCTCGATGCCGGCCATGATCCGCACGTCCGGCCACATGTGGGGCCCGGACGGCAACGAGGCCGACACCCTCGCCGTCCTCCCGGACAGCAGCTACGCGGGCGTCTACCAGGTCGTCCTCGACGACTGCCGCGCGCACGGCGCCTTCGACCCGTCCACCATGGGCTCGGTGCCGAACGTCGGCCTCATGGCCCAGAAGGCCGAGGAGTACGGCAGCCACGACAAGACCTTCGAGATCGCCGCCGCGGGCACCGTCCGCGTCGTCGACGCCGCGGGCAACACGGTCCTGGAGCAGGAGGTCGCGGCCGGCGACATCTTCCGCGCCTGCCAGACCAAGGACGCGCCGATCCAGGACTGGGTCAAGCTCGCCGTCACCCGCGCCCGCGCCACCGGCGTCCCGGCCGTCTTCTGGCTCGACGAGGGCCGCGCGCACGACGCGCAGCTGATCGCCAAGGTCAAGACGTACCTCGCCGGCCACGACACCGACGGTCTCACCATCGAGATCCTCTCCCCGGTCGAGGCCACCGCGTACTCCCTGGAGCGCATCCGCCGCGGCGAGGACACCATCTCGGTGACCGGCAACGTGCTGCGCGACTACCTCACCGACCTCTTCCCGATCCTGGAGCTGGGCACCAGCGCCAAGATGCTGTCGGTCGTCCCGCTGATGAACGGCGGCGGCCTCTTCGAGACCGGCGCCGGCGGCTCCGCCCCGAAGCACGTCCAGCAGCTGGTCAAGGAGAACTACCTGCGCTGGGACTCCCTCGGTGAGTTCCTCGCGCTGGCCGTCTCCTTCGAGCACCTCGCGACCACCACCGGCAACGCCCGCGCCCAGGTGCTGGCCGACACCCTGGACCGCGCGACCGGCACCTTCCTCAATGAGGACAAGTCGCCGAGCCGCAAGCTGGGCGGCATCGACAACCGCGGCAGCCACTTCTTCCTCGCCCTGTACTGGGCGCAGGAGCTGGCCACGCAGACCGACGACGCCGAGCTGGCCACCGCGTTCGAGGCGCTCGCCAAGACGCTGGGCGAGCAGGAGGAGACCATCGTCGCCGAGCTCATCGCCGTCCAGGGCTCCCCGGCCGACATCGGCGGGTACTACCAGCCCGACGCCGCCAAGGCCTCGGCGGTCATGCGGCCGTCCGCGACCTTCAACCAGGCGATCGCGACCCTCGCGTAAGGTCCGCAGGACCTGTTGGGTTCCGCCCCGGTCGGCAGCCGCCGACCGGGGCGGAACCGTCTGCGGCCCCGTACGCCTCCTCCACACGCCGGAAACCTGTTGCGGGGCGGCCCGGCCGACGGCTAGGAAGTCCCCGTGATCCAGGGAACTCTGGCCGGGCTGCGCGCCCGGCACGCCGACGACGTCGCCGTACTCCATGCCGAGCTGTACGAGGACGTGGCGACCCGCTCGCGCGCCGACTCGCGGCCCTGGCGCCCGCTGGCCGCCTCGGGTGGCCACTCCCCGTACGAGCCCGCCGCCCCGGCCGACGACGCGGCCGTCTTCTCGGTGGTCGACCGTGCGACGGGCGAGCTCGCCGGGGAAGCGCTGCTGTGGGGCATCGACACCCACAACCGCTGCGCCCACCTCGGCATCTCCCTGCGCCCCGGCAGCCGCGGCCGCGGCTTCGGGGCGGAGGTGGTCCAGCTGCTGTGCCACTACGGGTTCACCGTGCGCGGGCTGCACCGGCTCCAGGTGGACACCCTCGCCGACAACGGCGCCATGATCGGCGCCGCGACGCGCGCGGGCTTCACCCTGGAGGGCACGCTGCGGCGTTCCGCCTGGGTGTCCGGGGCCTTCGTCGACGAGGTGGTCCTGGGGCTGCCGGTGGAGGAGTGGAAGCAGCAGGCTCACGTGCAACAGTGAGCACTGGCACCGATATTGAGGGTGCGTTAGCGTGCCGCCGGGGATCCTGGGGGGAGAACTGGTGGCACATCGCGACAACCCGTCCTGCGCGGGAATCGGCTGCGCGGGCTACCTGCTGCTCAATGTCGTGGCCGGGCGGCGCAGGCCGGGATGCCGTACACGACGGCCCACTGGCCGGCGCCCGGGCGAGGTCTGGGTGGCCATGGTGCCCCTGCGGGAGGACCCGCAACAGCAGCCGCGGCACTACTGCGTGGTCCTGGCGACCGGGTCGGGCGGTGCCCGGGTCGCCCAGATCACCAGCAAGGACAAGGACGGCCGGCGCGACCACATCCGGATCCCGAACCACGGCTGGGACGAGGTCTCGGGCCGCCCCCACCGGGTGGAGATCGGCCGCGAGCCGCGTGTGGTGCCCTACCGCAGATTCCTCAGGTCCCGGCCCCAGGGCCCGTGCCCGGATGTGGTCTGGGCCCAGCTCCGGGCCCGCCTCCCGGCCGTCCCCGCGACCGCGGGGACGCCTGCGCGGAGGGCTTTCCGTCCCCCGGCTGCTGAAGCGGATCCTGCGCAAGTACCGGGGCTGACGAGACCGTGCCCGGCGGCCGGGCTGCCGCCCGGTCGCCGGTCAGTCGGCCAGGTGGACCTCCAGCGCCGTCCGCACGGCCGACTCCAGCGCGCCCTCGATCCAGGCCGGCTTGACGGACGTGTGGCAGCCGGCGAAGTGCAGCCGGCCCTCGGGGCGGCGTACGTGCGGGAACAGCTCGGTGTGCTGCCCCGGCAGCAGCACCGAGGCCTCGCCGTACGCGTACGGGTCGCGCATCCACGACTGGGTCGCGCCGACGCCGGTGTAGAACACCTCGATCCGCTGCCCGTACACCTCCTGCAGGCCGGCCAGGGCCCGCGGATAGCGCTCGGCGTCCTCGAAGGCGTCCCACTTCAGGGCGTCGTCGGCCCAGCTGTACGAGGCCAGGACCACTCCGCCCGCACTGCCCTCCACGGGGTGCGAGGGCTGGAACATGAAGCGGTTCGCGTTGTCGGTGGTGGAGCCGCCGCCGACCACGCCGGCGGCCTCCGGCTGGTCCCGGGCGACGAGCCGGCTGGCCGCGTAGTGCGCGCGCTGCGCCTGTGTGACATGCCCCTTCGGCGCGGACGGATGGGCAGCCAGCAGCGAGCCGTCGCCCGGCGTCCGGCCCAGCTGGTAGTCGGCGTACAGGCCCTTGCGCACGGCCTCCAGCTCGCGCTTCCAGTCGGCCTCGGTGAACTCCCACCAGCGGCGGCTGAATTCGAGCAGCACCTTCGTCGCCGCGTCGTAGTGCAGCTCGGTGACCGCGCGCCGCTTGCCGTACGAGAGGGCGGGCGTGACCGGGATGTGCCGCAGCCCGGAGAAGGGCACGGTGACGATGGCGATGTCACCGGTGAAGGTCTCCCGCACCACCGGGCGGCCGCCGCGGCCTTCCGAGACCGTCTCCACGGTGACCGACTTCTGCGCCGGGTCCTGGGCGATCCGGGTGACGCGCCGGTCGAGCCGCACCAGGTCCTTGACCCGGGCGTACATCGCGTCGGCCAGTGTGCCGGTGCCGTCGGGGAGTTCGAAGAAGGCGGTGTCCGGGCTGATCAGGGCGGAGGAGATGAAGGAGTGCAGGAAGGTGAGGTGGAGCCGGGAGGTGAGGTTCTCGACGGTGCCGATCAGGTCGACGGTCTGCTCGTCCAGCTTGGCCTCGTCGTTGAGGTAGCGGTACATCGACATGTGGCCGTAGCGCTGGATCACCTGCGCCCAGCCCTCGACGAGCGCGCGGCCCACCTTGCCGTCGATCAGCTTGCGTACGGGGGCCAGGGCGCCGCGTACGATCTGCGAGGCCGGGATGCTCTCGTAGGCGGCGGGGACCCCGAAGGAGCGGTTGACGGCACGCGGGTCGCGCGCGTAGTCGGCGCGCCGGACCCGGATGCCGTTGACGAGGATCCAGGTGCGGTACGCGGGGCGGCCCGAGCCGTCCACGTCGACCAGGTGGAAGGGGCGGCGCTTCAGCCCCAGGCCGTCCATCAGCCCGGTCACCAGCGGGTGGCTGTCGGGGATGCGCATGGCGCCGGCCTCGGCGTACTGCTTGGGGTCGGCGAAGGGCGCCGCGGCCTGCTCGTGGCCGCCCGTACGGAAGGTCTTGATGCGGCCGCCGACGCGGTTGGCGTTGGCCTCGATCACGGTGACCCGGTGGCCGGCGGAGCGCAGCAGGTGGGCGGCGGTGAGGCCGGCCGGGCCGGCGCCGATGACGAGCACCTTCTTGGGGGCCCGGCGGGAGCGGGGCAGTCCGGTCTTCAGCAGGACGTCGGAGTAACGGGGCACCAGGGGCTGGTCGTTGTCGTCCAGGACCAGGACGGCGCGGGCGACCGACAGGCAGGTCTTCCAGTCGGCGGAGGGAGCCGCGGCCGGTGCGAGACCGGGTACGAGGCCGGGTGCAGGCGCGGGCGCGAGGGCCGGCGCGGTCGCCGAGGAGGCCGGACCGGCGGTGGCGATCGCGCCGGCCACCGCGAGGGCGCCCGCGCCCGCTCCGGCGAGCAGGGTGCGCCGGGTGGTCGCGCCGGCGGTGGGGGAGTCCGCTGCGGGGGAGTCGGGTTCAATGATCATGGGCCCACCCTCGGGGCGGCCGGGAGGCCTCGTGGACCGGACGCGCGTAGACCGGGCCCGAACCACTCGAAGGTGGTCAACCCGGTGCTGACTGCGCACAGTTGGAGCCGCCCGACGTTCCCGGATCGAGGCGCTCGGATCAGCGGCGCCCGGATCAGCGGCGCCCGGATCAGAGGCGGTGCACGCGTTCCCCCTCGAAGGCCAGCGGGGACCGGCCCGCGGCCAGGATGCGCAGCCCCGGGGCCGCGGTGAGCAGGTTCCGCAGCCAGGCCAGCGTCTCCGGCGCGAGCAGCTCAGTGCCGTCCAGGACGAGCAGCATGTCCCGCTCCGCGAGCCACGAGACGGCGTTCGCCGTCCCGCACGGCAGGAAGGTCATGCCCGGTACGCAGCCCAGCGCGGCCGTCAGCTCGCGCAGGCCGAACGGGCGGTCCAGCGCGACCACGGCGACGCCGTCGCAGAAGTTGGACGAGAGCCGCTCGGCGATCTCGCGTACCAGCAGGCTCCGGGGCTCCCGGAACCGCCCGGTGATCGTCAGGACCCGTCCGCGCCGGACGGCGGTGAGCAGTCTGGACAGCTCGTCGGACGTCGCCGGCAGCGTGCCGGCACGGCCTGATTCCCTCATCGGCACGATGCCCCCCATTGCATGCGTGTCCATGCGCGGCCAAGGGTTCTTTCGAGCCGCGTAGCGATGATTATGCGTCAGTTCTGACGGAAGGCCAGGGGAATGTCGGATTCCGGAGAAGGGCCCCGGCCGCCCCCGTGCCGCCCGGCGGCGCGGGGGCGGCCCGCCGGGACCGCTCCGTCGCCGCCGTCACGCCACCCGGCCCGGTGCGGAGCCCGGGGCAGTGCCCCGGCCGCCGCCACCGGTTCCGTTCGCCGCGCGTGGTGCCGTTTCAGGTCCTCCTCCCGGTAGCGCCGGGTTCCCGCGTGCCAGGTGGCGATCGCGGCCATCCACTGCTTGAGCTCTTCCGCGTACCGGTCCAGCGCCGTCCGCGCCGCCGCGTCCAGCCCGAAGTCCCGGTACATGGCGGGGAACTCCTTTTCCAGCACGTGCTCGAACTGCTTCGTCCGCGACGTCATCAGATCGTTCACGACCCCGAGCGCCGCCCGGTAGTCGCAGCCGAAGAAGGTCTCCGTGACGACCAGCATGTTGAGCAGCTCGCCCTCGTACTCCACCTCCTTCTGGTACGAGTACACGTCGTTCATCAGCGCCGAGTAGTCGAACGCGGCCGTAGGCCGCGCTGCCCGGCCCTGAGGGTCCGGCCCCTGCGAACGGTTGTCCGGCAGCCGCCGATCGGCTCTACTGCTGTGCAGTCCCGCACCCGGGACGCACTGCAGGGGAGGGCACCCACGATGAGTTCGCACCGCCGCCGCCCGGGCTTCCGGGGCCGGCCGCTGCTGACCCTGCTGCTCGCCGCCTTCCTGCTCGTCGGCGTCTGCGCCGCCACCGGCATCGCCTGGGACCCCTTCACCACCGGCTCCCGCCAGAACGTCTCCGCGCCCGGGATCGGCACGCCCTGGCCGGCCGGACCCGAAGCGAGCGCCGGGAGCGCCGCACCCGGCGCTCCCGGCCCCGCCTTACCCGCACCCGGCCAGAGCCCGGCCGGCCGGGGCCAGGGTACGGGCGGCACCCCGGGCGCGGCGGACACCGGTGGCCAACGGCCCGCCGCCGCCCTGCCGTTCGACCTGCCCGAGCCGGCCGCCCTGCGCACCGGCGGCGCGGGCAGGAAGCTGGTGTTCGCGCACTACTTCACCCCGTACCCCCTCTCGCTGGACAACGCGAGCGCCGACGCCGACTACTACACCCGCAACTACCTGAACCCGGCGGGGGAGAACGGCAAGCACGAGCGGTACGGCGGCCTGCTGCGCGACCGGCCGCTGCCCGTCCAGCCCAAGGACGGCAACTGGGAGCTCGCCAACCTCGAGCAGGAGGTGCGCACCGCCCGCGCCGCAGGCCTCGACGGGTTCACCCTCGACATGCTCTCCCTGTCCGGGCAGAACCGGGACCGCGCCCACCTCCTGATGGAGGCCGCCCATGCGGTCGACCCCGCGTTCAAGATCATGCTGATGCCGGACATGACCTCGTTGAACACGGACGACCCGGGCGTGCTCGCCGACGCCGTGGCAGCCCTCGGCAAGGCCCCGGCCGCGCACCGCCTCGCCGACGGCCGGCTCGTCGTCTCCCCCTTCAAGGCGGAGGCGAAGGACGTCGCCTGGTGGACGCAGGTACTCGACCTCCTGGGGACCCGCCACGGCATCCGCGCCGCCTTCGTCCCGACGTTCCTCGACTTCGACGCCAACCACGCACGGTTCGCGCCCATCAGTCACGGCTTCTCCGAGTGGGGCAGCCGCAGCTACGTCGGCCAGGAGAGCGCCACCCGCGACGTGCAGCGGGCCCACGGCATGGGCAAGATCTGGATGCAGCCCGTGTCGGTCCAGGACGCCCGTCCCAACCAGGGGATCTACGACGAGGCCGGCAACACCGCCACGCTGCGCTCCACCTGGACGCACGCCATCGACGACGGCGCCGACTGGGTGCAGCTCACCACCTGGAACGACTACTCGGAGGGCAGCCAGTTCGCGCCCTCCCTGCACAACGGGTACACCTACCTGGACCTGACCTCGTACTACCTGACCAAGTTCAAGACGGGCAGCTGGCCGAAGATCGTCCGCGACACGCTGTACGTCTGCGCCCGCACCCAGTTCGCCGCCGCCGACCCGACCGGCGCCCAGTCACTGCTGATGTCCCCGCGCAAGGGCAGCGCCGCCCCCCGCGACACGGTGGAGGTCCTCAGCTTCCTGACGGCCCCGGCGACCGTCCGTACCGTGGTGGGCGCGGCCCGGGACACGCACGAGGCCCCGGCCGGCGTCCACTCCGAACTCCTCCCGCTGCGGCCGGGCACCAGCTCCGCGGTGGTGGTCCGCGACGGCGAGCCCGGCACCGAGGTGAAACTGCCCTACGCGGCGGACCGCACGGTACAGGTCCAGGACCTGCAGTACTACGCCGTCACCAGCGGGCGCGACTGAATCCCGCCGCAAACCAGTGGCGGCCGTTTTCCCACCGTATGCACGGTTTCGCGCCAGCCGGTACCGTCGAAGAGGTGCGTTCCACCAACCCGCTGCCGCGGCCGCCCGGCCGGGCGGCCGGGCGGCCGCGGATGTCGGCACAGGAACGGGAGCACATGGCAAAGCACAGCGTCAACGCGGCGGCTGCCGCGGCCGCTCTGGTCTGCCTGACGGCGTTCGTCGGGACACCGGGCAGTGCCGCGTCGCCGCACTCCCCGTCGACCGGGCCCGGCCCGACCGCTGCGCCGCGGTTCGTGCCCGGTCCCTGTCCGAAGCCGCCCGAGCCGATCGAGGCGCTGAGCGGCGCGCGGTGCGGTCTCCTGGAGGTACCCGAGAACCGCGCCCGCCCCGGCGGGCGGACCATCAAGCTGCCCGTGGCGGTCATTGCGGCCAAGGCGGCGAAGCCCGCCGCGGAACCCGTCGTGTTCATGGCCGGCGGCCCGGGGTCCGACACGTTCGACGACATCCCCTTCCTCGTCGACTCCGGCCTCAACCGCGATCGCGACCTGATCATCATGGCTCAGCGCGGCAACCTCTACGCCCAGCCGCACCTCGCCTGCCCGGAGATCGACCGGTACAACAGGCAGGCCGTGGGCCTCCGCTACGACACAGAGGCGTCGAAACGGCCCCTGCTGGACGCGGTGAAGAAATGCCGCGACCGCCTGGCGGCCGACGGAATCGATCTGAGCGCCTACAACACCACCGAGAACGCAGCCGACTTCGCCGACCTGCGCACCGCGCTCGGCATCAAGCAGTGGAACGTCTACGGGTACTCCTACGGGACCAACCTGGCCCTCACCTACCTGCGCGAGCATCCCCAGGGCATCCGCGCGGTCGCGATCGACTCCCTCGCCCCTCCGGTGCTCACCGTCCTGCCCGTGACCTGGAGCAGCGCGCAACAGGGCATCGGCGCCATCCTCGACGCGTGCGCGGCCGAGCCCCGCTGCAAGAGCCGCTACCCCGACCTCGACCGCACGCTGACCGAGCAGGTGCGCAAGCTGGAGGCCCACCCGCTGGTACTGAACGCCCGGCCGCCGGGCGGGGGAGACCCGGTCAAGGTCGACCTCGACGGCGGTGCCCTGCTGAACGTGCTCGTGGCCAACGGCGTCAAGCCCGTCGACGTCCCGGCGGCGCTCGACGAACTCAGCCGCGGCCGCCCCCAGCGCTTCGCGCAGGCCCGCGCGGCCGACTCGGCAGGGGCCGTAGGAGTGTGGGGCCACGGCCTGACGGAGTCGGTGGCGTGCAGCGAGTGGGTGCCGGGCTCCTCGGAGGCCGACCTGCTGAACGCGGGGCGCAAGGCCTTCCCCGGATGGCCCGACACGGTCCTCGCCCAGGCACCCCAACTCCCCTTCCAGCACGAAGCGTGCCGCATCTGGAACGTCCCGGACCGCACCGCCGTCCAGCGGGTCGCCACCAAGAGCGCGGTGCCGGCGCTGATCGTCTCCGGCACGTTCGACACGAAGACCGGGGCGAGCATGGCGAAGGACGCCGCCCGAACCCTGTCCCGCTCCACGTCCGTGGTGATCCCCGGGATCGGCCACTGGGTCGTCCCCCAGTCGCCCTGCGCGCAGCAGGTGCTGGCCTCGTTCTTCGCCCGTCCGACCGCGCCCGACACCGCTTGCGCGGCCGATGTGAAGCCGAAACCGTTCACGATCGTCCCGAAGTGACTGGGAGGGCAGATGGCTCTCGACCACGCGCCCCGTCGTCGCCCCGCCGCACCACGGCTGCACGCCAGGTCGGCCGCGGTGGCCACCGGGATCCTCATCACGGGCCTGCTGGCCACACCCGTCCACGCGCAGCACGGCACGGCCACCCCGTCCCCCGGCACCGGCGCGCCGATCGGAACGGTGGCCCGGACGGTGGGCGACGCCCGCTTCGAGCCCGGCCCCTGCCCGAAGACGCCGGAGCCGGTCGCCGCGCTCCAAGGGGCCCGCTGCGGAACGCTCACCGTGCCCGAGAACCGCAGCAAGCCGGACGGCCGGAAGATCACCCTCGGCGTCGCGATCGTGTCGGCGGCGTCCGCCGAGCCGAAGCCCGACCCGATCGTGTGGCTGGCCGGCGGACCCGGCGACGACGCGGTCGGGGAGGCGAAGATGGCGATCGACGGCGGCCTGAACCGCGACCGCGACGTGATCTTCATGTCCCAGCGCGGGACGTACTCGGCCGACCCGGTGTTCACCTGCCCCAACATCGACGAGTTCAACGCCCGCGCCGTCGGCCTCGTCTACGACGCGCCGTCCACCGGGCGGCTGCACGTCGACGCGACGCGGGCCTGCCGCGAGAAACTGGCGGCGACCGGGGCCGACCTCGGCGCCTACAACGACACCGAGAGCGCCGCGGACTACGCGGACCTGCGCGCCGCGCTGGGCATCAAGCAGTGGAACCTGTACGGCATCTCCTACGGCACCCACCTGGCGCTCGTCTCCATGCGCCTGCACCCGGAGGGACTTCGGTCGGTCGGCATCGACGGCATCCTGCCGCCGTCCACGGCAGGGTCCGCCCTGACCTGGAGCGCCGCCAGGCAAGGCTTCGACGGCCTGTTCAAGGCCTGCGCGGACCAGCCCGCCTGCAACCGCCGCTATCCGAACCTGTCGGCCACCTTCGACCGGCTCGTGCGCCGACTCGAAGCCAAACCGGTCACGACCACCGTCACCCTCCCCGGCAACCCGAAGCCGGTGAAGGTCGTACTGGACGGCGGAGCCCTGGTGAACTGGATGACCTCCGCCACCCACGTGGCGCCCCAGGTGCCCCGGGCCCTCGACGAACTGGCACACGGCAAACCGCAGCGGATCGCACAGCAGTGGGCCGGCGGCAAGCTCAGCCCCCAGGCCATCGGCAGGGTCGCGCACGGGCTCGTCTACGGAATCTTCTGCAGCGAGTGGACCCCGTACGAAACCCAGGCCCAGGCGCTCAAGGGCGGGCAGGACGCCTTCCCGACGTTTCCGCGCTCGGTGCAGGCCCAGGCCCCGCAGCTGACCTTCCTCCGGCCGGACTGCAAGGCCTGGAACGTCCCCGCGGCAGCGCCCTCGATCCGTGATGTCACGCGGAGCGACATCCCCACCCTCGCCCTGTCGGGCGGGTTCGACTCGCAGACCGGGGCCGAAAACGGCCCGTACGTCGCCCGCACCCTGCCCAACGCCACCGTCGTCACGGTCCCGTACGAGCCGCACGTGGTGTTCGCCACCTCGACGTGCGCACAAGAGATCGCCGTCTCGTTCTTCGACACTCCGACCGCGCCGAAGACCGGCTGCCTCAAGGGCCTCCGGCCGCCCAAGTTCGAAATCGGCCCCTAGGTTTGCATGGCTCCGGGCGCGATGATGCGGGCGACAGCCGCGCCGCACACCCGGAGGTCCCATGAACCAGCCGCTGCCGATCCAGCCCGCCGAGTTCCCCGGCGGGCGGGCCCTGTTCCGGCTCGATCCCGCCGTCTCCCATCTGAACCACGGGTCGTTCGGCGCCGTGCCGATCCCCGTCCAGGAGGCCCAGACCGCCCTGCGCGAGGAGGCGCATGCCGATCCCGACGCCTTCTTCATCGGCGCCGCGGACCGGATCGCCGGAGCCCGCGCCCGCGTCGCACGGCACTTCGGCGCCGACCCCGAGGGCATCGCCTTCATCGCCAACGCCACCGAGGGCGCCAACCTCGCGCTCGACGCCGTCCCGTTCGCCGACGGCGACGAGATCCTCGTCACCGACCACGGCTACGGCACCGTCGTCGCGGCCGCCGCCCGCCGCGCCCGGGTCACCACCGTCGCCCTGGACCCGTACCTGCCCGACGAGGACGCCGTACGCGAGACCGTCCTGGCCGCACTGACGCCGCGTACCAAGGTGGCGGTGCTCGACCACATCAGCTCGCCCACCGCCCGGCTCATCGCCTCGCCCCGGCTGCTCGCCGACCTGGCCGCCCGCGGGGTCACCACCGTCGTCGACGGCGCGCACGCCCCCGGCATGGTCGCGGACCCCCTCGCCGGAGGCGCCGACTTCTGGTTCGGGAACCTCCACAAATGGGGGTACGCCCCCTCCGGCAGCGCCGTCCTCGCCGTCGCCCCCGGACACCGCAGCCGGGTCCGGGCGCTGGTGCCCTCCTGGGAGGACGCGGACGGGTTCCCCCGCTCCGTCGAGAACCGCGCCACCGCCGACTACACCGGCTGGCTCGCCGCCCCCGAGGGCCTGGACCTCCTCGACCGGCTCGACGCCGGGAAGGTGCGGGCCCACAACAGCGCCCTCGCCGCCCACGGCGCGGCCCTGCTCGCCGAGATCCCCGGGCTCACCCCGCTCCCGTACACCGAGGGCCTCGCGATGCGCGCCCTGCGGCTGCCGCCCGGCACCGCCGAGACCCCGGAGACCGCCCGCGCCCTGCGCGAGCGGATCGCGGCGGAGCAGGGCATCCGGGTGCTGGTCTGGCCCTGGCCGGGCGGCGGCGGCATCCGCGTCTGCGGGCAGGTCTACAACCGCCCCGAGGAGTACGAACGCCTGGCCACCGAGCTCCCGGCCTACGTGGGATGACGCGGCTCAGCCACGCCTGAGCAGGTACGTGTCCATGATCCAGCCCTTGCGGGCGCGGGCCTCGGTCCGGAGTTCCTCGATCCGGCCGGCGACCTCCGCCAGCTTCCCCGAGACCAGGATCTCGTCCGGGGTGCCGACGTAGGCGCCCCAGTAGATGAAGAGGTCCTGGTCGAGGTGGGCTGTGAAGGCGTGCCGCGCGTCCAGCATCACCACCACGTCGTCCACGTCCTGCGGCCAGCCCTCGGCGAGGCGCCGCCCGGTGGTGATCTGGACCGGCCGGCCGACCCGGTTCAGGTTGGTCCGGTGCCGGGCCAGCAGCGAGGAGATGCTGCTGATGCCGGGCACGACCTCGTGCTCGAAGCCCACCCGGCCCCGCTCCAGCACCTCGTCGAGGATGGCGAGGGTGGAGTCGTACAGCGAGGGGTCGCCCCAGACCAGGAAGGCCCCGGTCTCGCCGTCCGCCAGGTCCTCGGCGATGAACCGCTCGAAGATCTCGGCCCGCGCGCTGCGCCAGCCGTCCACCGTCGGCGCGTACCGGTCCGGAGTCCGGTCCCGGTCCGGGTCGCGGCCCTCCACGAGCCGGTGGCCGGGGCGGGCGTGCTCGTCGAGCATCGCGCGCCGCAGCCCGGTCAGATCCGCCTTCTCCTCGCCCTTCTCCAGGATGAGGAATGCGTCCGCCGCGCCGATCGCCTTGACCGCCTGGAGGGTCAGGTGGTCCGGGTCGCCCGCGCCTATGCCGATCACTGAGAACTTCTTCACGCCGCTATTCTGCCCGTCATGCGCGCCGCCCTGTTCGTCACCTGCGTCAACGACGCGCTGTACCCCCGGACCGGCATCGCCGTCGTACGCCTGCTGGAGCGGCTCGGCGTCGGCGTGGACTTCCCGGCGGCCCAGAGCTGCTGCGGCCAGCCGCAGTACAACACCGGCTACCGGCGTGAGAGCGAACCGCTGCTGCGGCGCACCGCCGAGGCCTTCGTGGGGTACCCGTACGTGGTCACCCCGTCGGGTTCCTGCGCCGCGATGGTCCGCACCCACTACCCGCGCATCGGCCGTCAGGCGGAGCAGGAGGGACGGGGCCCGGAGCTGGCGGCGCTGGCCGAGGACCTCGTACCGCGCGTCTACGAGCTGACCGAGTTCCTGGTGGACGTCCTCGGGGTGACCGATGTGGGCGCGTACTTCCCGCACAGCGTCACCTATCACCCCTCTTGCCACGGTCTGCGGGGCCTCGGGCTGGGTGACCGCCCGCGGCGGCTGCTCGCCGCCGTCAAGGGCCTGGACCTGATCGAGCTGCCCGGCGCCGAGGAGTGCTGTGGCTTCGGCGGCACCTTCGCCGTGAAGAACCCGGACGTGTCCGCGGCCATGGGCACCGACAAGACCGGCAGCGCGGCCGGGACGGGCGCGGACGTGCTGTGCGGGGCCGACAACTCCTGCCTGGCCCACCTCGACGGGATCCTGCGCCGCAGGGGACACGGGATGCGGGTCCTGCACCTCGCCGAGATCCTGGCGTCGACGGAGGAGGAACCGCTGCGATGACGGACACGTTCATGGGGATGCCGGCCTTCCCGGACGCGGCACGGGAGGCCGTGGCGGACGGGGTGCTGCGCGCCAACCTCCGCCGCGCCACCCACACCATCCGCGACAAACGGGCCCGGGCCGTCGCCGAGCTGGCCGACTGGGACCGGCTGCGCGCGGCGGGCAAGGCCGTCAAGGACCACACCCTCCGCCACCTCGACCGCTACCTGCTCCAGTTGGAGGAGTCCGTGACGGCCGCGGGCGGCACCGTCCACTGGGCGGCCGACGCGGCCGAGGCCAACCGGATCGTCACCGGGCTGGTCCTGGCCACGGGCCGGCGCGAGGTGGTCAAGGTCAAGTCCATGGCCACCCAGGAGATCGGCCTCAACGAGGCCCTCGAGGCCGCCGGGATCGCCGCGTACGAGACGGACCTGGCCGAACTCATCGTCCAGCTCGGCCACGACCGCCCCTCCCACATCCTGGTCCCGGCCATCCACCGCAACCGGGCCGAGATCCGGGACGTCTTCGCCGCCGAGATGGGCCGCTGGGGCCGCCCCGCGCCGGACGGGCTCGGCGACGACCCGCGCGAGCTCGCCGAGGCCGCCCGCCTCCACCTGCGCGAGAAGTTCCTGCGCGCCGAAGTCGCCGTGTCCGGCGCCAACTTCATGGTCGCCCAGACGGGCACGATGGTGGTCTTCGAGTCCGAGGGCAACGGCCGCATGTGCCTGACGCTGCCCGAGACCCTGATCTCGGTGGTGGGCATCGAAAAGGTCCTGCCGACCTTCCGGGACCTCGAGATCTTCCTCCAGACGCTGCCGCGCTCCTCCACGGCCGAGCGGATGAACCCGTACACGACGATGTGGACCGGCACGACGGACGGCGACGGCCCCTCCGCCTTCCACCTCGTCCTCCTCGACAACGGCCGCACCGACACCCTCGCCGACGAGGTGGGCCGCCAGGCCCTGCGCTGCATCCGCTGCTCCGCCTGCCTGAACGTCTGCCCGGTGTACGAACGCGCCGGCGGCCACGCCTACGGCTCCGTCTACCCCGGGCCGATCGGGGCCATCCTCAGCCCCCAACTGCGCGGCACCGGCAGCGAGATCGACGCCTCGCTGCCGTACGCGTCCACTCTGTGCGGGGCCTGCTACGAGGTCTGCCCCGTCGCCATCGACATCCCCGAGGTCCTCGTCCACCTGCGCGAACGGGTGGCCCAGGGCGGCCCGGTGACCCGCGAGGGCATCCGCGTCCGGGTCCGCCCCGCCCACGGCCACACCGCCGAACGGGCCGCCATGCGTGCGGCCCGGCTGCTCCTGGACCGCCCCGGCGCGCTGCGCGCGGGGGAGCGCCTGCTGGCCCGGGCCCGGCGGCTGCGGCCGAGGCGGCTGCCGGGGCCGGGGCGGGCGTGGACGGACAGCCGGGAGCTGCCGGAGCTCCCGGCGGAGTCGTTCCGGGACTGGTGGGCGCGGAAGCGCGGCGACCAGGGCGACGGGCACGTCCGGAAAGGCAGGCAAGACAGGCAAGACAGGCAAGACCGGCGAAACGGGCTAGATCGGGGAGGGTGGGCATGAGCAGCAGGGACCGCATCCTGGGCCGGATCCGCCGGGCGGTGACGAGCGGACCCGACCCCGTCGTCCCCCGGGACTACCTGCGGGTCCACGGCACCCGTACCCCGGCCGGGACGGCCGACCTCCTCGCCGCCAACCTCGTCGAGTACCGCGCGAAGGTCCACCGCACGGACGAGGCCGGGCTCGCACCGCTCCTCGCACGGCTGCTGGCCGAGCGGGGCGCGCGCGCGGCCCTCGTCCCGCCCGGCCTGCCCCCGTACTGGCTCGACGGTGCGGACGTGCTTCGGGTCCCCGACCGCGCCGCCTCCACCCCGTACGAACTGGACGCGGTGGACAGCGTGGTGACCGGCTGCGCCCTGGCCATCGCCGAGACCGGCACGATCGTCCTCGACGGCGGCCCCGGGCAGGGCCGGCGCCGCATCACCCTGATCCCGGACCACCACATCTGCGTGGTCCGGGTCCCGGACCAGGTGGTCGGCTCCGTGCCGCAGGCACTGCCCCTGCTGGACCCGACGCGTCCGCTGACCTGGATCTCCGGCCCGTCCGCCACCAGCGACATCGAACTCGACCGGGTGGAGGGTGTGCACGGCCCCCGCACCCTGGAGGTGGTCCTGCTGGCCGGACCAGCACAATGAGAGCCATGTCCGCATACATCGCCCTCACCGCCCTCGTCGTCCACGACTACGACGAGGCCATCGATTTCTACACCCGCGCCCTCGGCTTCACCCTCGTCGAGGACACCGAGCGCCCGGACGGCTCCCGCTGGGTCGTGGTCCGCCCGCAGGGAGCCACCGAGGCGGCGCTGCTGCTGGCCCGCGCCAAGGACGAGGCCCAGCGCTCCCGGGTCGGAGACCAGACGGGTGGCCGGGTCGGCTTCTTCCTGTACACCGACGACTTCGCCCGGGACCACACCCGGATGACCGCCGAGGGCGTCCGCTTCCTGGAGGAGCCGCGCCACGAGGCGTACGGCTCGGTGGCGGTCTTCGAGGACCTGTACGGCAACCGCTGGGACCTCCTCGAGCCCGCGTAGGCCCTGACGGGACCGGCCGCATCGGCAGCCGCCGGAGCCCGGCGGAGCGTGTCCGCCGGCCTGCGCCGCCCCGGCCCCGGCCGGCCGTATCGGCTGCCGCCCGGTCCCCCGGCATCGGCCCGGCGCCCGAGGTCAGGCGGGGTCCGGCCGATCCGGCAGTGAAGCGAGCCGCGGGGCCTCGGCCGCCGCGTCGACCGTCGGCCCGGCCTCCACCCGCAGGGCCAACTCCCGGGCCCAGCGAACCAGGCCCGGCACGTCGATCCCATACGGAGCCCCGGCCCCGCCGGCCCCGCCGACCGCGCCGGCCGCGCCGGCCCCGCCGACCGCGCCGGCCGCGCCGGCCCCGCCGACCGCGCCGGCCCCGCCGGCCCGGGCGGTTTCCCCCGGCCGGGCGACCGCGTCCGGCCCGGCCAGGGCAAGGGCATCGGCTCCGCGCCGCAACAGGCGGGCCCCGCCGACGGAGTTCCCGCGCGCCGCATGGGTCAGCCCGACCGCCAGCTGCGCGAGCCCGCGCCACAGCGGGGCTTCGGCATCCGGGCCGGACTTCCAGGCGTCCTCGAACACCTCGTGCGCATGGAACGGCATCCCGGCGTCCAGCAGCTGCTGTGCCTCGTCCAGCGTCTCGGCGGGCGTCCGCACGACCCCCTCGGGCTGCCGCTCCACCCCCGGCTCCCCGTAGGGCAGCGGCCGCCCCAGCCCGTCCCTGGGCCGCGCGCTGCGTGCCCGCCCCTCACCGTCCCGATCCCGTACGTTCACCCGGCCATCCTCCCTCCCGACGGAAACCGGTGCATGCGCACCCCTCTACGTGGGGTAATGTTCTGCATGTGCCGCCGGGACGGAAACCCCAAGTGGGAAGCCCAATCGGAAGCACAACGGGACGTGGCGCAGCTTGGTAGCGCACTTGACTGGGGGTCAAGGGGTCGCAGGTTCAAATCCTGTCGTCCCGACTCGAAAGAGTCGCAGGTCAGGGGCCGTTTCAGAGCAATCTGAAACGGCCCCTTGATCATTTTGGGGACCAGTTGGGGACCAGTGTCAAGGTCCCGCAACGCTTCTTGACCCAGTCAAGGTGCACTACAGGCCGCAAGTCGGCAGCATGGACGGAGCGCCTGCCGATGGTGGCCAGGTGGATTCGCAGTAGACAGCGGCGGCCTTGTCGTAGAGCCTTCGAGGCCGGTCAGCGCGGGGCAGGCGATCCTGAGTCGACTCCGAGTTGTTCCCGCAAGGCGTCGCGCCGCGTTTCCGCGTCGAGCGCCGAGCGGAGGCGATCTGCGTAGGGCAGTTCTTCGTGCCGGGTCAACCAGCTGGCTGCCAGGCGCATCACGTGGATTCTCTGGCTCGGCGAGAGCGCCGGGAGGGAGAGCAGGTCCTCGATGACCAGACGTACCTTCGGCCCCATGTCGTGCTCTTCGAGCCAGCTCAGAGCGCTGTCGACGGCGCGGGATCGTCGGTCCTTGTCGAGGGCCGGGTGGCGCAGGACACCAGAGAGCACGGAGCGGGACTTCATCGACCGGTCAGTGCTCAGACGGTCCAGAGCGATGTCGATGCCGGTGCGTGCCTGCTCGACGGACAGGTCTGGGCGTGTGAGGAAGGAGGCGAGCACCGGGCGCTGGATCTTGCCGCCGTGGCAGGCGAGCCACCGCAGGCTGACGTCCGCGAGGGACCGTGCCTGATCGCGCGTCAGCTCATCGAGCTGGCTGAGCATGACGGCCATGAGCACGTGATCATCTGGATGTGCGAGGAGCGCGGCGCATCCGAGACGGATGGCACGCTGTAGCTGTGCTGACGGCAGGTCCGGCACGCGCAGGAACGCGCCTAGAATGGAACCGAACGCCTCGTGCTTCGGGTGGCTGTCGAGCCACGTGAAGGCGAGCGTGGTGGCGGTCCGAGCCTGGTCCTGGGTGAGTTCCTCGCAGTGGATGAGCAGGCGAAGGAGAATGACCGGGCCGGACTGGGCGTCAGGTTGCGACCTCAGTCGTTCCAGGAGAAGGGCGGCGGCGTCCGCCACGCTGTCGGCGGACAGCAACGTGCCAAGGACGCGGGAGCCTGCCGGGTGGCCGGCAGGGCCCTCAGCCGCCCACCAACGGGCGACGGCGATCATCCTGGGACGCAGCTCCGGCGGGCACCGGTCCGTGGACAGCAGTCTTTGCACGACCCGGCCCGTGCTTGGGTACACCTGCCCAGTCTCCAGCCACTCCAGTGCGCTTCGGATCAATGTCGAGCGGTTCGGGTCCGGGAGGTGGTCGTCCTCGAGCAGAGCACACAGTTCCGGACCGATGTTCAAGCCCGGGCGCAGATCAGAACGCAGCCACACGAGGCCGTGGTCCACGAGCTTCCGGCGGGCGACCGTGTCGATGTCCGCACGCTGCAGGAACGCACGGATCACGGGTGCGATCCCGAGGGACCGATACGGAGTGAGCCACGCCAGTACGCCCGCGACCACTCTCTCCAGTCGATCCCTGGAGTGCTCCATGCCGAGCAGGCGTTTCAACAGCGCGGGCGTATGACGCCAGTCGGGCCGGGAAGACACCCAAGCGAGGGTGCAGTCGACCACCAGTTCCTCGGACCTCGGCGAAAGGTCGGGGCGCTCGATCAGTGCGAGCAGAAGATGCTCCGTGTCGGTCTGTCCGCCCCGGCGAACGAGCCATCCGACGGAAGCCTCGACAAGGAACGCAGGAGCGGGATCCATGCCTCTCAGGGCGGCGGTTAGGAACGGCTGCGCGGTGTGGTTGGCCTCGGCGCGGGAGAGCCAGGGAGCAACCAGCGTGTTCCACACAGAACGGTCGAACCCTTGCCAGGGCCGGCTCGTCACCATCGTCAGCAGCGCCTGGCCGCCGTCGTCACCGGCGTTCGCCAAGAGGTGGCCGAGCGGATCCACCTGGGCCGTGAGCCATTCTCCGCAAAAGCGTTCCAGGGCAGCGATCCGATGGGCGGGGCCATGCGCTGCCATGTCGACGGCCAGCCGTCGGAGATGGCCGGTGAATACGGAGAATGTACGTGCATGCCGCGTGAACGCGTCAAAGAGCGCACCGGCAGCGGCTGCGTCGATGCTCCATCCGGGAGAAGGCATCAGTGACTGCAGCAGGAGTTCGTCGGTGACGATGTCGTGCACCACAACCAGCTGACCGCCAACCTCATCGAGCCACCCAAGAGAGATCAGCGTGTCGACGACACGCCGCCCTCCGAACGGAACGGCCAGCCCACCAGCCACCCTGAGGAATGTGTCGATGGCCTGTTCGACGACCATCCGAGACTGCGGGCTCGCTGCGACCGCCACGGTGAAGGCCAGCTGCTCGATGGCGGGGGTGGTCATACCCAAGGGGGAGGGGCTGAGCGCGGGGCTCGTGGCGAGCGCGTCCCGGCGCATGCCCTCGCGCAGCCAGTCCAGCAGCTCGCCAGGCCGGACAGATGCCGCCACCCCCTGCTGGGCCAGCCCCTGCTCCTCGATGGCCCGCGCGATCAACAGCGCGATCACCGGACGCCGCCCGCAGATCTGGGACAGCGCCTCGTTCCCCCATCGGCGCACGGTTTCAGGTGCCGCGTGGCGGACTACCTGGTCGATGATCGCGGACTGGTGTGGCCAGTCCTCTCGTACATAGATCTCGTCGAGCACTCGGCTGCTGCCACGGAGCTGAACGTGGTGCAGGGATCCGGGCCGCACAGAGGCCAGGCACGCCACGGTCACGCCACGTCGCTTGGCCTCGGGGATCAGCACTTCGGCGAGGACGCGCAGGTCGACCTGTGAGCAGGCGTCGAGGTAGTCCAGTATCAGCAGCACCCGTCGGCGGGCGCACGAGAAAATGGATGCGGCCACGTCGTCGACCGTCACGGCGCTGTCGGGCTGGACGTGAAGGACTTGCCAGCCCGCGCGGTCCGCCCGGTGCGCGACCTCGAAGCACGTCCGCGTCTTGCCCGAACCGGCTGGTCCGACCAGCAGTGCCCCTCGTGAACGGCCAGTGCTCAGCCGGGCGAACAGGTGGTCCGGATGCGATGCGTGGTCCATCCCAGGATGGATGAAGGGCAGGTGCTCCTCGTCGAGAAAGCTGCGTCGTCCGAGCAGGCGCCGCATGACCTCGGCATGAGTGTGTACGCGACCGCGCACGGCTGGGTCGAACGGCGTCGGTACGACGTCCCCCGGCGGCATCGGCACCACCCCGTGCTCGGCCAACAGGCGCACGAATTCAGGATCTCGGGACACCTGGGAGAGGTCGGTCGCGGTGAGGCTCGCCGCGCCGGATGGAACGTGGTGGCTCGTGCACACGCCGACGAGAACGCCGTCTTGTGTGATGACCCCTGCCCCGGACAACCCCCGCCAGGGAGATCCGCTTGAGTCCAACGGCGCAGGGCTGCTGAGGGACAGCTCCATTTCGTGGCTCCCCAGGAAGGAGCCCAGAAGGATTGCCCCGGTCAACTGACGCGTTTTCGGCACATCCTGACGCGCCGCGTGGTTGGGGAACCCGATCGCGATGAACGGTACCGCCTGCACGGTTCGGGGCAGGACGCCCCACAGGGCGGGAGGGATGACGGGCCCGCCCTCCCCAAGAACCAGGAGGGCCAGGTCCACCTCGTCGATCCGGTGACGCAGCACCGCGGTGACCTGAAGCCTCTGCGTGGGCTCCCCCGGAAGCCTCACCTCATAGCTGTCACCCGGCTGGGTAAAGCCGTGGCCAGCGCAGATGGCCAGTCGTGAGGCGAGTATGAATCCGGAAGCACTGAATCGAGGGACGCCGTCGGATCCGCGGCGCACCACCATGGCCACGCGCTCCAGGGGCTGCTGCGCAGCGATCACATCAGCCACAGCCGACGCCACTCTCGGAGGACCGACTCATCCACGAGGTCAGTCCTCCAGAACGGCCCCACGCCCCGAATCTGTCAGGACGGAGCCGCCGGTGGCCGTCTCGGCCGAGAGTTCCAAGGACACGGTGTGCGTGGCAGAGACGCCCCCAGTCGCCTTACCGCCAGCCGACAGCACCCAGAACTTGACCCCGCCCTGGGCCTCTGCCGATGCTGTCACCGCGACCTGTACGTCTAGCTTCACCGACTGCACTCGAAGCCGGACCGGTTGACCCTCGGCGTCTGCCATCGCCTGCGCCAACTCACCACGCAGTGCCTTGATTGTCTCCGCCAGGCCGATCTCCACCAGTCCCCCTCTTCCGAACCGCTCCCGGCCGCCATCGTCCCCGTACGGAGATGGTGGTAGGAGACGGCCTACGTGATCACCCAACCATGGTAGAGGGCCGGGCCGAAAATGCAGGGGGATCGGCGCCAGAACCAGACGACTGCGAGGAAGAGGAGGGGAAGCTCGCGCTCTTTGAGGCCTGGCCGGGAGAGTATTCAATGAACCCTCGTCGGACCTCGGCCTGTTCGGTGGCGGTGCCTCAGCTGTAGTGCAGGTGGGCCTCTTTCGGACGTTTGATCACATCGGCGTCGTGGCAACAGTTGCGGTGCGATGATGTGCGGCATGGTGCTTCACGTGGGGGTGGCTGCGCTCCGTAAACGGCGGACGCAGTTGCGAGACAGTGCGGGCAAGGTGGCGGACAGCGGGGATACGGTCACTTCCTGCCTCCTTCTCTTCTATGCAGCGGAGTGCGCGCTCAAGGAGAGGGTGCTGGCGCGCCGAGGCCTTCGGGACACTTCGCATCTCGAGCCGACACACGATCTCTGGAAGTTGGCAAGGGACCTAGGCCTGCCGCGGCGTCTGGGAACTGCGCTGAAGGGGATGAAGAACTGCCGCGCTGCCGGGCACCCCGGAGTGAACGTGGCCCTAGCCGATCTGCATCAGGCCTGGCGTTATGGTGTGAAACTGCACGTCGAGGACGAGAAGAAGGCCCGTGACCTGCTGGACGAGCTCATCTCATGGTGCGAGCAGGACTGAGGGGGATCGAGTCGTGGCAGAACTGGGAAAGCTGGAGATCATGGACAGCGGAATCGTGCCTCCTAGCCACCTCTTCAGCTGGGTGGATGTGGATGAGCATTTGACCAGGCTGGCTCTGGCGGGGGAGTGGCCCGACTGGCTCGTCGCGGCGGACGGCTGGTGGGACTGTCTGGAACTGGTCACCAGGAGTGCTGTCGAGCCCGAAACAGTGAAGCGCTGGCTGGACGCAGTGTTCGGCACCGGGTCGGCCGGGTGGGTTGACGGCGACCTATTGCTCGGGCTCGATGATCCTCGGACCACCGAGTTCACCGGATTGCGGGTCGAACTCAGCGTGGACGCTGAGCAACCTGGTGTGGCGAGGAGACGCGTGCCGTTGCTTCGGGAGAAGCACATCACGCGTCAGCTGGCAGAACCTCTTCGCCGGCCTGACGCGCCGACTTTTGCTGACGATGTGCAGCTCATGGCATTCCACTCCTTCAAAGGGGGAGTTGGGCGTACGGTACACGCGGTGGCAGTCGCCGACCGACTGGCACGGAGCGGGGGCAAAGTCCTGCTGATCGACGCCGACCTGGAGGCCCCTGGTATCACCTGGATGCACAAGGAGCAGGGTGGACAGTGCGACTTCACTTACGAGGACTTCATCACCCTTCTCCAGGGCGCGGAGAACGGCGACTCTGCGACTGCGGTCGACATTGCAACCGCCTATCTGCCCAATCAACAGGCCGGCCACTATGCGAGTGGCGGGAGCGTCACTGTCATGCCGTCGAGCCGCCGTGTGACGTTGGCTCCGCCTCGGATCGAGCCGGCGGACCTTCTTTCCCCTGGGAGGTCGGTGTACTTCGTGACGGAGGCGCTGGCAGCTCTGGGAGCACGGCTCGGGGTGGACACGGTGGTCGTCGACCTCAGAGCGGGTGCTTCTGAACTGTCTGCTCCGGTGCTTCTCGACCCTAGGGTTCAGCGCATCTTCGTGACTACGCTAAGTCATCAGTCTCTGGCCGGCACGGAACTGATGGTTCAACAGCTTGGAGGAAAAGCGCCCACCGTTCAAGGTACCGACCCTGCGACGGCGGTCATTGTCACCCAATACCGGATGGATACTCACACTGCTCAGGCCGATGCTGCGCGCAGCATGCTCTCGGTAGCTCTGGGAGCTGCGCTTCGCAGACCGGCGGGGACTGACGGAGACGACACTGAAACCGTCGATGCAGCGCTGCTTGCCCAGCCAGTATTGAGCCCCTTCAGGGAGGAGCTTCTCGCACTTCCTTCCTCCTGGGATGCGGTGTTGGACGTGATTTCGTCGTGTGGAGTCGCCGACGGACTCGAGTCCCTCCTCCCGGCCCCCGCAACCCGCACCACGGCTGGATCGGTGCCCGGGGCAGCGGTGGACTACGGTCAACTGCGGCGCAATCTCGCTCGGACCGCGGGCAAACTCGTCTATGCAGAACAGAGCGGGCTCTCCTCGGCCGGCGGATTCCTCGTGACGGAACCACTCCGTCGTCTGCTTGCTGACCACCGGACCGAGCTGCCGCAGGCCCTCGTAGTGGGGGCGAAGGGAGCGGGCAAGACTTTCATGTACGCGAAGGCATGTGCCGCGCGGACATGGCAGACGTTCGCGGAGCAGTCCGGGATCAGAGGTGTCACGGTCGAAGCGCCCATCGTTCCTGTTCTGGAGTCAGCGAACCTGGAGTACGGGGATCTCGAGCCACAGGACCTGCGTGATGCCTTCGCCTCGGCACACGAAGACTTGCCGCCACGGGATGTCACCGCATCCAGTATCTCGGACAGACTGAAGGCTGGTCTGGGAAGGCTCGATGGTCAGGATGAACTCGGCTGGCGGAGTCTTTGGCTGGAATGCTTGGCTATGGCCTGCGGACTGGAAGTCTCCGAGCAGCGGACTTCAGAAGAGGCATTGATCGATCTTGGTCGACGGGCCAAGGCGGTCTTCGTGATCGACGGCCTCGAGGACCTCATGCAGAACCTGGACAGCGATACGAAGCGCACTGCATTGAGGGTTTTGCTGATCGACGTCCTGGGATGGCTTCGCTCGCTGCGCGGCCGGCCCTTCGGCCTCGTGGTCTTCGTTCGGCGCGACCTTGTCACCGGGGCGGTTCGGCAGAACAGCGGCCAGCTCCTCGGTAGATACGATCACTACGCCTTGCATTGGAGCAAGGACGAGGCGCTGCGTCTTGCGCTCTGGGTGACTGCACACGCCGAAGCAATGCCCGAACCAGTTCCGCTCTCCGGGATCACCGATCTCTCGGCGGATGAGCTGATCGACAGTCTCATCCAGGTGTGGGGTTGGAAGATGGGCAGCGCGAAGTCTCGCGAGGCACGCTCCCACCTGTGGGTCCCTGCGGCTCTCGGGGACTTCAACGGCCAGGTGCAGGCGCGAGACGTAGTCATGTTCCTCGCGACAGCGGCCAAGAAATCCGAGCAATACAACGACACGGTGGACGATCGCGTGCTCGTCCCCACCGCAATGCGTAAGGCCTTGCTCGAATGCAGCAGGAACAAGATCGCTTCAGTTGGGGAGGAGGACAAGGAGATTGGCCGGCTGCTGGTGCACATGCAGGGACTCGGCCACTCTGTCCTGGTTCCGTTCGAGCTCGAGCAGGTCCAGCTGACCGTTGCGGATGCGGACCTCCTGATCGAATCCGGAGTTTTCAGCAAGGGGTCCGACGGACGCTACTGGGTGCCAGAGATCTATCGACACGGTCTCGGATTCAATAGTGAGCGTCGTGCGAGGGTGCTCTGGTAGCAGGCGGCGACCTCAGATACCGGTGTGAGGGGTCCTGAGCGCGTGGGTCTCCCGGGGATCAACCTCCCGCCCGACCTTCGGCGGGAGTTGCCGCTACTTCAGGTACGCCGGTATGCGGTTGCACTTGCGCAGTCGCCGACCGGAAGGGTGAAGGGTTCTTCGTCTGGCGGCGAGTGTCAGTGCTCGGCCCTAAGCTCGCAAGGCAGGAGAAGGGGGAGTTCGTGCGCGACCGCATGCTGACAGCCGACGTACAGCTCGGGCCGTTCGAGGGCACCAAGATCACCGTTTACTCGGCGAGGGGCAAGAACGCCAGACTGCATGTCCATAGGGAATGCGGCCAGCTCCGCACGGCCAACGTGACGAAGACCGAGGTCCCGTTGAACGCGGACGTGGTGGACCGGTTCTGCTCGGGTTGCGCGGACTGGGGGCCGAGGGCGCGGCCGACGTCCGGGCTGGGCATCCTCATGGGGGCGCTCGGCGGCGTGGGACTGCTTCACCAGTTGCAGGCTTATGCGGAGCCGGACGAGGACGTGTACTGGACTCAGGACGAGGTGCGGGCCGCAGCCGAGCTCCTGCGCTCGAAGCGGGATGCTGCGGACGAGGATGACGAGGACGACGACGGGCGGTGGGAAGCGCGTAGGGACGCCGACGAGCTGCAGGAGCAGGTCTTGTCCCTCTGGCGTCATGCCGCGGGGAGCCTGCACCGAGCGCAGGCCGTCATCGCCCACTTCCCTTGGCTGACGGTCTGGGCGCGGCCGAAGCTGTTGGCGAAGGAGGGCTACCTTGAGACCCTGCGGGCGCAGGCGGCCCTCTTCGTGGAGCCGGCCGGTCTCGTTGTAGCCGCAGCAGCTGCGGCACTGGACACGCCCACGTTGCCCGCCGACGATCATGCCTTCGCGGTGCTCGGCAACCGCAGTCAGATCTCCATTGGCCTGAGCGCGCTATGGCGCAGGTGGCAGTATGCGGCCGAGCGGGGCTGGGAGGGACCGGCATCCCGGGCGTTCAGGCGTTATGACCTGGTGGAGGGCATCAGGTCCAACAAGAAGGGGCACGCGGAAGCTCTGGAAGGAGCGGCCCGCCTGATCCAGTCGTGGGAGTACGAGGCCCGCGCCGCTGCTGCGGCGACGGATTCGACACCGACGGTGTGGGTCACGGCGCGCTTGCCGGAGGACACGGAGGAGCCTTCGCGCGGGGATGTACGCGATGTCCTGGACGGCCTGGATCGGTGGACCCTCGGGGTGTTGGTGACCTGGACCGTGACCGCCGACTGGAGTCGACGCACCTTGACGCTGAAGGTCCCGACCTTCGTCGCCGACAGACTCCTTGCATCCTCGAGCGCCCTCGCCTGCGAGCGCGGGGCCGAAGCCGCGCCGGCGGAGGCCGTCCCCCAGGCACAACCCGGCTCCGTGCGCCCCGGGGTCTTCGACGACACCGCTGTCTTCGATCGCCAGCCGGTTACCCTTGCTCATTTGCGGGCGCTGCGTAACTTCTCGTACGCCGCCGACCAGCTCTACATCGTCTTCTCGACGAGCGGAGGAGCGGAGGTCTTGCCCCTCAAGGCCATCGAGAAGCGCGTCGCGCAGGGCTGCGCCCAGCACCGACCGTTGGCGCGGCGGTAGCGGCCTACCACTGGGCGTTCTGGGACCGGTGCAGATCTACGCCACGAACGCGGATCCCGCGTTCGAAGGCAAGGGACATTCACCCTTCTGCCGGCACACACGGGACAGAGGTATCGCGCAGAGCGACGACCTCCTCAGCCTCTCCGACCTGCTGGCCCGTGATGACTGGGACTGGTGCAGCAAGTGTGGCGGCTACTCTGCGCGCCGGCTGACCGACACCCAACTCTCCTACTATCGCGCAGCCCACCAACTCCACGACGTCGCCGGCCAACTCGACGACGAGCGCACCTACCGCGCTCCTGTCGAACCGGAAGCCCTGCTCAAGCAGCTGGACGAGCTCGCGGACTGGGAGCCCGGCGGCCACGAGAACGGCAACTGGGACGGAAGCTGGCGTTGGCGTGAGGTCGTCAGCGACCTTCGCCGCCGGGCCGAAAGGAAGCGGCTCCACACCGCTCCCTGACTCGCCGCCCCCGCCCAACGGTCCGAGACGGCTCGGCGGGTCGAGGTCAGGTGGCCTACCTTGGGGACCAGTTGGGGACCACCGCCCACGTCGATGGGCGCACGGCAGGTGCATAAGTACACGCTGTGCACCCTGAGATTGGGGCGTATGTCACGATTTTTTCTCCGACCCATCGATCTGGGGGTCAAGGGGTCGCAGGTTCAAATCCTGTCGTCCCGACCATGCTTCATGCAGGTCGGAGGCCGTCTTCTCAGAAATGAGAAGGCGGCCTTTCGTACGTCCGGAGCCGTGGTGGTCGCAATGTGGTCGCACGTCTGGTCTGCGGCCGGTCGGCCGTGGCGCTGAACCCGGCAACGGCGCGGGAGCGGAGTCGGTGCAGGCCATGGGCTGCGGGGTCCGCAGCGGTGGATCGGGGCGGCGCAGACTCTGGAGGGGGCGATCTCCCACGGCGGGCAGTGGAGCTGGGTGGCGAAGACGCGCCGCTCGTTCTTCGTCAGCTGGAGTCGCGCCCTCCGGCCCTCTGGTCAGCGGTGGGTGGGGTGCTCTGTGATCCAGCGGGCCACGAGGAGTCCTGAGCCGGCCGTGAGGACGGCCGCCGCGATGACGGTGGCGTTCAGCCCGAAGGCGTCGGCGAGGATTCCGGCGACGAGGGCACCGGCGGCATAGCCGATGTCGCGCCAGAAGCGGTAGGTGCCCAGCGCGTTGGCGTGCCAGGCGGGATGGGCGTGGTCGGAGACGGAGGCGATGAGGGCTCCGGGGATGTGGCCGGCCGCGTAGTCGGCCGCCGTGCGTACGTCGACCACCTGACCACCACTGGCCGGCAGGGCCTTGACCTGCCCGGCGTCGAGGGCCGGGAGCAGCGGGGCGGAGGTCAGGACGGCGGACCCGCGCCGGTTGGCCTCTGCGAGGCGGTCGAAGTAGCCGGGGTAGGCGCCCAGGCCCGCCACCAGCTGCCGCACGAAGGTGTCCTCGTCGGGAGCGGCGAGCAGCGGGTTGCTCTGCTTCTGCGCGCCGATAGTGGAGGTGCGCTCGTCGCCCTGAACGGCGGAGCAGAAGGAGCCGGCCCCGTGGGTGGGCCAGAGCGCGGTGTGGTCCGGGAGCTCGGCCAGGCTCCGGAGCGATCGGTACTGGGCGCGGGCGAGTGCCTCGGTCCGGTGGGCGCCGAGGAGGTCGGTGCGGGCGGCGGAGTTCACGATCCACGAGCGCGGGCAGCGCAGCCTCGGACTGCTGTGCCCCGCAGCCGCTGGACGTCGTCGGCAGAGCCGGCCGTTGGCGGCGCGCGCCCGCGGAGAGGGGCCTGCGGGCGGTGCACCAGCGGGTGCTGCGTTCCTTCGGCGCGACCGGGAGCGCACCCGGCCAGGAGGCTCTGGCAGCGGTCGCCGCGGAGGCCGGCCGGGAGTCGGCGCGGTGTTGGCGGAGCTGGCCGAGGAGGACTTCCTCACCCTTGACGCGCGGGGGCACATCCGTGCCGCGTACCCCGTCTCCGCCACCGCCACCCGCCACCGGGTCCGTGTCGCGGGAGGCGCGGAGGTGTGGTCGATGTGTGCGATCGATGCCCTCGGTATCCCTACGATGCTCGACCAGGACGTGGTGATCTCCTCCGCCGCCCCCGTGACCGGCGAAACCGTCGGGGTCACTGCCACCGCCGGGATCCTGAGCTGGGAACCCGCGAGCACTGTGGTGTTCGTCGGCCAGCGGCCCGGCGGCGGACCGGCGGCCACGGCCTGCTGCGACGCGTTGAACTTCTTCACCAGTGACGAGACGGCACGGACCTGGATGAAAGCGCATCCGGAGGTGCCCAGCCGTGTCGTCTCCCAGGCCGGTGCCGAGCAGATTGCCTGCCAGACGTTCACTTCCTTGCTCACCCCCTGAGAGGACCTCGACGACCGGACCCGGCGGCACCGCCTCTACGGAGAAGAGGCCGTGAGGCAAGTCGGCTCACACCCTGCACCCGGAGCAGCACCATGTGCCACCATGAGCGGGCCCTGCCCGGGGTGCCCGGCACCCGAGGCTTGAGCTGCCCTGGGGCGGCGTCGTGGACGAAGCCCTTCGTCACCCGCTGGCAGGCCGCTCATCCGCGACCTGCCGTAGGGCGTCGTTCCCGCGATCGAGACACCCCGCGACGGCAACCGGCGGTTTACAGACCACATCGAGCACGCCTAGCGTGAAAGTACCGGCGCTCCCCGACGATCCCGCGGAGCGGAGCACATCACCATGTCCACCTCCCGCTCACCACCGACCCACCCAGCCCCCGACGCCGTCCGGAAGGGCCGGACGACGGGGTCCTTGAGCGAGAGGAAGCCGGTTCCATGTACACCATCTCAGGGCAGTACCTGGTCAGCTGCTCGTGTGCCGTGATCTGCGGCTGCAGTGTCGATGCCCAGCCGAGGGACAGGCACGGCGGCACCGAGTGCCGGGGCGCGGCGGTGTTCCACATCGCCGACGGGCGGATGGACGACGCCGACCTCTCCGGGGTCGATTTCGCCTTCTACTTCCACTTCCCCTCCCACCTGACGGCCGGCGACTGGAAGGTCGGGGTCGTCATCGACAGCGGCGCCAGCGACCAGCAGGCCGACGCGCTCGGCCGGATCCTGTCCGGCAGCGAGGGCGGCATGCTGGGTGAACTCGCGCAGTTCATCGGCGAATTCGTGGGCACCGAACGCGGCGAGGTCTCGCTCACCGACGGTGAGCGGCCGGGCGCGAGCGTCGCCGGGCGCACCCGGCTGACGTACGAGCCGCTGCTCGGCGCCGACGACGCACCGACCACGGTCAAGAACGCGTTGTTCGGCTTCGCCCCCGAGTACGAGATCGGCCGTACCAGTGGCAACTCGTCCGCCTTCGGCCTGGAATTCGAACCGGTCTACGGCGAGAAGGCCGACTTCGTCTTCACCAGCGAGCCGGCGGCGGGGGCGCCCAAGGGGCGCATGTGAACCGCGCCGCCGCACCGCGGAGGAGGCCGCAAGGGCCTCCTCCGCCTCTGCTCGGCACCGTCTTCTCGCACGCCTCACTGGCCAAGTGCATCCCGATCGCCCTGGTCGTCGGCACCCTGCTCTCCCTGGTCAACCAGGGATCGGTGCTCTTCGCCGGCACCGCCACCCCCGTCACCTGGGTCAGGGTGGCGGTCAACTACGCGGTACCGTTCTGCGTATCCAGCGCCGGCTTCTACGGCAGCCGGCGGGCCATGTGGCGCGAGCAGCATCACCGCTGATCACATCGTCGTCATCCCGCTCGGAGTCAGTGCCGGCAGCAGCCAGTCCTGGAACGGCGCCAGCACGGCCAGCACCAGGAACGCCACGCCCGTCACCCGGGCCAGCAGCGGGCCGCGCCGCCACAGCTTCTCCAGGAAGATCACCACCGCAATCGCGGCCATCGCCGCCACGTTCATCATCCCGAGCGGTACCAGCACCACCATCAGCGCCCAGCAGCAGCCCACGCAGTACCCGCCGTGGTGCAGCCCCACCCGCAGGTCACGCACCGGCGGCCGGAAGTCCGCATACCGCATCAGCTGGGTCATCGGGCTGCGGCAGTGCCGCAGGCACACGTACTTCAGCGGCCCCAGCTGGTACAACCCCGCCAGGGCGAAGGCCGCCGCACCGATCCACTTCCCGGCCTGCGGGTCGCGGTCGACCAGGCCGCCGGTGAGCGCCAGCCCGCCGTACGCCAGCAACCCGAACGCCGTCCACGCCAGCAGGTACCCGCCGAGGAACTCGGTGATCCGCACCGCCCTCGTCATCCCGCTCGACTGCCGGGCGATGCCCCTGGCCCAGGTCACCGCCACCGGGGCCACCGAGGGCAGCATCATCGCCGCCATCATCGCCAGCCACAGCAGCAGGAACAGCGGCAGCGCCATCCCCATCGTGCCCGGCTCGACCCCCATGTCCCGGGCCTGCCCGAGCGTGATCACCCAGGCCAGCGCCGCGATCACCACGATCAGGCCCCACGCCACCGCCAGATCCCTCGCGGGCATCAACACCCCGGGCCGCAGCGGCTGCTTCTCCACGGTGACGAAACGCATGGCGCCTCCCTGAAAGGCACTCCCAGGACAGCACACCGGCGCCCGCGCGCGCCAGTGCCACGGCTTCTGCGGCGTTGGCCGGGGTGCAGTAGCCGGCGGCCGAGCAGCAGTGGCCCCGAGCGCGCGACGGCTTGCGTCCGGTTGCCGGTGCCGGGCCGGGGTGGGTCGATGGAGGGGACACCGGAACGGGGCGGAGGCGGGCGGCGCATGGGCATCGACGTGACGGCGGAGCGGGTGATCCCGCTGCCGTGCGAGCGGGTCGCGGCCTTCGCGATGGACTGGCGCCATGACGCGGAGTGGACACAGGGCATCCGTACGGCGGAACTGACCCGCCAGGCCGACGGCGGCGGCTTCGGGATCGGTGCCGAGGTGACGCGGACCGCGTACTTCCTGGGCAAGCGGATCGACTACGTGCTGCGCGTCGCCGCCTACGAGCCTCCGCGGCTGCTGGACATGGTGTCGGTCGCGGGCCCGATGCCGATGCACGTGACGTATACCTTCACCCCGACCCCGGACGGCGTCACCCTGGCCCGCATCCGCGTCCAGGGTGACGCCTCCGGCCTGTACGGTCTCGCGGCGCCGTTCATGGCACGCAAGGTGCGATCCTCGCTGGTCAAGGACCTGCGGGACCTGGAGCGGCGGCTGAGCGGGCCGTAGCGGCGCATGCGGAGGGCGGAACGAGATGGCGTACGACGAAGGGCTGGCCGAGCGGATCCGGGACCGTCTGGGGGAGGATCGGGCCATCACGGAGAAGCGTATGTTCGGCTGTCTGGTGTTCCTGTGCAACGGCAACATGGCCGTGGGCGTGACCAGCGACGATCTGATGGTCCGCGTCGGTCCGCAGGCCACGGCCGGCGCCCTCGCGCGCCCCGGTGCGAGGATCTTCGACTTCACCGGCCGGCCGATGCGCGGCTGGGTCGTCGTGGACGCCTCGGCCCTCGTGGAGGACGGGCCCCTGGCCGAGTGGATCGATACGGGCCGGGCCTTCGCCGCAGGCCTGCCGCCCAAGTGAACGCCGGACTGCCGTAAGGCCGCCTCATCCGGGTGAGACACCCTCATGGGGGCAAGGCGGCCAGGGACGTCTTCGACGACGGGCAGTACGTGGAGACCAGAACTACCCGCTGCCCTCGGACCTCGACGGTCGAAGTGCTCGAGCGTCAGCATCTGGTGCGACCGGTTCGACGTCTCTGGATCCGCCAAGGAGTGCAGGACGGGGTCTTCCTGCTGGTCGGCAGCCTCCAGCCCGGTCAGGGCGGTGCCGTACTCGCCCATGACACGACCCTCGAAGACCTGCGGAATCGGGTCGCGGCCGATCCGTTCGTCGCCCATGAGGTCGTCTCGGCCGAGATCATCGAGATCGCCCCGAACACCACCGACCCGCGGCTCGCGTTCCCCGCGGCCTGAACCATGACCCTGTTCATCGCCCCTGACGGCGAACCGCGATGCGGATGGGCGGGCGGCGCCCCCGAGTTCCTGGACTACCGCGACAGCGAATGGGGTTACCCCGTCGGCGACGACCGGCGGCTCTTCGAGAAGATCAGCCTGGAGGGCTTCCAGTCGGGGCTCAGCTGGCGCACCATCCTGGCCAAGCGGGAGAACTTCCGTCAGGCCTTTCCGTCTGCCGCACGGGTGCGGATCCGCCCCGCCGCTTGGAGCCGGGACAACCGCTGGTGTTCCCGGGAGGCCCAGCGTCGTACGCGGCCGGGGGCGAGGGGCGTGCCGTGGCCGACGTGGAGTCTGGCGGGGTTCAGGTCGAGCATCTTGTGCAGGCTGGCGAGGTTGAGCAGTGGATCGTCGTGGAAGGGCGGGTTGGCAGGCCGGCCGCGCACGAGGCCGAAGAAGGAGTTGGCGATCAAGTCACCGGCGACGAGGTCGCCCTGGTCGGTGAGGACGGAGATCGATCCGGCGGTGTGCCCCGGGGTGGGCATGATGCGCGCTGCGATCCCGAAGTCCTCCAGGTCGGTCTCGCCGGTCACGAGGACGTCGGGTTCGAACGGCTCTACCTGCATGTGCAGGTCCTTGTTCTTGGCCATGAGGTGGCCCATCGAGCCGGTGGACAGGTAGGGCTCCCGGACCCGGCCGGTGCGGAACGGGCCGAGGTCGGCGACGTGTCCCGCTATCGGCGCCCCGGTGAGGCGGTGCAGTTCGGCGGCGGAGCCGAAGTGGTCGATGTGGCCGTGCGTGACGATGATCAGCGACACGTCGGTGGGGTCGACGCCGTGGGCGGCGACCTGGTCGTGGATCCTGCGGCCGCTGCCTGGTGTGCCGGCGTCGACGATGACGGGCCGGCGGCCCAGCAGCAGGTAGGCGTTGATGTTGTGCCGGCCCATGACGGGGATCGGGACGACCTTGGTTCGGGACACGGTTCTCTCCTCGGACATGGCTGTCTTCCGCCGCGCGGTGGTTCGCGGGCGGTCGGGATGGGGACGGTCGGTCTAACGGAAGCGGCGCCGGTATGCGGCGGGGGTGGTCCCGAGGTGGTGGCGGAAGGAGCGGTGCAGGCTCTCCACGGAGCCGAGTCCGCTGAGGGCGGCGATCTCGGGCAAGCCGTGGCCGCTGTCCTGGAGCAGCCGGCGGGCGGCCTCCAGCCGGACGGATTCGACGTAGGCGGCGGGGGTGGTGCCGGTGCGCCGCCGGAACAGCCGGGAGAAGTGGCGCACGCTCAGGTGCAGCCGCGCGGCCAGGACCTCGGCGGACAGATCCTCGGCGAGGTGTTCGCCGATCCACACGCGCAGGGCGTCGATCCGGTCTCCGGGGTCGGCGGGAGCCGTGAGCGGAACGCTGAACTGGCTTTGTCCGCCAGCGCGTTTGACGTACATGACCATCGTGCGGGCGGTGGCCAGGGCGAGTTCGGGCCCGTGGTCCTCGGTGACCATGGCCAGCGCCATGTCCATCCCCGAGGCGATGCCGGCGCAGGTCCACAGACGGCCTTCCCGGATGAAGATCGGGTCCGGGTCGACGGTGACGCGCGGGTGATCGGCGGCCAGCCGCGCGGCCGTCCGCCAGTGGGTGGTGGCGGAAAGCCCGTCCAGCAGGCCCGCCGCGGCCAGCAGGTGCGCGCCCGAGCAAACGGAGCCGATCCGGTGGATACCGGGCTCCGCTTCGCGCAACCAGTCGATGATCCCGCCGTCGAGCACCGGCTCCACCCCGTGGTCGTCGACACGGACGGCACCGGACACGAGGAGGGTGTCCACGTCGCCGTGCACCTCGTCCAGTGTCAGGTCGGCCATCAGCCGGATCCCACTGGCGGTGGCCACCGGTTCACCCCCGGCGGTCGCGATGCGGATGGTGTATCCGGGCCGGCCGGTGCCGGCGACCCGGGTGGCGACCGAGAACACCTCGGCCGGACCCGTGACGTTGAGCAGTTCGACGCCGGGGAAGGCGGCGATGACGACCCTGTGCGGTTGGAGCATGGCCCGATCATTTCGCCCCGCCGCGAGGGCCGCAATGACCATGTTCTGTCACATCCGGACACGGGCGCATGGTCGGGCTCCCGGACCGGACTCATCGCGTTGTGACCGTGGGAGCCGCCCAGCGGGAGACACCCAGTGCTGCGGGTGGCTTGCACAGGAGCTGGTGGGAGCCTTCTGGCGCTTCCTCCCGGCCCGTGCATTTCGAACGCGGGCATGTCACGGTACGTCTCTGGGCCGTACCCGCAGTCGAGCGATCGGCCGGCCTGCCCGGCCCCTCTACTCGGCAGGCCGCACCGGTGGCCGGCTGAGCCTTGCCGCCCGCCGCGTCACTACTACCGCTCGCCCGCAAGGGTGAGAAGCGTCCCAATGAGAGCGGGTCCTCGGGATTTCCCAGCCGAGCCTGAGCCAGCAGATCGGCGCCCTGGAGCGCCACGTCAGAGCGCCGCTGTTCCACCGCAGGCCCAAGGGGATGGAGCTGACCGAGGGCGGCCGGATCCTGTACGCGGGAGCCGGCCGCGCCCTTGCCAAGATCGGGGCATCGCTGGTGATGGCGCGGGACGTGCGGCTGTCGGCGCGGGTGGGTGTCCGTGTGACGATGCCCGAGGACCTCCTGGCCGCACCGGCCGACAGCCCGTGGGCGGCTCTGCTCGGCACGCAGCCTGACCGGCCCTGAGTACCGCAGGCCTCAGCGCACGACCGTTCGCGCGATGGTCGCTTGGCCGCCGACCCGGATTCGGTGCTCCACGCCGTCGTGGTGAACGGTTGCTGTGATGGTCGACGGGCAGCCGAGGTGGTCGCCCATGTCGACGATGAGGCGGTCCGTACCGGATCCGGCCGCGTGCGCGGCCAGGCAGGCCGTGCTGTTGGCGTTGGCGATGTCCTCGGGGACTCCGATCGACGGCGCGAACATCCGGGCTGCCACCCGGCCGTGCCGGTCCGGGAGCGAGTAGGCGTAGCAGCCCAGCAGACCGTGGCGGTCGCAGGCTGCGCGCAGCAGGGTGAAGTCCGGGGTGAGTTCGGCCAGCACGGCGCGGGACCGGACGGGCAGCAGAAGCCTCGGCCGCCCGTTCGACGCCACGCAGGCGTCCCCGGCGACTGCGTCCTCGGGCAGTCCGAGGCCGTATGCGATCGCCTCCAGTTCGGGCCCTTGGGCGTCGCTCAGGCTGACCGGGCCTGGATCGAACGATGCTGTCAGGCTGTCACCGTTTCGGGTGGCCCGGCCCTCGAAGCTGCGGTGGGTCGTCCGCAGGACGGCGCAGTAGTCGTCGCCGCCTTCACGTTCGGCGAGCAGCGCGAGGGCGGCGACCGTGCCGTGGCCGCAGGCGGGCAGTTCGCCTGCGGCGGTGAAGAACCGGAGGGTGTACGACGGACGGGCGCGCTCGGTTCCGGTCGCGCGGAGGAAGACGGCGTGCGACGTTCCCAACTCCGTGGGAACACGGCATCGTTCCTCGTCGGCCATCGGCGCGTCGTCCAGAACGGCGGTCGCGCTGCCACCCCTGCGCTGTCGCTGACACGCGTCGACGATCGCTACCTCGGGCACGGCACCGGGCCGGTGGTCAGCAGCATCGTCAGGTCGAGTGCGGGCGCGCTGTGTGTCAACGCTCCGACCGAGATGAGGTCGACGCCCGTTTCGGCGATGGCGCGGACACTGTCCAGGCGGACGGTACCCGATGCCTCCAGCAGGATCCGGGGAGCGTCGGCCCGTCCGGCCCGGATCTTCACCACCTGCTCGATGTCGGCCAACGGCATGTTGTCGAGCATGATCCAGCGGGCCCCGGCATCGAGCGCCTCAGCAGCTTCTGCCACGGTCTGCACTTCGACATCGACCTCCACCGTCTGCCCGGTACGCGCCATCCCGCGGCGGACCGCCTCGACCGCTGCGGTCACCCCGCCCGCCGCGGCGATGTGGTTCTCCTTGAGCAGGACCATCGCCGCTAGGTCGAGCCGGTGGTTGCGGCCACCGCCGACGGTCACCGCGTACTTGTCGAGGGCACGCAGGCCCGGTGCCGTCTTGCGGGTGTCCAGAATGCGGGTCTTGGTCGCGGCCACGGCCTGGACGTAGCGGTCGGTCAGTGTCGCGATGCCGCACAGGCGCTGCAGGAAGTTCAGCGCCGTGCGCTCGCCGGTGATCAGGCTGCGCGCCGGACCGGACAGGCGCAACAGGACGTCGCCGTCGGTCAGCCGGGCGCCGTCGGCGACGCTCGCCTCGATCTCGACCTCGGGATCGACCTGCGCGAAGACCTCGGCGACCGCGGGGAGGCCGGCGGCAATGCCGCTCTGCCGGGTGCGGACTTCGGCCGTGGCCGCCAGGTCTTCGGGAACACTCCACGCGGTGGTGATGTCGTTCCCCGAGGCGTCCTCGGCCAGGGCGGCGGCGACGGCGGTTCGTCCCGCAGCCGAGGGAAACTGTGTCGTGGTCATCCGGTCTCCATCTCCGAGTGGGCGTTGAGCCTCGCGGTCACCACCACTGACGCAGCTGCAGCGCAGGTAGTGCTCCCAGGCGGTGATCGTGGGATTCCGCAGCGCACGGTGCGGGGCGACGCGGGTGGGTGGTTGCCACGACGGTCCCCTTCGTTTCGTTTTCCGAAGCGACCTCCGATGGTAGCGTTTCGGAATCCGAAGCATCAACCTTGGAGGCTGGACTCCACGCCATGCCAACCCCAAAACCCGGCAAGCCAGTTCGTGGTTCGACCACCGGTCGCCCCCTCATGGCCGCACTCGACCTGTTCGGACGGCGGTGGAGCCTGCGCATCCTTTGGGAGCTGCGCGGGGGCCCCCTTGGGTTCCGCCCGCTGCAGAAGCAGTGCGACGACATGTCCTCCAGCGTGATGCGGCAGCGCCTGACCGAACTGCTGGATGCCCACGTGGTTCACCAACTACCCGACAGCCGGTACGAGCTCACTCCACTGGGACGGGATGCCTGCCTCGCACTCGGCCCCCTCGCCCAGTGGTCGGAGCGCTGGGCGGCGATGCTCGACCCGCAACCGGCGCACCGCAACAGCGAGCGGCCCGCCGACGGCACCTCGCGTCCCGACGCCGTGGGCGACGGGACGCCCGAGAGGGGTTCTGCCGGCTGACGCCCGCGCTGCCTGGGCTGACGGCGCGCTCGGAACCTCCGCCCGGCACCCAGGTCCTCGCCAAGCTGGGTGAGGTGATGGGCGTCGCCGTGCAGAGTGAGCACGCGGGCGCCGGTCAGCTCGCCCAGCCGGGTGCTGAGCACGCTCGATGACATGCGTTCACAACGGCGCTGCAACTCCCGGAAGCCTGCCGGGGCTTGGCTCAGTTCCCACAGGATGCGCAGCGTCCAGCGCCGCCCGAGCAGATCGAGTGCAGCCATGACCGGGCGCCGTGAATCGGACCCTCGTACCGGTGAACCCGGCCGAGGCGTTCTGGCTTCCACGCCTACTCCTTGCGCTTCGGGTTTCGAAGCATCATAGTGATTCGAAAACCGAAGCAGGAGGTGCCCGTGCCGCGCATTGCGGCACTGCTCAACGCCGTCGACGAACTGCACGACACAGCACAACTCTCACAACCCGCCTGGGATTCGCTGGGCGTCCACTACGAAGACGCCCAACTCCTGGAGTTCCTCGTGCTGGCCGGCTGGTACCGGACCATCAGCTACCTGGCCAACGGGCTCCTCCTGGAGGAAGAGCGAGGACGGCTTGGGCGGGACATCGTTCACGACTTCACCAGACAGGGATGCCTGGTGCAGTGAGCGATTGGTACGAGTTGTAGGCAGGGTTCCATCGCCAACTGAGACATCGTCTTATCTCAACAGCACACCACAATCAGCCAGTCCCTTGCGAACCGCCCTCTGAAATGCCCGGTGATACGTCGCCGGGGCCGATCAATCTGAGTGTCGACTCGAAGCCTGGCACGCTTGTCCGAACACAGGAGGTTTCCATGGCCAAGGGCTACTGGGTCAGCGTCTACCGCACCATTTCCGACCCCGAGAAGCTAGCCGCCTACAACAAGCTGGCCGGTCCGGCCGTCCAGGCCGGGGGCGGGCGGGTGCTCGCCCGCGACGGTCAGGTCGTCGCCCACGACGCCGGAATCGCCGAGCGCACCATCCTGATCGAGTTCGACACCTTTGAACAGGCGGTCGCGGCACGCGAGAGCGCGGCATACCAGGAGGCGCTGGTCACCCTTTCCGACGCCGTCGAGCGCGACTTCCGCATCATCGAAGGCGTCGACTGACCGGCGCACTGACGTTCAGGCCGGCCTGGCGGCCCCGCTGGCCTCGTCGGCAGAACTCACGCTCGCCCGAAGCGAACCGCGAACCGGTACGCATGCGACAGATCGGTCCAGCGAGCAAACGGATCTGATGACCAGCGGCACGTCCAGCATCCATCTGCTGTGTGACCCGTCGGGGCTACTTTCTTGAGGCTCTGACCTGGACGTTTGCCGGACTGCGTGGACTAGATGGACGGACAGGAGTGGGCCTCAGCTTCTGGGGGTCAAGGGTCGCAGGTTCAAATCCTGTCGTCCCGACTTGCTTTTCGCAGGTCGGAGGCCGTCTTCTCAGGAATGGGAAGGCGGCCTTTCGTGCGTTCGTGCGTTCGGAGCCATGGTGGTCGCGGCCACGCCGGCCTCCAGGGCGGGCGGACGGCTCAGCGGGAGCCTGCGGCCGCGTCCGCGAAGGGGGCCGCGCGGGCCGGGAGGGACGCGAGGACGCGACCCACGAGCCGTCGGCGAAGACGATGTCCAGGCGGCCCTTCTGGAAGACTCCCGTCGGGTTGGCGCGCACTGCGGCGAGCGACGGCCGCGCGCGGTGCTTCCCCGTACTGCTTCGGCTCGGGCGCCATCCGCCAGAGCGGCGAGACGTCGAAGAGGCCGAACCAGCGCCGGTCGGTGACGGCGAGTACACCCGTGACCGAGCCGCGGGCGCTCGCACGGCTGATGAGGAACCGCCCGGCCGCGCTCCGCCAGTCGCCCTCCGTGCTCTTGCCGTGCATCAGCCGCGAGCCGAGCTGCTCCACCACGTCCGGTGCGCGGTCGATCGCGTCCGCGACGGCGGGCGGGCAGGAGATTGCCTCCCAGAGGGGCCGGAGGTCCGGTGGCGGGATTCGGCCGATCCTCGGGGCGGGGTGAGGCGCCTCCGGGCGGGGTGCGGGGTGGGTGGAGGGCGGGCACCGGCTGCGCGGGCGGGGGCAGCGTGCCGTGTGGCGCCGGGGCGGGGCACGCGCGGGTTTCGGCCAGATGCGGGAACGTCAACGCGCTTGGTGTGTCCGGATCATGACCTGCTGTCAAGGGCCGTGCATATAGACGCTAAGATTCCGGGCCGTTGTCATATGATCATTCGCTGTCGATCGTTTGAGGGTTCTGATGGTTCGCGTGGGATCGTCGCCCGGAAGTCCAGGGCCCACCTCACCCGTCGCATGGGCACTGCCAGCCCTGCTGACCGCCGCCACTGCGGCGATCGCCGTGGCGCAGGTGTCCGCACCTGCCCGCACCCCCGTCGCCTGGATCGGCGCCGTGGCCTTCGTCGTCGTGGCCCTCTCCTGCGGTGAGGCCGCCCGGCGCGGCAAGGCGGTGGCCGCGCTGCGGCTGACGGTCGCCGCGCACGAGGCGGCCCTGCACCGGCAGCAGGCCGAGACCGTACGGCTGGCGCAGGAGCTGCTGCCCGATGTCGTCGAGCGGCTGCGCAAGGGGGAGTTCCCCGAAGAGGTGCTCGCCTCCCTGGAGGAGCCCGACATCCACGGGCCCGGCCTGGCACCGGAGTTCAGGGCGGCCCACCAGGCCGTGCTGCGCTCGGTGCTCGACGCCGTCGTCGCCGAGGAGGACCTGCGCGACTCCGCGCAGCGGGCCTTCGTCAACATCGCCCGCCGCGTCCAGGCCATCGTGCACCAACAGGCCCAGGAACTGCGGGAGATGGAAGACCGGCACGGCCGCAGCCCGGACGTCTTCGGCGACCTGCTGCGGATCGACCACGGCACGGCCCTCATCGGCCGCCTCGCCGACTCCATCGCCGTGCTCGGCGGGGCGCGGCCCGGCCGCCAGTGGAGCAAGGCCGTCCCGCTGTACAGCGTGCTGCGCGGCGCCATGTCCCGGATCATCGACTACCAGCGCGTCGAGCTCCACTCGGTCTCGCAGGTCGCCGTCGTCGGACCGGCCGTCGAACCGCTCATCCACGCGCTCGCCGAGCTGCTGGACAACGCCACCCGCTACTCCCCGCCCCAGACCAAGGTCCACCTGACCGCCGTCGACGTGAACTCGGGCATCGCCGTCGAGATCGAGGACGGCGGCGTGAGCATGAGCGAGGAGGCCCGCAAGCGGGCCGAGCGCATGCTCCGCCAGGCGCAGCAGGGCATCGACCTCACCGACCTCGGGGAGACCCCGCGCCTGGGCCTCGCCGTGGTCGGCCGGCTCTCGCAGGCGTACGACTTCCAGGTCTCGCTGCGCTCGTCGGCATACGGCGGCGTACGCGCCGTACTGGTCATCCCGCAGCAGTTGATCACCACCGCCTCCTCCGCGACCGGCGTCGCCCACGGCATCGGCACCGCCTCGGGCCCCCGTGCGGCCCTGCCTGCCGGTACTGCATCCGCCGGGACGGCAGGAGCGGCGGCCACCGTCACAACCACCGCGACGGCCGGGGAACCGGCCGCCCGGCCGCAGCCGGCCCGCCCGGTCACCGGCCCCCGGATGCCGGCAGCAGCCGACGAGGTACCCGTCGTGACCGAACGGACCCCGAACGGACTGCCGCAGCGCCGCCGCAAGACCCGCGCCGTGGCACCGGAACCGTCCGGTTCCGGGGTCGGCGGCGGTGACCGGATCGTGGCGGCGGCCGAGGCGGCCGCCGACCGCGCGGGATACGGGTACGGATCCGCGCCCGCGCCCGAACCCCGGCCCGAGGTACAGCCCGGGATGTGGTTGGCCGCCTTCCAGGACGGCCTGTCCTCGGACAGCAGCAAGAACACCGCGAGCCGGAGCGGCGCAGCAAGCCAGAACACAGACGCCTCGCCGGCCTCGGCGAGCAAGGGGGAACAGCCATGAGCCAGCAGCAGACCAACATGGACTGGATGCTCAAGGACCTGGCCGAGAGCGTTCCGCAGACCCGCCACGTCATCGTCCTCTCCGCCGACGGCCTGCGCATGGCGCAGTACGGGGCCGAGACCGACACCGCGGACCGGCTCGCCGCCGCCTGCGCCGGCCTGCAGAGCCTCGCCGGCGCCGTCGCCTCCGAACTCCCGGGCAGCAGCGGGCGCATGAGGCTCGTCGTGATCGAGATGGACGGCGGGTTCTTCTACCTGATGGCGGCCGGCGCCGGCGCCTTCCTCGCGGTACTGGCCGACGAGGGCGTCGACGCCGGACTGATGGGCCAGCGGATGCGCGACCTCGTCGCCCGGATCGGAGAGCACCTGAGCAGCCCGCCGCGCCGCGACGGGCAGCCGGCGTGAGCAACCCGGGCGGCCGGGACTGGGAAGACGGCACCCCCGAGCGGCTCTACGTGATCACCGGTGGGCGCAGTGGAGCGTTACTGCCCACCCACCTCGACCTCGTCACGCTGATCATCGCCAAGTCGGGGCCCCGGCCCGGAATGCAGCCGGAGCATGCGGCGATCATGCGGCTGTGCCAGTCGCCGCTCTCGGTGGCCGAGATCTCCGCGTATCTCGGCCTGCCGGTCAGCGTGGTCACCGTACTCCTCGGTGACCTGCTCGCCGACAAACAGGTGCTCTCCCGCCCACCCGTCGCCCCCGCCAAACTCCCGGACCTGGCACTGATTGAGGCAGTCATCGATGGACTTCGAAAGCTCTGACCGGGCCACCGCGCCCCGGCGCGAAGACGCGCTGCCGGCCACGGCCGCCGCCGCAGTCAAGGTGGTGATCGTGGGCGGCTTCGGGGTCGGCAAGACGACCCTCGTCGGCTCGGTCAGCGAGATCCGGCCGCTCACCACCGAGGAGACGATGACCCAGGCCGGGGTCGGCGTCGACGACACGGCGGGCGTGGAGCGCAAGACCTCCACCACCGTGGCCATGGACTTCGGCCGTATCAGCATCAACCAGGAGCTGGTGCTGTACCTGTTCGGCACGCCCGGCCAGGAGCGTTTCTGGTTCCTGTGGCGCGGCCTGTTCGAGGGTGCGCTCGGCGCGGTGGTCCTGGTCGACACCCGTCGGCTGGAGGTCAGCTTCGACGTGATCGGCCGGCTGGAGGAGCGCGGGGTGCCGTTCGTGGTCGCCGTCAACTCCTTCCCCGGTGCGCCCGAGTACCCCCTGGAGGAGCTGCGTGCAGCCCTCGACCTGCCCGCGTCCGTACCGCTCGTCTTCTGTGACGCCCGGCGGCGCGACTCCAGCCGGGACGTCCTGATGACGCTGATGCGCTACCTGCACTCCCTCGCCGCGACCCCGGAGGCACTGTGAGCACCACCCCCACCCCCCAGCCGGGTCCGGCGGCCCCGCCGCCCGGCTGCCCGGCCCACCGGCTCTACGGCCCCGAGGCCGAGGCCGACCCGATGGGCCTGTACGAGAAGCTGCGCGCCGAGCACGGCGCGGTGGCCCCCGTCCTCGTCCAGGGCGACCTCCCGGCCTGGCTGGTGCTCGGCCACCGCGAGAACCTCGACGTGGCGCGCACCCCGTCGCGGTTCTCCCGCGATCCGCGCCGCTGGCGCGACATGCAGCACGGCAACGTACCCGCCGACCACCCGCTGACGCCGATGACCGCCTGGCAGCCGGTGTGTCACTTCGTCGACGGCGTCGAGCACGAGCGGCTGCGCGGGGCGATCACCGAGTCGCTGGAGCGCTTCGACCGGCGCGGCATCCGGCGGTACGTCAAGCGCTTCGCCGACCAGCTGATCGACTCCTTCGCCCAGTCGGGGAAGGCCGATCTGGTCACGGACCTCGCCGAGCCGCTGCCGATGCTGGTGATGACCCAGCTCGTCGGGGCGCCGGAGTCCTACGGACCGCGTCTCGTCGAGGCCGCCCGCGACATGATCCAGGGCACCGAGACGGCCCTCACCAGCAACGAGTACGTCACCGTCAGCCTGCGGGAACTCGTCGCGCGCAAGCGGGAGGTACCCGGCCGGGACTTCACCACCTGGCTGCTGGAGCACCCCACGGGGCTCGACGACGGGGAGATCGTGGAGCACCTGCGGCTGGTGCTGATCGCGGCGTTCGAGACGACCGCCAACCTGATCGCGAACACCCTGCGCATGGTGCTCACCGACCGCCGCTTCCGCGCGAACCTGTCCGGCGGCCACATGACGCTGCCGGACGCGCTGGAGCAGGTCCTGTGGGACGAGCCGCCGCTCATGACCGTCCTGGGGCGCTGGGCCACCGGCGACACGGAGCTCGGCGGGGCGCGGATCAAGGACGGGGACATGCTGCTGCTCGGCCTCGGGGCCGGCAACCTCGACCCGGACATCCGCCCCGATCCGAACGTTCCCGTCCACGGCAACCGCTCCCACCTGGCCTTCAGCAGCGGCCCCCACGAGTGCCCCGGCCAGGACATCGGCCGGGCCATCGCGGACACCGGGATCGACGCGCTGCTGACCCGGCTGCCCGACCTGGAGCTGGCGGTCCCCGAGGACGAGCTGCGGTGGACGTCCTCGCTGATGTCCCGTCACCTGGTCGCGCTCCCGGTCCGGTTCACCCCGCGGGGCAGCGCCGTCACCGGCTCCACACCGGTGCCCCGGCCGGCGGCCCCGCCGCTCCGTACGGCGCCGCCGGCCGGCCCCGTTCCGGGGGAGCGGCCGGCGGGCCGGGGCTCGTGGTGGGCGCGCCTGCGGGGCCGCCGCTGACCTCAGCGCGAGGAGGCGTCGAGCTGCCACCACCACCAGGCGAGAGCCGGGACCGGCAGCGGTTCGACGCTCGGATCGCTGGGCGTGTCGCGCCAGGCGATGTCGTACGAGGCGCCCTCGACGGGCAGCTCGTTGCGGTTGCGCGGACTGGCGTAGCGGGGCGCCACGTCGTGGTACTCGGTGTCGCCCGCGATCCAGTGCTCCAGTGAGACGAGATAGCGCGCGAGCTGCTCGTCCGCGTTCCGCCCGAGCTGCTCACGCAGCCGGACGAAGAGGGTCACCGACCGGTCCCGCATGGCGTAGGCGGCCGGGAGCGCCTCGCGGGGCGTACAACCCTGCTGCCGGGCCAGCACGTTGATCAGGTTGTGCTCCCAGGGCTCTTGGTGGTCGTCCTTGTTGTACGACAGCAGGTCGTTGTCGCAGCTGACGATGAAGCCCGCGGCATCGGTCAGGGCCTGGACGGGCGCCGAGTACAGCACGTCGGGCGGCAGGTCGATCCCGTTCGCCACGTCGCACCAGGTGAGGGTGAAGCGGGTGCCGTTCGCCGCCATCCGCATCGCCGCGAACTCGTTCAGGCTCGGCATCCTGCCCCGCTCGGCGTCAGCGGCCTGGCAGGCGGCGCCGAACACCCAGTCCCGGATGCCCTCGATGAAGCGGCGCAGCTGGAACGGGGTGAGCATGGCGTGCGTGCGGGCCACCAGGTCGTCCAGGGCGGCCGTGTGCGGGCCCGGCGGCAGCAGGCCGCACCCGGGGGTCTCGACGGTGCGGACCAGGCGGGCGCCGTGGTCGGCGACGGATGCGGTACGGGCCGCCGCACCGGAGTCCTGCCAGTCGTCGGTGGCGAAGGCCCAGTAGTTCCACTGGGTGAAGAGCAGCATCGGCTCCACTTCGCCGTACGGGATGATCCGGCTGGTGAAGTCGGCGCTGCGGGTGGCCAGTCCCCAGGCCCGCTCGGTGGCGTCGGGGTAGAAGCCGTACGAGTCGATCCAGGCGATGGCCCGCTCTTCGAGCTCCGCTGCCTTGGGATGGATGAGGTGTCGCTCGAACGGGCAGTAGAACGGCGGCAGTTGCCAGCCGATGCGGGACGGGTGGGAGTTCTCGGCGTACACGGGTGGCATCGGGTCAGCCGCCCCCGCCGAGACGGAACAGCAGCAGCCGGGTCTCCAGGGCGTGGTCGCGCCAGATGCGGAACAGCTTGCCGTGCGTGATGGTGGACTCCTGGAGGCGCTCACGCGACCAGGCGGACCGGGCGTAGGCGTCGGAGCTCTCGACGTGGTCCAGTTCGGCGGTGTTCCAGGCCATGGACTGCACCCAGAACTCGGCGACCCGGTCGGTGACGTCCTCGTCCTGCTCCAGCTCGAAACCGGCCGCCTCGGCGGCGGTGAGGTACTCGGTGAGGGTGCCGAGGCGTGTCTTGTAGTAGCCGTCGATGAACTCGGTCCATTCGGGCCGGCAGATGAAGTGCTCCTGGATGCCGAACCAGCCGCCCGGTTTCAGGGATTTGGCCACGACCTGGAAGAGCCGCTCGCGGTCCATGTAGCCGGAGCTCTCGTTGGCGTACGCGGCGTCGTACCTCCGGTCGGCGGTGAAGGTGTGCACGTCGGCCAGGAGGGGGGTGACGCGGTCGCCCACGCCGGCCTGGCGGGCGAAGTCCTCGATCACCGGTATGTGATCGGCCGCGACGGTGAGCCCGGTGACCGTCGCGCCGTGTTCCTGGGCCCAGTAGAGCGACCCGCCGCCGACTCCGCAGCCGATGTCGAGCACGCTGCCGGGCGGAGTGGAGTACGCGCCCCAACTGCGGGCCGCGTGTTCGACGATGGCCTCCTGGGACTCCACGATGCGGCGCTTGAGCGCGCGCTGGGCGACGGTGGTGTTCGGTGTCGCGCCCGGGGCGAAAAGGCCCATGTGGAAGTGGACTCTGGGGCCAGGTCCGTACTTGTGGAGTATGTCCGCCGTCTTGCGGCTGTAATAGATCGGTACTTGGCTCTCATCGAACCCCTGGCCACCAGCGGGGGTCTGGATGACTAGGTTTCTGTCCATCGGTTCTCCGGTCTTACGGTCGTGTGGGGGTGTTTATCGGCCGCCCCACTCTGCCCAATTGTGATCGATAAAAGTCGTCAATCGCTTGGGCCTTGAGCATAGTCACAGCTGAAACGGCAGCAATTCAGGCCATTTGATGTCACGTCAGGTATGTGTCGGACGAAAACCGGACAGGAAGCGGAACGCCGGCCGGACGCTCGCACGTCAGCCGTTCAGGGCGGCGATGATCTCGGCGGTCGTACTGACCTTGCCGATACGCGGGAAGATCTTGCCGAACGAGTGGGCGTGCGACGCGGGGTCCGTATCGGCGGTGGCGTCCTCGGCGAAGACCAGGGAGTAGCTGTGCTCCCAGGCCGTGCGCGCGGTGGACTCGACGCCGACGCTGGTGGAGAGGCCGGCCAGGACGATCCGGTGGATGCCGCGGCGGCGCAGCTGGAGGTCGAGCTCGGTCCCGGTGAAGGCGCCCCAGTGGCGCTTGGTCACGACGACGTCGCCGAGGGCCGCGAGCTCGGCCGGGATGTCCGAGAACGCGGCGGGCGGGGCGGTGGCCGGACCCGGGCGGTCGACGTCGGTGGTGGGCAGGTCGCCGCCGTCGGGCGACCAGGCGACCCTGACCAGCACCACGGGCAGCCTGTGGGCGCGGAACGCCTCGGCGAGCGCGATGCCGTTCCCGAGGATCTCGGCGGCGGGCTTGGTGGTGGGGAGTGCCAGGATGCCCTGCTGGAGGTCGATGAGGACCAGGGCGGTGCCGTCGTCGAGCGTCAGGGGGGCGTGGGGCGCTGTGGCGGTCATCGGGTCTCCTCGGTGGGTCCGGGCGTCACGGGTCACGCCCATGTAACCCGGACCGCCTTCCGCCGGTGGTCAGGTCCTTGTCGACACGGGGACGACAGCCCCCAGCGGGCGGATCTCGTCGTTCATGTACCGGTGCAGTTCGTCGTCGACCAGGTGCCAGCCGATGTCCCGGTCCGGGCCCTCGAAGAAGCCGTCCAGGGACACCGGCATCATCAGGATGATCTTCCGCATGCCGATGCACGCTACATACTGGCCCGTGTGAAGACCGAAGACGGCGCAGACGACACGGCCCTGTTCAGCACCGAGGGCCACACCGGGGTGATCACCCTCAACCGCCCCAAGGCACTCAACGCCCTCACCCACCCCATGGTGCTGAGGATCGCCGAGGCGCTGACGGCCTGGGAACAGGACCCCGCCGTGGTCCAGGTCCTCATCCGCGGCGCCGGCGAGCGCGGGCTGTGCGCCGGCGGGGACATCCGGGCCATCCACGACGACGCGAAGGCCGGCGGCGACGCGTCCGAGCACTTCTGGCGCGACGAGTACCGGCTGAACGCGCTGATCGCCCGCTTCCCGAAGCCCTACGTGGCCCTGATGGACGGCATCGTGATGGGCGGCGGCGTCGGCGTCTCGGCCCACGGCAGCGTGCGCGTCGTCACCGAACGCTCCCGCGTCGCCATGCCCGAAACCGGCATCGGCTTCGTCCCCGACGTGGGCGGTACGCACCTCCTCGCCGCCGCCCCGGGGGAGCTCGGCACCCACCTGGCCCTGACCGGCGCCGCCGTGGGGGCGGCCGACGCGCTGCTGTGCGGGCTCGCCGACCACTTCGTACCCGCCGCCCGGCTGCCGGAGCTGACCGCCGCGCTCGCCGGCGCCCCGGCATCGGAGGTGCTGCCGCGCTACGCGGAACCGCCCGCGCGGGGCGAACTGGCCGAGCAGCGCGACTGGATCGACCGCTGCTACGCGGCGGACACCGTCGAGGAGATCGTCGAGCGGCTGCTGGCCGAGGGAGATCCGGAGGCCAAGGAGACCGCCGAGACGATCCTGGCGAAGTCCCCGACCTCGCTCAAGGTCACCCTGGCCGCCGTCCGCCGGGCCCGCGGACTCGGCTCCCTGGAGCGGGTGCTGGAGCAGGAGTTCCGGGTCTCCTGCCACGCCCTGCGCGCGCCCGACCTGGTGGAGGGCGTCCGGGCCCAGGTCGTCGACAAGGACCGCAGCCCCCGCTGGTCCCCGCCCGCGCTCGCCGATGTCAGCGACACGGACGTGGCGCGGTTCTTCGCCCCGCTCGCGGAAGCCCGCGAACTCCGGCTGCCCCGAGGCCGTCGGAGGATCGGCTGAGCGTTCGGCCCGCTCAGCGGTAGCCGGTCGGGTCGGCCGGGCGGCCCGGGTCCTGGACCTCGACCAGGTACCGCCAGGCGTCCGGCCCGCTGCCGTCGAGATCCGTGAACCCGTAGACCCGGGCCAGCTGCCCGCTGGAGAGCGACTGCCCGTTCCAGCGCGACACCTCCGGGTCCGCGGCGAGCGCCGCGACCGCCCGCCCGACGTACGAGGGGGTCTCGGAGATGGCGAAGTGCGGGACCTTCTCCAGCGCGTCCCGCCAATTCGCCTCGGTCACCCCGAAGGCGTCGAGCATCATCTCCGAGCGCAGCCAGCCCGGCGTCAGCGCCACCGCCGTCGCCCCGCGCGGCCCCAGCTCGTGCCCGAGCGTGAACGCCATCCGCAGGACGGCCGACTTGGCGATGTCGTAGAAGAACGACACCCGGTAGCGGCCCGCGTTGTACTCGGCCGTGCCGTCCGTCATCTCCACCACCAGCCCGCCCGGCTCGCGCAGCAGCAGCGGCATCGCGAAATGGCTGGTGACGGCATGCGTCTCCACGGCGAGCCGCAGCAGCCGCAGCCCCTTGTCCAGGTCGTGCTCCCACACGGGGGTGTCCCACTCGAAGAGCAGCTCGCCACCCCAGATGTCGTTGACCAGCACGTCGAGGCGCCCCTGCTCGGCGTCGATCCGCCCGACCAGCGCCTCCACCTGCCCGGGCACCAGATGGTCCGCGACCACCGCGATGCCGTGCCCGCCCGCCGCCGTGACCAGCTCCGCCGTCTCCTCGACCGTCTCCGGCCGGTCGTACTCCGATCGGCTGCCCCGCGTACTGCGCCCCGTCACGTACGCCGTCGCGCCCTGCGCGCCCAGCTGGACCGCCATGCCCCGGCCCGCGCCCCGCGTCGCCCCGGCCACCAGGGCGACCTTGCCTTCGAGAGTCCGCCGTGCTTCCGCCATGGCCCGACCCTATGACGCCGCGGCCCGCCGGGCCCGCGGGACGGGCCCGCGGAACGGCTCGCGCGGTGGCCGGATCGGCGCCCTTTCGGGACCGGCGGACGGGTCGGTACGACTGGGTCCGCCCCACCCCCGCCCGTGACCCACGGAGGCCTACGCCCGATGACCGCTGCCGCCATGACGAGCTTCGACGAGATCTACGGACTCCCCGACCCGCGCGGATACTTCGGCCGGCTGGGCCCGTACGCCTACCACACCCCCGGCCACGCCCAGCCGGTGTTCCGCGCGCTGGCCGGCGAACTCGCCCCGGGGCGGCGGACGGTGCTCGACGTGTGCTGCTCGTACGGGATCAACGCCGCACTCCTCAACCACGACGTGACCCTCGACGAGCTGTACGCGCACTACACCTCGCCGGAGGCGGCCGAGCTGACCACCGCCGAACTCGCCGAGCGCGACCGTGATTTCTACGCCGCCCGGCGCCGCCCCGATGCCGTGCGGGCCGTCGGCGTCGACGTGTCGCGCCCCGCCCTGGAGTACGCCGTGGCCGTCGGGCTGCTCGACGAGGGCCACTGCGTGGACCTGGAAAGCGCCGAGCCGGGGGAGCGGCTGCGGCGCTCCGCCGCCGGGACCGGCCTGATCACCGTCACCGGCGGCACCAGCTTCCTCACCGAGCGCACCTTCGCCCGCCTGCTCACCGCCGCCGGCCGGCCCGTGCCGGTGGCCTCCTTCGTCCTGCGCACCCACGACTACCGGCCGATCTCCCGCTGCCTGGAGTCGTACGGACTCACCGTCGAACGGGCCGCCGTGACCCAGCCGCAGCGGCGCTTCACCGACCCCCGGGAGCAGCAGCTCGCGGTGGCCGCCGTCACCGCCCTCGGCGAGGACCCGGCCGGGAAGGAGTCGGCGGGGTACTTCCACACCCGCCTGCACCTGGCCCGGTGAACGCACCCTCTGCCCGTGCCCGAGCGGACTTGTACAACCCGCCCTCCAGGCCGCACTGTTGGCCGAGATTCGTCCATACGGTCAGGAGAGCCCGCTTGTCACCCGACAACGCACACACGCCCGCGCACGTCATCGACCCCGCCGGCGGCTGCCCGCACGCCCTCAACGCCAGGCTGCGCGCCCAGGGCGCCGTGGCAGACGTCGTCCTGCCCGGCGGGGTGCCCGGGGCGGTCGTCCTCGGGCACGAAGCGCTGAAGGAGTTCCTCGCCCACCCCGACGCGGCCAAGGACGCCCGGCACTTCCCGTCCCTGCACGACGGCACCATCCCCGCGGACTGGCCGCTGCGGGTGTTCGCCAACGCCCAGGGCATGCACACCTCCGACGGCGCCGACCACCGCCGACTGCGCTCCCTGGCCGGCAACGCCTTCACCGCCCGCCAGGTGGAGCGGCTGCGGCCGCGCATCGAGGAGCTGACCGCCGGACTCCTCGACGACCTCGGCCGGGCGGCGGCCGAGGCCCCCGACGGTGTCGCGGACCTGCGCACCCACTTCGCGCTGCCGCTGCCGATGAGCGTCATCTGCGAACTGCTCGGTGTGGACCCCGAGCACCGGGTCCGGCTGCACCACCTGTCCAACACGGTGATCATCGCCACCGACACCACCCCCGCGGAGGCGATGGCCGCCGTACGCGAGCTCGTCGAGCTGATGGGCACGATCGCCGCCGCCCGCCGCGAGAAGCCGGGCGACGACCTGACCAGTGCGCTGATCGCCGCCCGCGAGGGTGACGGGGACCGGCTCAGCGAGGCCGAACTCATCGGCACCATGCGCCTGATGCTCGTCGCCGGCCACGAGACCACCCTCAACCTGATCAGCAACGCCGTCCGCGCCCTGTGCACCCACCGCGACCAGCTCGCCCTGGTCCTGGCGGGCAAGGCCACCTGGTCGGACGCGGTGGACGAGACCCTGCGCTGGGACGGACCGGTCAGCTGGTTCCCGTTCCGGTATCCCACCCGCGACCTGACCGTCGACGGGACCGTGATCCCGCAGGGCACCCCGGTCCTCGCCGGCTACACCGCGGCCGGCCGCGACGAGGCCTTCCACGGCCCGGACGCCGGCCGGTTCGACGTCACCCGCCCCACCGCCGCCCGCAACCTCTCCTTCGGGCACGGCGCGCACTACTGCCTGGGCGCCCCGCTCGCCCGCCTGGAGGCAACCATCGCCCTGGAGCGGCTCTTCACCCGCTTCCCGGACCTCGACCTCGCGGTCCCCGAGCCCGAACTCCCGCACCAGCGCAGCTTCATCGGCAACAGCGTCGAGTCCCTCCCGGTCCGCCTGGCGGCCCGGGGTTAGGGGGTGTCCGGCGGCCCGGGCCCGGCCATGATCCGCCGGACACTCCCCTGGTCAGCGGCCGTCGCCGGGCGGCGCGAGCTCCGTGCTCAGCCAGCCCAGCGCGTCCGGGTACATCCCGGCCCAGGTCTGGAAGTTGTGGCCGCCGGCCGGGCGGACGAGGGTCCTCACCCGGACCCCGCTGCCCGCCGCGGCCCGGCCGAACGCCTCCAACTGCTCGGGCGGGCTGTCCTTGTCCTGCGCGGACGTGGCCAGGAACAGCCCGACGTCGGCCCGCTTGGCCTGCCGGACCAGCCACAGGGGGCTGTTGCGCTCGCGCAGGACCGGGTCGGCCAGTACCTCCGGGTCCCCGGCCAGCGGGTCCGGGTCCAGGGCCGCGCCCGCCCGGAACACCTTCGGGTACTGCAACGGCAGCTTGGCCGCGCAGAACCCCCCCGTCGACACGCCCATCACCCCCCACCCCTTGGGCTCGCGCAGGGTGCGGAAGTTCTTCGCGACCAGGTCCGTCACGTCCTCCGCGAGCCAGCTGGCCACCTTCCGCGTCGGCGTGTTGCTGCAGTCCGTGTTCACCCCGCCCGGGTAGATCTCCGGGATCACGACGATGAACGGGTGCGCCGATCCCAGCCGGACCTGCTGCTCCAACGCGCCGGGCATGCTGCCCAGATCGACCCAGGTCCGGGGCGAGCCCGGATACCCGTGCAGCAGCATCAGCACCGGGAACCGGGTCTTCGCCGCGCCCGGTGCCCGGTATTCGGGCGGAGTCCACACGATCACCTGCCCGGCGAGTTTCGAATGCGAGCCGCGGAAGTAGGTGCTCTGCGTACCGTCGCCGCCCTGGGTGAACCTGGCCCGGCCCAGCGGCGGCCCGGTCATCGCCGAGGAGTTCTGCACGTTCTCCTTGCCCAGCAGGTCGTTCCAGGAGGAGTAGAGCCCGTAGCTGCCGTTGATCCAGGTCGCGATCACCGCGATGGAGGTCAGCTGGCACAGCGCGATCATCAGCACCCGCACGGGCCAGCGCACCCACCCGGGCCCCGGGATCCGGTTCCACAGCAGCAGTGCGGCGAGCATCGCGAGCGCGGTGACGGCGATCAGCGTGAGGAGGAACGACGTACTGGTCAGCTCCACGAGGGCCGGCTCCTGACGTGCGGGTCGGATTCCCAGGATGTCCGCATCATGCCTTCCTCGGGGAACCGGGGCGGACACGCACCGCCACCGTGTGCCAGCCGGTCGCCCCGTCGGGGACGGTCCCGGTGCGCACGCCCGTCTGGACGGCTCCGGTGCCGTCCGTGGCACGGACCTGCAGTGTGTGCCGGCCGGGGGTCGCCTCCCACGCCCACACCCACTGCCGCCACGTGTCGTTGCCGTCCGCCGCCCCGAGCCGGGCCTCCTGCCACGGGCCGGCATCGACCCGTACCTCCACCCGGGCGATCCCGCGGTGCTGCGCCCACGCCACCCCGGCCACCGCCACCCGCCCCTCCTCCGGCTCGGCGCCCGCGCGCGGGGTGTCGATCCGGGACTGCGTCTTGACCGGGCCCTGCGGCGCCCAGGACCGGCGCACCCAGTACGCGTCGTACGCCGCGAAGGTCGTCAGCCGCAGCTCGCTCAGCCACTTGCACGCCGATACGTACCCGTACAGGCCCGGTACGACCATCCGTACGGGGAAGCCGTGCGCGAAGGGCAGCGGCTCCCCGTTCATCCCGACGGCCAGCAGCGCCTCCCGGCCGTCCATGACGGTCTCGACGGGCGTGCCGAGCGTCATCCCGTCCACCGACCGGGCCACCAGCTGGTCGGCCGGACCGCCCCGCGAGGGCGGCCGGACCCCCGCCTCGCGCAGCAGGTCGGCCAGGCGCACGCCGAGCCAGCGGGCATTGCCCGTGTACGGTCCCCCGACCTCGTTCGACACGCAGCACAGGGTGATGTCGTGCTCGACGAGCGGGCGGGCCAGCAGCTCCCGCAGCCCGAGTTCGACAGGCGTGGCGACGCCCTCCCCGTGGATGCGCAGCCGCCAGGTGTCCGCGTCCACCCGGGGGACGACCAGGGCGGTGTCCACCCGGTAGAAATCCCCGTTGGGGGTCAGGAAGGGGGAGATCCCGGGCACCCGCAGATCCGCGCCGGGCGGGACGGGCGGCGCGGGCACGTCCGGCTTCGGCAGGACCAGATCCGCCCGGGAGGCCGTCGCCCCCGCCGAGCCGTACGCGCTGAGCCGCCGCCCGGCGTAGCCGATCCCGGCCGAGGCCGCGAGGACCGCGGCGACCAGCCGGCCGAAGCCGCGCCGGTCCATCGACCGGGCCCCGCCCGGCGGCGCGCCCACCGGGCGGGGCCCGGTCAGCGCGCCGACCAGCAGGTACAGCACCCCCGCCGCGCCCAGCCCGCCCACCAGCGACGGCAGCGCATCGCGCCAGGTCGCCTCCGGCCGGCTGAGCGCGGCCACCGCCCCGACCAGGCCGAAACAGCCGGCGAGCGCGATCCCGGCGGGCAGGTGCCGTACGGCGAGCACCCCGGCCAGGGCGGCGACCGCACCCAGCACGACGACGATCCCGAGGGCCAGCAGCAGCTTGTCGGCGGTGCCGAACTCCCGGATCGCCCATTCCTTGACGGCCACCGGCGTACGGTCGACGACGGCCCCGCCGACCGCGGTGACCGGGGAGGCCTCCGGCCGGACGGCCGCCGAAGCCAACTCCGCCACGGCCAGCCCCGCGAAGGCGGCGACCAGCCCGCAGACGGCCCCGCCCAGGATGCGGCGCCGCCGTCCCAGGTCTGCCTTCACACGGGTCATGCGCAGTCACCGTCCGCCGCGATGCCGGATGGCGGGAGCCGGGGCACCGGGAGGGGCCCCGCCCGCCGGTTCCAGTGTGACTCCGACCCGGGCGGCCCAGCGCCCGGCCGGGCCCGGACGGGCCTGTTGAAGCCCGTTCGGGTCAGTGGACCGGCGCCGGCGGCACCCAGCGCCCGGTGCGCGGTGCCTTCACCCCGTACTCGGCCTTCAGCTCCGCCGGGATGGCGTGGTGCATGACCCGGCCCCGGGTCAGTGCGGACAGCTCGAAGCCGGCGAGCAGCGAGCCCGCCTTGTCGAGCGCCCACTCCGCGAAGGGGCTGCTGTCCTCGATCGTCTCCAGCAGCCCCAGGAACACGGGGACGGCCTTGGCCGCCGAGTCCCACGGGCTGCGCGGGATCTCCAGCCAGTCGCCGATGGTGTCGCCGACCAGGTAGCGGACGGTGGCCGGGACCATCGGGTCGAAGAGCGTACCGGGGACCACGTCTTCGTACAGCCGCAGCAGCTGCGTGCCCAGGCCGACCCCCTCGGGCGAGGGGCCGAGATGGCGCAGCAGGTAGAGGTCGCTGTAGGCGCGCGCCTCGGCGAGGTTCTCCGGTACGGCCGACATGTCGCAGCCCAGCATGGCGGCGACGACCCGCCAGGCGTAGTAATAGGCTTCCGCGCCCTCCTCGCTCATGTGCACGCCGAGCCGGTGCATGGCGTCGAGCACCAGCAGCGAGAAGAAGGTCTGCCCGGCGATCAGGTCCTCCTGGCAGATGGGCAGGCCGTCCCGCTCGACGTCCCAGTGGCCGCCGTGGCGCAGGTGGTGGCGTACCGCCGCGTGCAGCAGCCGGACCTTCTGCGCGGCCGGGATGAACTTGCTGCCCTCCGCGAAGGAGTCGGTCCGCATGAGGTACGTGACGAACTGGCCGGTGTTGGCCATCCGCCGCGAGGGGTACGCGAGCGAGTGCGTCGAGGAGAGCAGCCGGGCCATCCGGGGGACGGCGTAGCTGACGGGCATCGCGGCGAAGGACAGGCCGGTGTTGATGTGGGCGGCGTTGTCCATGAAGAACAGCCGGGCCTGTTCCATGGTGTCCCAGTCGATCCATGCCGGGGGCATGGCGGTGGCCTCGAAGTAGGCGCGCGCGGAGGCCGGAAGACGCTCGGGGAGCGGATCCCCGGCGGTGGTGAAGAACCGCATGAGGGTGTTGAAGTCGCCCACCTCGTTGCGGTGGAACATCGCGGCGACGGTCTCGTCGGCGAGCGGATCACCCTGGGCGGACAGGGCGTCGAGCGCGGCGTCGTCGTAACGGGGGCGTGGCGAGGCGGTCTTGGCGGTGGTCACTGCAGTCGTCCTTCTCGTCTGTTCGGGTGCGCGAGCGGGGCACGGGCGGGGCACGGGCGGGGCGCGGGTGGTGCGCGAGCGGGGTGGGGGCGGTGCGCGGGCGGGGTGCGGGCGCGGGGGCGTGGACGGGCCGGAGCGGGGGCCGGAGCCGGAGCCGGAGCCGGTGCCGGGCGCCGGCTGCGGCCGGCTACAGCGAGCGCTCGGCTGCGGTACCGGCGAGCTCGCGCAGCGCGGACCGCGCCTCCGCGGGCATCGGTACGCCGTCCAGCGCGCCGACCGCCCGGGCGATGCGCTCCCGGATCATGTCCTCGACCTGCTGCCGTGCTCCGCAGCGCTCGATCAACTCACGTACGGCCGCCGCCTCTTCCTCGCCGAGGTCGGGCCGGCCGACCAGCTTGGCGAGCAGCCGCCGGTCGTCGGCACCGGCCGCCGCGACGGTCAGGGCGAGCAGTGCGGTCGGTTTGCCGTCCCGCAGGTCGTCCAGGTTCGACTTGCCGGTCCTGGCCGGGTCGCCGAAGGTGCCCAGCAGGTCGTCGCGCAGCTGGAAGGCCTCGCCGAGCGGGAGCCCGTACGCGGTGAAGGCGTCCAGCAGGGCGCGGGATCCCCCGCCGAGGGTGGCGCCCAGGTGCAGCGGCCGCTCGACGGTGTACTTGGCCGTCTTGAAGCGGGCCACCTCCAGCGACTCGGCCACCTGCGGCACCCGGGCCGGCTGCGTCCGGGTGCGCAGCACCTCCAGGAACTCGCCCGCCATCGTCTCGCGCAGCAGCGTGGACCAGAGGGGGACGGTCCGGGCCAGGTAGGCGCCGGGCAGCCCGCAGGAGCTGAAGACGTGACCGGCGTACCCCATCAGCAGATCGCCGAGGATCATCGCCAGGGCGGTGGAGCGCTGCCCGGCCGCGGCGAAGGCGGCGTGCGCGGTGAGCCGGCCGTGCCGCATCCGGCTGTCGTCGATGATGTCGTCGTGGGTGCAGGCCGCCGCGTGTACGAGCTCCATCGCGGCCGCGGCCCGGATCACGCCCTCGCAGTCGGGCTGTCCCGCCGCCCGCCAGCCCCAGTACAGGTATGCGGCCCGGATCCGCTTCCCGCTCTCCAGCGAGCGGCGCAACTGCTCGGACAGCGGAAAGAGTTCGACGTGCAGCCCGAGCAGCGCCTGCTCCTCTTCGTCGGCCAGCCGGACCAGCACCTCGTCGATGCGCTCCTTGAAGCCCGTGTGGTCATGCACGGGGGCGGCCCTCGGCGGCGACCCGCTCGGCGGCCCGCCGGGCCATGGTTTCGAGGTGGTTCTCCGCTCCCGCACCCGCCCGGCGGGTGGCCAGCTCGCCGCGCTTGCGCAGCTCGACGACGCCGTCGGTGAGCAGGTCCCGCAGGTCGGGGCGGCGCAGTACGTCCTGGGCCCGGTCGGCGGAGTGCCGTAACTGGTCGAGGGCGATATCGGCGACCCCGGCGGCGAGGAGCGTCAGCAGCTCCAGGGTCACGGCGGGCTTGCGGTCGCCGGTGGGCGGGGCGTCCTGCGCGGGGCTCTCCGGCCCTGGCTGCCCTGGCTGCGCGGGCCGTTCGTGTCCGGTCTGGGACATGCTCGGTGCACTCCTGCTGGCGTCGTGCCGTCATGGCGTCGGAAGGGGCGGCCGCCGGATGCTCCGACGGCCGCCCCTGATCGTTTCCGGTCCATTCAACCGAGTGCCCGTCCCGCGCGTCGAACCGCAGGAGGGTTTCTCCCTCGTGCGAGTACCGGGATTCCCACGGGCGGGTGATGATCAGCGCATGATCCGACCGCCACGGCGCGGGTGGTGTAAGCGGTCAGCGGGCAGCCCCCTCCGAGGACTTCAGGGCCGCCGCGACGGCCGTGGCCAGGGTGTACGGATCCCCGTTCGGGCCGTTCGCCCCGCTCGGATGCCGGGTGGTGCGCCGGGCCCAGTCCTCCTCGTAGGCATGCCAGTCGATCTCCCGGGGCGCCGCCCGCCGGACCAGCGCCTCCTCGAGCGTCTCGAAGTAGGCCGCCCACCGGGGCGCGTACAACTCCGCGATCAGGCCGCTCCATTCGCGGTTCGCGTAGTCGTGCAGGAAGCCGCCCTCGCTGGTGCTGCGCCGGCCCCACACACTCAGGATCGAGCGGGCGTCGTACTCGTACCGGTCCCGCTCGGCCTCGTCCGCGCCCCAGGAGCGGGCGGCGGACAGCCATTCACCGAGCAGGAAGTTCGGGTCGGAGCCCGTGACCGCGTCCAACTGCCGCTCCCCGTCCCGCCATTGTGCGGTCAGCTCGCGGAACCGGGTCAGGTCCTTGGCCTCGTAGGCCGCCTTGATCTTCGGCAGCAGCACCCGCGAGTGGTTGGCCAGGGCCTGCCGGGCGGTGTCCACCAGGTCGAAGCGGTAGGCACTGGAGCCGCGCAGCGCCGGATCCACCTTGAGCAGGTGCTCCAGCGCCCGGCGTACCGAATCGGCCGGGTAGCGCATCGACTTGGGGCTCCAGTACGCCGCCCCCACCGCGGCCAGGCTCGGCCGGGCGGTGAACAGGCTGTCCTGGGACTCCGACCACAGGCCCGAGGAGGTGCTGTACGGGCCCGTACGCAGCTCCTCCCAGGCGGCCGCCGCCTCCTTGTCGGGCCGCCCGTACCGGCGCCCCGCGAAGTCGGCGAACCACGTGCGCTGGTCGACCGGCCCGGGCTCCCAGGCGAGATCGGTGAACAGGTCGAAGGCGGCCGGGTTGGTGCCGGTGGCCTCCGGCAGGTAGGCGATGCCCTTCAGCGCGCTGCCGGCCTTGGTCCGCCAGGCGCCGAACCGGTCGATCCACACCGAGGTGTTCGCGCCGATCGTGGTGTGCCCGCCGAAGTTGTAGATCGTGCCCATCGCGTACGGGACCCCGCCCCAGCGCGTCTCGCGGTCCAGGCGGTTGTACCGGTCGGACAGTCCGTCGAGGATCAGCAGCTTCGAGGTGTCCACCCCGGCGAGCAGCTCCCGCTTCGGACTGTCCTGCCACCCCAGCACCGCCCACATCGCGCCCGGGTGCGCGGCGTGCAGCGCCGACTGGACGGCGCCGGCGGCCGCCTTCACGTCGACGGCGCCCACCGTCCCGCCCTCGTGCAGCGGGCTCATCCGGTACATGGTGCTGTCCCCGAACACGGCGCGCTGCTCCGCGTAGTACGCGGCGGCCAGCTTTCCGAACACCGCCGAGGACGGATCCAGCCAGTCGGGCCGGTCGAAGCCCGCCCAGTCGCCCTGCGCCACCGTCGTCGCGCCCGGGTTGCGGGCGGCGAACTCCGGCGGCACCGTGCCGAAGTAGCCGGGCAGCACCGGGGTCATGCCGAGCCCGCGCAGCTGCTCGGCGATCCGCCCGCCGAGTTCGGCGCGCTCCCGCATCAGCCGCTCGGAGACCGGGCCGCCGAAGCCGCTCAGGTTCTGCAGCAGCCACCAGCTCTGGTGTCCGGGGCCGGGGATCCATGCGCGCAGCTCGGCGGCGGAGTAGCCGAAGCCCTGGAGCGCCCGGTAGTACGGGTACTCGGCTCCGGCCTGGACGAACACCTCGTTGATGCCGTGCAGGGCGAGCAGGTCGATCTGCCGCTGGTGCTGTTCGAAGGTGCGGTACGCGCCCGAGTAGCCGTCGTCGGTGTCGTTGAGGGCGTACCGGTGCGGGACGAGCGCGCTGCGGGTGACCGGAGCGGGCACGGCCGGCAGTCTCGCGGGCAGCATGCCGATGCTGTCGCCGGGCCAGCCGATGTCGGCCCCGGCGATGTGCTGGAGGTACCAGCCGACGCCGGTGAGCAGGGTGGCCCCGGTGGATCCGCGGACGGTGATCGCGCCCGCCGGCCCGGAGACGGTGAACCGGTCGGCTCCGGCCGCCGGATCGGGTACGAGGGTGAACTGGGCGGCGTGGCGCGGCAGCAGCCGCTCCAGCGCGGCCCGCGCGGGAGCGGCGTCGAAGGCCCGGGGCTTCGGCGCGCCGGGCACGCCGCCCCGTACCGCCGCAGGCGCGGGGCCTCGTACGCCGGCCGCGCCGGCCGCGCCGGCCGGCGCGGGGGAGCCGGCGCAGAGCAGGGCCGGCAGCATGGCAAGGGCGACCCGGCGGCGCAGCTGTGCACGCCGCCGTCGCCGGGGTGGGGAGTTCGTCATCCGATGAGTCACCGATCCGTGGTCTGATGTGGGCCCCCTGCGGGACCTGTGGCTGGGGTTCCGTGCCGGGTGCCGGGTGCCGGGTGCCGGGTGCCGGGTGCCGGGTGGTCCCGTGGCCGGGCCCCGTGGCCGCCCCCGTGCCGGGTCCCCCCCCGTGGGGGTCCACGGCCGGGTCCCGCGGCTTGCGGCCCGGGTTCCGCGTCCCGCGTACGGGGTCCCGCCCGCGGGCCGATCCGTGAGCGGGGGCGTCGGCCGGGGCGGGCCCGGCGGGCCGTCAGACCGGCAGGGACCAGGCCTGGTCGATCCGGTGGTCGCCGCAATCGGCCAGCCGCAGCCGCTCGGCCGGGGCATCCGGGGTGGCGGCAGCGGCGGGAGCCGTCAGGCACATCCCGCTCACGTCCTCGACCAGGGCCCCGTCCCGGCGGTGCGTCCATCTCTGGCCCGGCTCCCCGGGCGCGCAGTCGGCCAGTTCCACGAGGCCGTTCCCGCCAGCCGACAGGCACTCCCCGGTCAGGCGCACGCTCGCGCCGGGCCCCAGGACCCAGCGCTGGTCGGCGGCCGCGGTGCACGGAGCCAGGACCACGGCACCGACTCCGCTGGTGTTGGCCCCGTCGGCGCACTTGGCGCCGTCACCGGTGATCTGCCCGGTGGGTGCGGCGGCGGCGCACCCCTCGCGCGGGGTGAGCCGCCAGACCGCGGTGTCGTGCGCGGCCAGCTTCCCGGTCAGGGAGGTCGAGACCTCGGTGCTCTTGCCGCTCCACAGGTCCTTGGCGTCGACCGTGCAGGAGGACAGCCCGATGTCGGAGAGCGGTACGGAGATGTCCCGGGCGCTGCCGGACCGGTTGAGCACGGCGACGGCGCGGTCGCCGTTCGCCAGCGGCCGGGCCAGCACCTCGAAGGTGGCGTTCGCGGAGAGCACCGCGCCCTGCCGGCCCATCGGGTCCTGGTCCAGCGCGATGAGGCCGGTGTTGCCCAGGGCGGCCAGCCCGGCCGGGGTGAGCTTGGAGACCTCGGAGGACAGGATGAACGGGGCCGCCATCATCGCCCACAGGCCCACCTGGCTGCGGCTCTCGGCCTCGGTGAGCCCGGGAGCGCCCGCGATCAGGAAGTCGGGGTCGTTCCAGTTGCCGGGGCCCGCGTACCGGCCGAGCCAGCGGTTGTAGCCGTAGTTGCCCAGCACCGAGCTCCACCTGGAGGTCTGGGGAGCGGTCGCGTTGTAGACCTTGATGTCCTTGCCCTCGCGCCACAGCTGGCCGGTCTCGCCGACCCAGCCGAGGACCTTGTGCCAGTCGGAGCCGCCCCACTCGCCCTGCTGGAAGTAGGCGGGGGCCGAAGCCGAGAGCACCATGTCCCGGCCGCTCGTGCGCAGGGCCTCGGCGACGGCGCCGTACGCGTCGCGGTACGCCCGCTCCTTCGTCGCTCCGGGCGGCACCCACAGGTTGCAGCCGTCCATCTTGACGTAGTCGACCTTCCACGACGCGAACTGCCGGGCGTCCTGGGCGTAGTGGTCAGGGCCGCCGCCGTCCGGGGAGCCGCTGCCGGGGTAGCGCTCGCAGGTGAGGGAGCCGGCGTCCTCGTAGATGCCGAACTTCAGGCCCTTGGCGTGCAGATGCTCGCCGAGCCAGGCCATGCCGTGCGGGAACTTCTGCGTGTCGACGACCAGGTTGCCGTCCGCGTCCCGGCCCTTGGCCATCCAGCAGTCGTCGACGGTCACCGTGTCGTAGCCCTTGGCCGCGAGGCCGGTGGACACCAGAGCGCCGGCGTTCGCGACCACCTTGGCCTCGTCGATGTCGCACATGTAGTGCGCCCAGTTGTTCCAGCCCATGGGCGGGGTGAGCGCGAGCGGGGCGTCCGAGGTCGCGTGGGGCTCGGCCGTCGCGGGGGCGGGTGCGAGACAGAGGGCGAGCAGGGCGGCCGCGGTCAGGCAGGGGAGCGACGCACGCAGGCGAGGCGGCACGGAGACTCCTTGACGTGGGGGCGGGCGTACCGGCGGGGCTGGCTGTAGTGCGCTCAGTGCAGCGGTGCGACTACCCGCTGTCAACATAAGTCGATGGTTATGGCTCAATGACCAGCAATATGGCCGTAGTCGACGTCACACGATCGGGGCGGCCCCCGGGGTGGCTTTCGGGGCGGCTTTCATGGGATACACCGTATGTTCCGCCGTCTGATACGGTGTATCTCATGCCGAGGAGATCAGCAGCCCTGGACCGCGCGACGCCCGAGGCGATCGCCGTCGCCGCCCTGCGCCTCCTCGACGAGGAGGGGCCGGGCGCGCTGAGCTTCCGCGCCCTCGCCGACCGGCTCGAGGTCTCCCACGCCACCGTCCAGCGCCGCTGCACGGACCTCGCCGGACTGCTCGACCTGTGCACCGAGCACCTCGCCGGCCAACTGCCCGAGATCCCGGCCGGGACCGGCTGGGCCGAGGCCACCGAGCTGCGGTTCACCGCCCTCTACCGGCTGCTCACCGCACACCCCGGGCTGCTGGTGCTCCGGGGCGGCCGCCCCTGGCTCGGCCGCCAGCTGCTGGCCCGGCTGGTCGAGCCCGCGCTAGCGGACAGCGTGGCCGCCGGGATGACGGCCGCCGAGGCCATGACCGCGTACCGCCGCATGTACCTGCTCACCCTCGGCAGCGCCGCCTTCGTCGACCACCGGGATCCGGGCGGAGCCACCGCCGCCTCGCGGGCTGCACTGGCCGCGCTGGATCCGGAGCGGTTTCCCGTGCTCTCGGGCGGGCTGGCCGACGTACTGCCCGCCCTGACCGACCACGACGTGTACTACGGCGCCCTGCGCCAGCTGATCGAGGCCAACCGGCCTGCCGCCGCCTGAAGGGGAACCCCGTCATGGAACAGCAGCTCGACTACGCCGCCGTACGTGCCGCCGCCGACCGGATAGCCGGGTCGATCCGCCCGGTCGCCGTCGTCCCGGCCGCCGAAGGCGTCTGGTACGCGCTGGAGCACCTCCAGCACACCGGCTCGTTCAAGGCCCGCGGCGCCCGCAACTTCCTGGCCGCCCATCGCGACGCCGGCACCCTCCCGGACGCGGGCGTCACCATCGCCTCCGGCGGGAACGCGGGCCTCGCCTGCGCCTGGGCTGCCCGCGCGCAGTCCGTCCCCGCCACCGTGTTCCTCCCCGCCAACGCGCCCCGCGTGAAGGTGGAGCGGCTGCGCGGCTACGAGGCCGACGTACGGCTCGTCGGCGACCGGTACGCCGAAGCGCTCGCCGCGTGCGAGGAGTTCGCGGCGGCCAGTGGCGCGCTGAGCAGCCACGCGTACGACCACCCGCTCATCGCGGCGGGCGCCGGCACCCTGCTGGACGAGATCCGGGCCGGGCTGCCCGGCCTGGACGCCGTCGTCGTCGCGGTCGGCGGCGGCGGGCTGTTCGCCGGTGTCGCCGCCGCGGCCCGCGCACACGGCGTACGGGTGATCGCAGCCGAGCCGGAGAACTGCCGGGCCCTGAACGCGGCATTGGAGGCGGGCCGGCCCGTCGACGTCGCCGTGGACTCGGTCGCCGCCGACTCGCTGGGCGCCACCCGCGTCTCGGCGGCCGCGCTGGCCGCCGCGCAGGAGAAGAACGTCCGGTCGGTCCTGGTCCCGGACCCGGCGATCACCGAGGCCCGGCGCGCGCTGTGGGAGGAACACCGGATCGTGGTGGAGGCGGGCGCGGCCACGGCCCTGGCGGCGCTGCGGAGCGCGCCGGAGCCGCTGGGGGAGCGGGTGGCCGTCATCCTGTGCGGCGCGAACACCGACCCCGGGGACCTGGCGGCGCCCGGGAAGTGACACCCGGCGGCGGGCGCGGGCCCGCCGTCAGTCGTCGGCCTCGCCCTCGCGCACCACGACCACGGTGCTCCCGGCGTACTGGACCACCTGCTGGCTCACCGAACCGAGCAGCGCGCCCTTGAAGCCGCCGTGGCCCCGGGTCCCGACCACCGCTGGGCACGCCTCCTCGGAGGCGTCCACCGACACCTGGGCCGGCGAGCCCTGTTCGACCCGGCGGAAGACGGGGACGCCGGGCGAGGTGCCGGCCGCCGAGGCGACGGCCCAGTGCAGGGCCTCCTTGGAGTGGTTCGAACCGTCCACGCCGACGACGATCAGAGGCTCGATGGTCTCACTCACGGTGGGTTCCTCTCGTTTCGTCCGTATCGTCCTTGCCTCCTGTACACCCCGGCGCGGCGGCTGACCTCGAACGACGATCGTTGCGAGCGCCGAAGACTTTGGAGGACAGCGCGCGCCCCCCGCCCCTTGCGAAGGTCTGGGTGTCAAGACGATCGGCAAGGTACGGAGGAACGGACGTGGCACAGCGCAAGGGCTGTCTGATCGGCTGCGGAGTGGTGCTGGTGCTCGGCCTCGGAGCCGTCGCGGCACTCGTCTTCGGCGTCGGGAAGGTCGTCGACGCCGCCGGCAAGACCATGCTCGAACCCGGCGTTTACCAGTCGGTGAACGTCGGCGACGCGGAGGACGCGGTCCGCGCCAAGATGCCGTCCGGCGAGAGCTTCATCAAGGGCGCCCTGAAGTCGGGCGGCCCGGCCGAACCCGAGGGCAGCCTGTGCACCTGGTACATGTCCGCCGCCGACAGCAAGGGCGGCGATGAAACCGTGTTCCGCTTCTGCTTCAAGGACGGCAAGCTCGCGGAGAAGGTCGAGTACCGCATGAAGTGACAGTCCGGGCCCAGGCCCACGCCCGGGCCCGGTCCCGGCCGGGGCCTGTGCAGACCGTCCGGGAACCGGCCGTTCGAACGCCCGGTGCGCAACGGGGCTTTGGCGGAACGCGCCAGGTAAACCGCATTAGTGCGGAGGCTTCTCGAACCGCACATAAGAAGTCAACATCCGACTCCGGGCCAGGTTTGTTATGGAATCGATATCGCCTCGGATCGGTTAATTACTAAAGCGCATTAGTGCAGGTCATTGCGGTATTGACTGGGCGACTTTCGTCTGCCTTCGCACCCACCGCGGTGATGCGGAACGTACGGGTACCCGCCCATCGGGACTTCGGCCGCATTGACGCAATCGCGATGTGGGGTCAGCGTGGGCTGCGCGCTCCGGCAGTGAGGCCGGAACTCCCCCTGAAGGTGGCGACGATGACCCGTTCGAACGCGACCCGTACAGCCATCGGCACGCTCGTGGCCGGCACGCTCCTCTCGGTCTCCGCCTGCGGAGTGAGCGGTGGCGCCGCAGAGGTGCCCGAGGCCAGGAAGACCGGCAAGGTGGCCGGTGAGATCACCTTCCGCACCCTCCAGCTCAAGCCCAAGTTCACGGCGTACGTCCAGGGCGTCATCCAGGCCTTCGAGGAGAAGTACCCCGAGGCCAAGGTCAGATGGGAGGACGTCCCCGGCGACGGCTACAACGAGAAGCTCGTCGCCGACGCCCAGGCCGGCGCCCTCCCCGACGTGGTCAACCTCTCCACCGACTCCTTCCAGCTCCTCGGCGACCGCGGCCTGCTCGCCGACGTCGCGGGGCTCGACCCCGAGGTCGCCAAGGACTACGTCCCCGGTTCCTGGCAGCAGTTCAAGCTCCCCGGCAAGGGCGACGGCGTGTACGCGTACCCCTGGTACGTGACCCCGGAGATCCTCACGTACAACAAGGAGCTCTTCGAGAAGTCCGGCCTGGACCCGGCGAAGCCGCCGACCAGCGTTGAGCAGTTCTTCGACTACGCCGACAAGATCGCCGCCGCGTCGGGCGGCCGGTACTCCGCCTTCATGGCCGACCCCAAGGGAAGGCTGCCCGGCGACTGGCAGAAGATGGGCGTACCGATCCTGAACGAGAAGCAGGACCGGTTCGCCTTCGACACCCCCAAGGCCGTCGAATGGGTCGAACGGATGAAGGACCTGTACGCCAAGGGCGCCATGCCCAGGGAGTCCCTCCTCAAGGCCGACGACATCAACCAGCTCTACGGCGGCGGCAAGCTCGTCTTCGGCCCCGGTTCCCCGGGCTTCGTCAAGGACATCAAGCAGAACGCCCCGCAGATCTACGCAGGCACCCAGGTCGCGGGGGCCGTCACCGGCACGCTCGGCCACATCGGCATCTACGCCCAGTCGCTCGGCATCAAGAAGGACACCAAACACCTCGACGCGGCGACCGAGTTCGCCAAGTGGGTCACCAACGGGCCCAACCAGGTGGAGTTCTCCAAGAACGCGACCATCTACCCGTCCAACGCCCAGGGCCTGGCCGATCCGCGCTTCGCGGACCGGGGCGACGGCAAGGACGCCGAGACGGTGGCCCGCGCGGTCGGCGCCGAGCAGCTGAAGAGCGCCGCACTCGATGCCAACACCCCGGTCCAGTGGACCAACCAGGTGGGCGACGCGGTCGTCCGCGAGATGCAGAAGGCGATCCAGGGCGAGCAGGATCCGAAGACGGCCGTACGCAAGGCCCAGGAGGAGGCGAACCAGCTGCTCGCCAAGTCGGCCCGGAAATGAGGCGCGCCGCATGCGCCGTGGAACCGGGAGACCGCGTCGGGACACCTGCCGACCCCGCCGACCCCACTGCCGCCGCCCCCGCCCTTCCCGCCGACCGGGCGGCCCGCAGACGGCGCCGCAAGGCCCTGGCGGCCATGGAGGCCGAGACCGGGCTGAGCCACCGCAGGTGGTGGACCCCCTACCTCTTCCTCGCCCCCGGCCTGGTGATGGTGGCGCTGTTCAGCCTCTGGCCGTTCGTCAACACCGTCATCCTGTCCTTCACCGACGCCCAGATCCTGCGCGGCGGCACCTTCGTCGGCTTCGACAACTACACCCGCGCCTTCGCGGACCCGGACTTCTGGGTCGCCACCGGCAACAGCGTGCTGTACCTGGTGGTCGTCGTACCGTGCTTGGTCCTCCTCCCGCTGGCCCTCGCCGTACTGGTGCAGGCGAAGATCCCCGGCATCGGGTTCTTCCGCTCCGCCTTCTACACGCCGGTGATCGCCTCGGCCGTGGTAGTCGGCCTGATCTGGCAGTGGGTGCTGCGCAGCGACGGGCTCGTCAACACCGTGTTCCGGAAGCTGAGCATCGTCTCGGAGCCGATCCCGTTCCTGACCGACAGCACCATGCTGCTGGTCTCCGCGATGATCGTGACCGTGTGGAAGGGGCTCGGCTACTACATGGTGTTCTACCTGGCCGCCCTCGGGAACGTGCCGGCCTCCCTCCACGAGGCGGCCGCCCTCGACGGCGCCGGCCCCGTCCGCCGCTTCTTCAGCATCACCGTCCCCCAGGTGAAGCCGATGATGCTGCTGGTCGGCACGCTCTCCGCCATCTCCGCGCTGCGCGTCTTCACCGAGATCTACATCCTCGGCGGTGAGAGCGGCGGCCCCGGCGGCGGGGCCCGCACCCTGCCCTTCCTCATCCGGCAGGTCGGCCTCGGGTTCTCCGGCGAGACCGGCTACGCCTCCGCCCTCTCGATCCTGCTGTTCCTGCTGACGCTGGTCTTCAGCCTGCTGGGCCGGCGCCTGTCGAAGGGGGACGAGAGTTGAGCACCGCGCCACGCACCCCGGCACGCACCCCGGCACGCACCCCGGCACGCACGGCTGCACGCACCGGCGCCGACCGCAGGCGCCGCCGGATCGGGCTCGCCGCCCGCTACGCCACGCTGGTCCTGATGCTCGTGGTGATGCTCGGGCCGATCGTCTGGCAGTTCCTGACCTCGATCCGAGGCCGCACCGAGAACGTGTACGACGGCGTGCTGCCGTCGCGGCCCACCCTCGACAACTACCTCCTGGTCGCCGACTCGTTCCCGCTGCTCCAATACGTCGGCAACACCCTGGTGGTGGCCGTCCTCGCCATCACCTCGAACATGCTGTTCGCCGCGATGGGCGGGTACGCCCTCTCCCGGGCCGCGTGGAAGGGCCGCAAGACCGTCTTCACGGTGCTGGTGGCCACCCTCATGTTCCCCTTCGAGTCCGTGATGATCTCGATGTTCCTGACCGTCCGCGAGATGGGCCTGGTCGACACCCTCATCGGCGTGTGGCTCCCCGGCGCCGTCTCCGTCCTCAACATCATGATCATGCGCTCGGCCTTCCTCGCCGTACCCAAGGAGGTGGAGGAGTCCGCCGTCCTGGACGGCGCGAACGAATGGACCCGGTTCACCCGGCTCTTCCTCCCCGCAGCCAAGGGGGCCCTGGCCGTCGTCTGCATCACCAGCTTCATGGGCGCCTGGGACGACTTCCTGTGGCCCCTGCTCGTGCTCACCAACAGCGACCACTACACGCTCCAGCTCGGCCTGAAGAGCCTGGCCGGCGCCACCACGACCAACGACCAGCGGATCATCGCCGCCGGCGCGATGGCGGCGCTCCTCCCGATGATGCTGCTCTTCTTCGCCCTCCAGCGTTTCTTCTTCAGGGGAGTGGGCGAGGGAGCCGTCAAGACCTGATCCGCCCGCCCCTCCTCCCGCCCGTCACACGACCTCTCTCCTTTGGAGCAGCCGTCATGCACGACGACCGCAGCATCACCGAACACCGCCTGCGCCGGGTCCTCAAGGAGCGCATCAAGCCCGCCGTCCACTCCCGACCGGTCCCGCTGGCGATCGGGCGCTGGGAGGCCCCCGGCGAGCCCGTGCCGGTCACCGACGGCCTGACGGCCCCGTACGAGCCGTGCGCGATCGGCGAGCCGTGGGGCCCGGCCTGGGGCACCACCTGGTTCAAGGTCACCGGCACCGTCCCGGCCGACTGGGCGGGCCGTACGGTCGAGGCCGTCCTCGATCTCGGCTTCGACCGGATGATGCCCGGCTTCCAGTGCGAAGGACTCGTCCACCGCGCCGACGGGGGCGAGGTCAAGGCGCTCAACCCGTACAACGACTGGGTGCGCGTCGCCGACTCCGCGGCGGGCGGCGAGCAGGTCGAGTGGTACGTCGAAGCCGCCTCCAACCCCGTCCTGGTCGACCACCGCGCGACGTACGAGGGTGACCGGCTGACCAGCGGCGACCAGCCCCTCTACCGGCTCGCCCGGATGGACCTCGCCGTCTTCGAGACCGAGGTCTGGGAACTCGTCCAGGATCTGGAGGTCCTCTACGACCTGATGATGCAGCTCGGCGAGGCCGACGCCCGGCGGTACGACATCCTGCGCGCCCTCGACGCGGCCCTCGACGCGGTGGACCCGGGCGACGTCCCCGGGACGGCGGCCGCCGCCCGCGCGCGGCTCGCCGGGGTGCTCGCCGCCCCCGCCCATACCTCCGCGCACCGGATCAGCGCGGTCGGCCACGCCCACATCGACTCCGCCTGGCTGTGGCCGCTGCGCGAGACGGTCCGCAAGGTCTCCCGCACCGCGTCCAACATGGTCAACCTGATGGACGGGCACCCCGAGTTCGTCTTCGCCATGTCGCAGGCGCAGCAGCTGGACTGGATCAAGACGCACCGGCCCGAGCTCTTCGAGCGGGTCAAGAAGAAGATCGTGGACGGCCAGTTCGTGCCGGTCGGCGGCATGTGGGTGGAGTCCGACACCAACATGGTCGGCGGCGAGGCGATGGCCCGGCAGTTCCTGTACGGGAAGAAGTTCTTCCTGGACGAGTTCGGCATCGAGACCCACAACGTCTGGCTGCCCGACTCCTTCGGGTACACCGCCGCGATGCCGCAGATCGTCAAGCTCTCCGGTTCGAAGTGGTTCCTGACGCAGAAGATCTCCTGGTCGCAGGTGAACAAGTTCCCCCACCACACCTTCTGGTGGGAGGGCATCGACGGCACCCGCGTCTTCACCCACTTCCCGCCCGTCGACACCTACAACAGCGACCTCGGCGGCGCCCAGCTGGCCCACGCAGCCCGCAACTACCGTGAAAAGGGCCGCGGTTCGCGCTCCCTGGCGCCCTTCGGCTGGGGCGACGGCGGCGGCGGCCCCACTCGCGAGCACCTGGCCCGGGCCAGGCGGCAGCGGGACCTCGAAGGCTCCCCGCGCGTCGAGATCGAGCGGCCCGACGCGTTCTTCGAGAAGGCGCAGGCCGAGTACGCGGACGCGCCCGTCTGGGCCGGCGAGCTGTACCTGGAGCTGCACCGCGGCACCTACACCTCGCAGGCCAAGACCAAGCAGGGCAACCGGCACAGCGAATCGCTGCTGCGCGAGGCCGAGTTGTGGGCGGCCACCGCCGCGGTCCGGGTGCCGGGGTACGGGTACCCGTACGAGGACATGGAGCGGATCTGGAAGACCGTGCTGCTCCACCAGTTCCACGACATCCTGCCGGGATCGTCCATCGCCTGGGTGCACCGCGAGGCGCGCGCGACGTATGCCAAGGTACGCGAGGAGCTGCGCGGGATCACCCTGGCCGCGCAGCTGGCCCTGGCGGGGGAGGGGACCGCCGAGCTGGTCTTCAACTGCGCCCCGCACGCCAGGCGCGGCATCCCGGCGGGCGGCGCGGGCCTCCCGGAGGAGGCAGGGCAGCCCGTCACCGTGGAGGAGCGGCACGGCGGCGGACACGTCCTCGCCAACGGGCGGCTGCTGGTGGAGATCGACGGCCGCGGGCTGATCGTGTCGGCGTACGACCTGGAGGCGCGCCGGGAGGCGGTGGCCCCGGGGCAGGCCGCGAACCTGCTCCAGATCCACCCCGACTTCCCGAACATGTGGGACGCGTGGGACATCGACGCGTTCTACCGCAACAGCGTCACCGACCTGGTGGAGCTGGACGCGCTGGAGGTGACGCAGGCGGACCCGGACGCGGTGACGGTCCGGGTCACCCGCTCCTTCGGCCGCTCCACGGCAGTCCAGTCGATCACCCTGCGGGCGGGGGCCAAGACGGTGGACCTGGTGACGGAGGTGGACTGGCACGAGACGGAGAAGTTCCTGAAGGCGGCCTTCCCGCTGGACGTGAAGGCCGAACGGTCCGCCTCGGAGACCCAGTTCGGGCACGTCCACCGGGCCACCCACACCAACACCTCGTGGGAGGCCGCCAAGTTCGAGATCTGCGCGCACCGGTGGATCCACGTGGAGGAGCCGGGGTGGGGTACCGCGGTCCTCAACGACTCCACGTACGGCCATGACGTGACCCGCGACGTGCGGCCGGACGGGGGCCAGACCACCACGGTCCGCCTGTCCCTCCTGCGGGCCCCGCGCTATCCCGACCCGGAGACCGACCAGGGCGCCCACACCCTGCGGTTCTCGCTCGCGCCGGGCGCGGAGATCGCGGACGCCGTGCGCGAGGGCCACGCGCTCAACCTGCCGGAGCGGGTGGTGCCCGGCGCGGGCCCGGTCGCCCCGCTGGTCGCGGTGGACAACGACGCGGTGGTGGTCGAGGCGGTCAAGCTGGCCGAGGACCGCAGCGGCGACGTGGTCGTCCGCCTCTACGAGTCCCGCGGGGGCCGCGCGACGGCCGTCCTGACGGCGGACTTCCCGCTCTCGGCGGCGATCGAGAGCGACCTCCTGGAACGCCCGCTGGAGGGATCGGCGGTGGGAGCCCGGGCGGCCGACGGCACGGTCGCCCTCACCCTGCGCCCGTTCCAGATCGTCACGGTCCGCCTGCACCGCACCTGACGGCCAGTGGGGAGGGGCCGCTGTAACCCCTCCCCACCTCCACTCAGCCGGTCCGTCGGATGCGGACGAGCGCGCGGTGCGCCTCGGCGGTCGGGGGAGCCTCACTGCCGAGCACGTCCAAGAGAGTGGGATACAGGTGCGCCAGTGCTGCGAGAGCCCGCTGGCTCTGTCCGGACCGTTCCAGGAGCAGCGCGACCTGGAGCTGAGTATCGAGCAGCAGAAGGTCGTCCGAGGGGCGCGACGGAACCAGGTGTGCAATGAGCGCCGAGAAGACATGGAGAGCCTGCTCGACCCGGTCCAGCCGCATGAGGCAGTGAGCCGCCCTCGATCGGCAGTCGGCGGCACGGACCTCATCCCCGGCGGAGGCCCATTCCTCCGCCAGTGACAGGTACTCGGGCAGGGCCGCCTCGAACCGTCCGTCTTCGTAGAGGGCGAGCGCATGGGCCGCCTTGACCACAGGGAGCGTGACCGTCGCTTCGCTGGTCGGAACCGGGTCGGGAGTCCGACCGGAGACCGGGATCGGGGCGGCGGACCGCTGTCCGTTCGCAGCGTGTGCGTTGAGGACGTGTTCGAGCCGCTGCCTCAGGGCGTGAGCTGACGCGGGACGCCTTCCGGGCGGCTTGGCAAGGCACTCCATCACGAGCTGATCGAGTGCCGGGTCGATGTCCGGACACCGGTCCCCCAACGGCTTCGGGGCATGGTCGCAGTGTCCCCTCATCAGGGCCATGGGAGGGCCGGTGAAGGGAGGTTCGCCTGCCAGCAGTTCGTACAGCATGCAGCCCAGGGCGTAGAGGTCGCTGTGCTCGGTGACGAGACTGGGTGCGTCGAACTGCTCGGGCGACATATAGGTACAGGTGCCGAGCAGTTGGCCGGCCTCGGTCAGCCGCACCTGGGCCGCCCCCGGCATGGCGGCCACTCCCAGGTCGATCACCTTCACGTCCGCGTGCCCGGTGACCATGATGTTCGCCGGCTTCAGATCGCGGTGGACGACACCCTCGGAGTGGAGGTGGGCCAGGACCTCGCTGATCCGGGCAGCGACGTGAACGGCCTCCGTCACGGAGAACCGGCGACCGCCGCGCAGGACGCGTTCGAGGTCCTCCCCGGGTACGAGTTCCATCACGATGTAGGGGTTCGCCATGTCGGGGCCCAGCCGGGCGTCGTAGACGGCGGGGATGCCGGGGTGGTCGAGCCGGGCGATCAGGCGGGCCTCGCGGCGGAAGCGCTCTCTCAGCATGTGCTCCTCCGCGCTCCGGGAGCCGGAGGCGAGGCGCGCGCCGTGGATGGTCTTGAGCGCGACGTGCCGCTCCAGCTCCAGGTCGTAGCAGTGCCAGACCTGCCCCATGGCACCGTGCCCGATCTGGTATCGGAGCTGGTACCGACCGTCCAGCACGCGGAAGTCAGCGGTCATCGCGTTCGTCCGTCTCGGAACTCTCGGGGACTTCCGAGGCCTGCGCGATCTCGAAGAGCTCGCGCGCGAGCTCGTCCAGGGTGCCTTCACCGGGGAGCAGCCAGTGGCGAGTCCCGGCCACGGCCACCGGGGCCCCCTCCCGTCCGGCCTGCTCCCAGATGAGCAGCACCAGGCGGGAGGGGGAGTACTGCTTGCCATCGGCGGCCCAGACCAGCGGGCGCTTCCGGTCGTTCACCCAAGTGGCGAGGAAGCGGCGCGGGTCGGCGTTGAGCCACGACCCCAAGGCGGACTCCTCCGCTGGACCGGGGCGGTAGACGATCTGGGTGCCGTCGGAGATCCGCGCGTGGTCCACCAGGAGGTGCACGCTGTTCGGCCGACGAAGGGGGCGCGAATAACCGCTCCGTGATTCGGGAAGCGGGTCCTGGCTTGTCCGGAGGGAGCTCAGGACAGCGGCCGCGAGATGCCGGCACCGTTGCGGACTGGCGAACACACTGTTCAGGAGGGTGCGGTGGCCGAACTCCGCGTCAACCACGGAGGCGAGGTGCGACAGGAGCCGACGGGTGAGTTCCGGTACGGAGGCCAGCCTCGCCTCCCAGTCGGTGCCAGGCTCGACCGCGTCCTGCGTTTCGCACGCGCGGAACACGAGATGGGCGACCAGGAGACTCCCACGATCGGAGACTGCGGCGGCACGGCCTTCGAGACCGGCAGCCAACGCGTGCAGCGTCTCGTTCACCTTGCGCACCAGCTGGACCGCGTGCCAGATCTCCCGCGCCGACGGGCGGGGTTCGAAGAGCCGCGCGTATCCGCCATCGGGTGCCGGATCCCAGAGGGACGAGCTGTCGCCCCGGAGCCTGGCGACCAGGTCAGGGTCAGGATCGGCACAGGCCAGGGCTGTCGCGGCCTCGACCACGGTGCATCCGGCGTCGCCCACCGGTGCGAGCGCCCCGCGCCGGTACACGTAATCCTTCCCGAGGGACACCAGGAAGTCCGCCCGGATCAAAGCTTGCTGGGAGTCGAGAGCGATGAAGTCACGGGAGTCCACACGGTTCTGCGCATGACCGGCCGCCGTGATGCGCGCGGCCATGCCCTCGTCGGCCTCACTGACGCGGATGACCCGGACGAGCACGCTCGCCTGCGCCACGGCTTCCGGGGCGTTCTGATGAACGTGGGCGATCGAGGCGATCGTCTGTGCGCCGTTGACGACGCGAGCGTTGTGCAGAGTAAGCAGGGCGGGCCGGCGGCTGGAGATGAGAGGGGAGGCGCTCACGGAGTCGCACAGCACCGTGATGCCGTTGTTGAGGTACCCGAAGGACTGAGGATCATCGGCCAGGGTCGTGCTGATGGCGTGGTTGACCGTGGTCGGGCCCAGGTAGCGCCGGATGTTGTGCTCGTAGAGCCTGGCCCCGAATCGCTCGTGCCAGTCGGCGGGGTCGACGGCCGAGGCCATACCCGTGTACGAGGCGTGCGGCATTGAGGCCAGGTGGAAGCCGCCGGTGAAGGTCAGGGAAAGATCGATCGGTGGAGGACTCGTATCGCTGAGAATTGCGGAATGGAAGTCCGCGGTGCCGAGTACCCGTGCGTCGACCACCTCTGCGACGTAGTTGTACGAGAGCATCGCACTGTCGAGGAGCGACGCGACGTCGGGAGCCAAGTGGCCGTCGCCCGCCACGGCGACCACGAGATGGATCTTGCAGCGGGGTGAGGTGAGGACCTCTGCGACCCGCCCGCTCAGACGCTGGAACCGATGGTTGAATTTGTCGTACCGCAGCTCGGTCAGCTGGTTGAGCCCGTCGATCAGCTTCAGGATGTCGGCGGTGGTGAGTCGAGCCCTACCCCGGTCGCTCCACTTGGCGTGGATCAGCCAGATCTCGGGTGTTTCGCGGGAGAAGGCGATGGCGTCGATGCCCCGATCGTCGAAACCGTCGATGACGCAATCGGCGGCTTCGGCCGAGTCGACGTCGGCCAGCAGCCGTGCGGCCCGTGCCGCGAGCGCGCGCGAGAGGAAAACGTGCTCGCGGTGTGCCTCGGGGCGGGTGTCGCAGTCGCTCAGATCGATGAGGCCGCTGAACTCGCGGTTCAGCGCGTCCCTGATGAACCGGATCTGTGGGCCGTCAGTCGTCGGGCCGTCGTTCATGGCAGGTTCTCCGCTGTCTCAGGGCAGGTCGGGGGCGTACTCGACCGTGAGCGGGCTGGCCACGAGGCACGGTGCGTTGCCGGGGACGGAGGTGAGGAGGGCTGTCACACGCGCGAAGCCGCGTGTCCAGGAGGCCGTACGCGCCTGTCCCGGAGCCGAGTCCAGGGCGAGCATGAGGTCACGCACGCCCTCTTCGGGGAGTCCTGGACGGGGGGCTTCGCCGTCCACTGCGGGATCCTGCTGGAGAGACAGCGTCTGCACCACCTGCCCCGCCTGGGTCAGGAAGGCCGTTCCGATGCTGTCGCCTCCGGCGATGCTCTCGAGCAGAAGCCCCTCGGCCTGCTCGGGTGGCTGACCGAGCAGGTGCCGAGCCGAACCGTGCATCAGCAGGCGGCAGCCCGTCTCCTCGTCGTACGCGAGGTCCTCGCCGGGGGCGGGATCGGCGAAGAGAACCAGGTGACGGAACCTGCCGGTGAGGGAGATCTGGCGCAGCGGGGCCTCGAACCAGACCCAGTGGCCGGGCCGCAGGTCCGGGTCCGCGAACCAGCGGGAGGACTCTTCGAGATGCTCGGACACCTGGTTCAGATGCCGCTGCCGTACTCGCTCGGCGTCGGTGACGGGGGCGTCGAGCTCGAATCCTCCGAAGGGCGTGGACAAGCGCACTGCCGCCGTCCTGTGGAGGCGTCGCGGTGGAGCAGTGAACTGGCGCAGCTTGTTGTCCGAGACGTAGATGAACTCGCGCAATGCAGCCCCCCGGCTGAGTGGGTCTCCCCTTGAGGGGATCATCTTGCCACTGGCGCCGCACCCTGCGTCCCGCTGGCGCGTCACGGCACGGCCGGGCCGGGCCCCGAGGTGCGAGCGGGTGTGCGGTTGAGGCTTCGCCCCGGCCGGCCGGATGCTTCAGGGCTGCGCGCCCGTGGGCCCCCTCGGCGGCGTTTCGCCGCGGCGTGAACTGTGCCACAGGGTTCCGGGGGCGCCCACGACCCGGCCCCGGGATTTCGGGGGCGGATGGTTCCCGGCCGTCGCCTCAGGTTATGCACCTAGTTGCAAAACCTCCCCCCGCTCGCTAGAACAGGTTCATCACCCCCGCGCGAGGAGGCGCCCCTCATGAGTTCCCAGAGCCGGTACCCGCACCTGCTGAGCCCCCTGGACCTCGGCTTCACCACCCTGCCGAACCGCGTGATCATGGGCTCGATGCACACCGGCCTCGAGGAGCACGCGGGCGGTTTCGAGCGCCTCGCCGCCTTCTACGCCGAGCGCGCCCGCGGCGGCGCCGGCCTGATCGTCACCGGTGGCATCGCCCCGAACGACGCCGGCCGGCCCTTCGAGGGGGGATCCCGCCTCACCACCGAGGAAGAGGCCGCCGAGCACCGGGTGATCACCGAGGCCGTGCACGCCGAGGGCGGGAAGATCGCCATGCAGATCCTGCACTTCGGCCGCTACGCCTACCACAAGGACCTGGTCGCCCCCAGCGCCCTCCAGGCCCCCATCAGCCCCTTCGTCCCGAACGAGCTGAGCGACATCGAGGTCGAGCGCACCGTCGAGGACTTCGTGCGCGCCGCCCGCCTCGCCAAGCTCGCCGGCTACGACGGCGTCGAGATCATGGGCTCCGAGGGCTACCTGATCAACGAGTTCATCGCCGCCGCCACCAACAAGCGCACCGACCGCTGGGGCGGCGCGTACGAGAACCGCGTGCGCTTCCCGCTGGAGATCGTCCGGCGCACCCGCGCGGCCGTCGGCGAGGACTTCATCCTCATCTACCGCCTCTCCATGCTCGACCTGATCCCCGGCGGCTCCACGCTCGACGAGGTCGTCCACCTCGCCAAGGAGGTCGAGGCGGCCGGCGCCACCATCATCAACACCGGCATCGGCTGGCACGAGGCCCGCATCCCCACCATCGCCACCTCCGTCCCGCGCGGCGCCTACACCTGGGTCACGAAGCGGCTGATGGGCGCGGTCTCCGTCCCGCTCGTCACCAGCAACCGCATCAACACCCCGGAGATCGCCGAGGAGGTGCTCGCCGACGGCCGTGCCGACCTGGTCTCCCTGGCCCGCCCCTTCCTCGCCGACGCCGACTTCGTCGCCAAGGCCGAGGCTGGCCGCCCGGAGACCATCAACACCTGCATCGGCTGCAACCAGGCCTGCCTCGACCACACCTTCAGCGGCAAGATCACCAGCTGCCTGGTCAACCCGCGCGCCTGCCACGAGACCGAGCTTGTGCTGTCGCCCACGCAGCTGAAGAAGAGCGTCGCCGTCGTCGGCGCCGGCCCGGCCGGACTCGCCTGCGCCGTCTCCGCCGCCGAACGCGGCCACGCCGTCACCCTCTTCGAGGCCTCCGGCCACATCGGCGGACAGCTCGACATCGCCCGCCGCATCCCGGGCAAGGAGGAGTTCGAGGAGACCATCCGGTACTTCGGCACCCAGCTCGAGGAGCGCGGCGTCGAGGTCCGGCTGAACACCCGCGCGGACGTCGAGACCCTCCAGGGCTACGACGAGGTCGTCGTCGCCACCGGCGTCACCCCCCGCACCCCCGACATCGAGGGCGTCGACCACGCCAACGTCGTCAGCTACCTCGACGTGCTGCGGGGCGGCGCCCCCGTGGGCGAGCGCGTCGCCGTCGTCGGCGCCGGCGGCATCGGCTTCGACGTCGCCGAGTTCCTCACCGACAGCGGCGAGGGTGCCTCCCAGGACCCCGAGACGTACTTCCGCCACTGGGGCGTCGACACCTCGTACGCCGGCCCCGGCGGCCTCACCGCCCCCGAGCGGCCCGCGCCCCCGCGCCGGGTCCACCTCCTCCAGCGCAAGACCACCAAGGTCGGCGCCGGCCTCGGCACCACCACCGGCTGGATCCACCGCGCGGAGCTCAAGCACCGCGGTGTCGTCTCGGTCGCGGGCGCCACGTACGACCGGATCGACGACGAGGGCCTGCACATCACCGTCGGCGAGGAGCAGCGGCTCGTCCCCGCCGACACGGTGGTGCTCTGCACCGGCCAGGAGCCGCGACGCGACCTGTACGAGGCGCTGCTCGCGGCCGGCGGCCGGCCGCACCTGATCGGCGGCGCCGATGTGGCCGCCGAGCTGGATGCCAAGCGGGCGATCCGCCAGGGCACGGAGCTGGCGGCGACCCTCTGAATCCTGCCCCCGGCCGGCCGGACGGCGGCCCCGCGCCGCGGGCGATCGTCACCGGCCGGGACGGGGTCGTCGCCGGCCTGCCGGCCCGGCCGGAGCGCGTACGGCCCTGACGGATCAATGGTGTTGTGCGGCCCGGGGCGGGCCGCCACAATCTCCGGGTGACGCTGACACCCGCAGACGCTGACAAGATCCTCGCCGACAACTTCGCCCCCTGGGTGCTCGCCCTCGGGCTGACCGTCCAGGAGACGGGCGAGCGGCACGCCGTACTGCGGCTGCCGTGGTCCGAGGCACTGGCCCGGGACGGCGGCGGCCTGTCCGGGCAGGCCCTCATGGCCGCCGCCGACACCGCCACCGTCATCGCGATCTCCGCCGCGCGCGGGGCGTACGGGCCGATGACCACCGTCCAGCAGTCGACCAGCTTCCAGCGGCCGGTGCTCGCCGCGGACGTGCTGATCGAGGTACGGGTGACCAAGCTCGGCAAGCGGATGGCCTTCGCCGACATCACCCTGACCCCCGAGGGCGCACAGGAGCCGGCCGCCACGGCGTCGACCGTCTACGCCCTCCTGGGCTGATCGCGGGTGCCGGCCCACACCTCGCTCTGGCGGAACCGGGACTTCAACGTCTTCTGGCTCGGCCAGGCGCTGTCCGTCCTCGGCGGATCGATCTCGCTGCTCGCGCTGCCCCTGCTGGTCCTGGACGCCACCGGGGACGTCGTCCAGATGGGCCTGATCACCGTGATCTCGGGGGTCGTCGGCATCGCCACCGGGATGTTCGCCGGGTACGTGGTGGACCGGACGGACCGGCGCCGCCTGATGATCACCTGCGATCTCCTGCGGGCACTGCTGCTCGGCGCGGTACCGCTCATCTGGCTGGCCGGGCCGCGGATCTGGGTGCTGTACCTCCTGACGGCGCTGGTCACCGCCCTGAAGACGCTGTTCGACGTCGCGTACGTGACGGCGGTGCCGAACCTCGTGCGCTCCGAGGACCTCACCGCCGCCAACGGGCGGCTGATGGGCACCTTCGCCTTCGGGACCCTGTGCGGGCCGGCGGCGGCGGGGTTCATCGCAGCCGGGGTGGGTGCGGACTGGGCTCTGGGGGTGGACGGGGCGACCTTCCTGGTCTCGGCCGTGAGCCTGCGGTGGGTGTCCTTCGTGCGGGACGGCGCGGCGGAGTCGCCCGCCTCGAAGGCGCCCGCCTCGAAGGCGCGTGCCTCCGAGGTCCCGAAGGTGCGCGAGATGTTCGTCGTGGGCTTCCGCTTCCTGTGGGCCCACCCGGTGCTGAGGCCGCTGACCGTCCTGCTCACGCTGCTGACCTTCGTCACCATGGGCGCCACCGACCTGCTGGTCTTCCGGATCAAGCAGGACCTGGGCCACGGCGCGGCCACCGTCGGCTACGTCATCGCCGTGAGCGGGCTGGGCGTCGTCGGCGCGGCCTTCGCCGCGGGGCCGCTGCGCCGGGCGTTCGGCTTCGGCGCCTGCTGGCTGAGCTCGGTGGCCATGATCGGCGTGGCGGTGGCGGGGACCGGCGTCAGCCGCAGCCTGCCGGTGATCGCCGTGCTGGCCGCCGTGTTCATGTTCGGGATGACCCTCGGCGGGGTCTGCTCCATGACCGTGCGCCAGGAGGTGACCCCGGATCCGCTGCTCGGCCGGGTCACCTCCGCCTTCTGGACCGTGCACAACGCCTCGGGCCCGCTGGGCGCGGCCGCCCTCACGGTGCTGGCCGCCCGGCACGGGGTCCCGGCGGTCAGCGTGGCCGCCGGGGTCTTCTGCCTGCTCATCGCCGGGGCGGGGCTGCTGACCCCGCTGCGGGGCAGCCGGATCGCGGGTGCCGCGGACCCGGCCAGGGAAGCGGTGGCCGGGTCCGCGGCCCCGGCTGCGGTCAGCGGCCCGCGGCGGCCGCGGCGGCCGTGACGCCGGTGATCCGCTGGACGGAGCAGAGCAAGAACCTGGTCACCGCGGAGGGCGGATACGACGTCGAAGCCCTCCCCGGCGACCGCACCCGGGTCCGCATCTTCAACACCCGCGCAGGGCACGGATTCGGGACATTTCCGGGGTCAGGCCCCGGGGTCAGGCCCCGGGGTCAGAACCTCCCGTTGGTGAGGGCGGGGAAGCGCTGCGGCGACTGCGGGGCGATCTCCGCCCGGCGCTCGGTGCCGCCCGGCGTCGTCTGGCAGGTCACGTCCTCGGCGGGCAGCCTGCCCGTCGTCAGGTAGGAGCTGACCGGGGCGTTGGCGCAGGACTTCGGGTCGACGAGGTACACGCCGTGGCCCTCACCGCCCTGCGCGAGCACCATCCGCGAGCCCTTGAGGGCGCGGTGCAGGCCCTGGCCGCTGACCAGCGGGGTCTGGGAGTCCCACTCGTTCTGCACCGTCAGCACGTCGGTCTTCGTCTTCATCGCCGTTGCGGGCTCGATCGGCCGCCGCCAGTCGGCGCACGGCTTGATGTTGGAGGCGAAGTCCCCGTACAGCGGGTACTTGACCTTGTCCCGGGCGGCCTCACGCGCGTACTGCTCGGGGTAGCGGGGCCATTCCGTGTCCCCGCACACCACGGCCAGGAACACGGCCGTGCCGTTGTCCGACGCCGGCTCGGCGGTGGGATTCAGCAGCTTCCGCTGCGGCGCGGTCAGCTGGACGGGCTTTCCGTCGGCCGCGTCCTTGAGCGCCTTGACGAGGGGCGCCGCCTGCGAGGGGTAGAAGAACACGGCCCGCGCGGTGCGGATGTCATCGCCCGTGAGCTTCATGCCGTCGAACTCGATCGGCTGCTTGTCCGCCCGGGCCACGATGTCCCAGAAGGTCTTGGAGACCGCGTCCGGGGTGTCGCCGAGCCGGTACTCGGCCGCCCGCTCGGCCGTCCACTGCGTCCACCGCTTGAACGCCGGCTCCGCCTCGGTCGCCCACACCTGGATCATGCCGCGCCAGGCGCGCTGCGGGTCCACGCCGCTGTCGAGCACGAAGCGGTCGGTGCGGTGCGGGAACATCTGCGTGTACACGGCGCCCAGGTAGGTGCCGTAGGAGTAGCCGATGTACGAGATCTTCTTCTCGCCCAGCGCGGAGCGGATCGCGTCCATGTCGCGTGCGGTGTTGCGGGTGGTGATGAAGGGGAGCACCGAGCCCGCCTTCTCGCGGCACTTCTCGGCGACCGTACGCGCCCAGGTCACGTCCGCCTGGAACGTCTCCTCCTTGTACGGCCGGTCGAGGTTCTGCTCGGCGCCGGTCAGCCCGCAGGTGATCGGGCTGGAGGCGCCGACGCCGCGCGGGTCGAAGCCGATCAGGTCGTACTGGTCGCGTACGTCCTTGGGCATCAACTCGTTCATCATCAGCGGCAGATCGAGGCCTGGACCACCCGGCCCGCCCGGGTTGAGCAGCATGGCTCCGTGGCGCTTGGCCGGGTTCTCGCTCTTCATCCGCGATATCGCGAGGTCGATCGTGGGGCCCTGGGGGCGCCGGTAGTCGAGCGGCACCTTGATGGTCGCGCACTCGTACGAGGCCGGCTGGTCGGTGCTGCACCGCTGCCATGCGGGCGTCTGCGGGGTGTACTCCGCGGCCGGCGCGGCGGAGGCCTGGGCCGCGGAGAGCAGGGGGACGGTGGTCGCGAGGAGACCGGCAGCGGCGAGCAGCGGTGCGAGGCGTTTCATGTTCACGAAGAGCCGTTTCCTTCCGTGAATTCGATGGCCTCACCACCCTGTTGCACGCGGGCTCCGGGCGAATCATCCCGGAGGGTCGGTCCGTATGCTCCTCGCGAAGGAGCTCACATCCGGACAACTGGCCGACACGCAGGTGCAGTTGACACAACGTGCGGACAGTGGGGCCCAGCGGCGGGGCAGCGGCGGGCAGCGCGCAGCCGTCGGACGGCGCGTCGCGAGCGAGGACGTGCACCCGCCGATCCCACCGGCGGGACATCCATCCGCACTGCGGACGGGAGGGCCGGGCGGGGAGGGGACCGGGTCAGGAGGGGCGGCCGGTGACGCGTTCGATGGCGACCATCGCCGCGTCGTCGCCCAGGCTGCCGCCCGGGGAGTGGGCCAGCAGGTCCGCGCACAGGTGGTGCAGCAGGGCGTCCGGGCCGTCGCCCGGCCAGTCGGCGGCGCGCTCGGGCAGGGGGTAGAACTCGCCGGCCTCGTCGCGGGCCTCGATGACGCCGTCCGTGTACAGGAGGATGACGTCGCCGGGCTGGAAGGAGAAGGACTGCGGGGCGAAGCCGGTGTCCACGTACTGCGTCAGGCCCAGCGGCGGCGCCGGGTGGTCCACCTCGAGGGGGACGACCCGGCCGCCGCGCAGCAGCAGGGGCGGCGGATGCCCGCAGCTGATGAGCCGTACCGTCATCTCCTGATCGGGGATGTCCAGTACCGCGGCCGTGGTGAACGCCTCGCCGGGTTCGCCGGCCGGCTCGCCCGTGCCGTCCGGGTCCGCGGCCACGGCGGCCTCCAGGTGGGCGACCAGCGTCGGCAGGTCCGCCTCCTGGTGGGCGGCGGCCCGGAACGCGCCGAGGACCAGGGCGGCGTCCCCGACGGCCTCCAGCCCCTTGCCGCGGACGTCGCCGATGATCAGCCGGGTGCCGTGCGGGGTGCGGGTGGCGGCGTACAGGTCCCCGCCGATCTGGGCCTCGGCCTCGGCGGCCAGGTACACGGAGGCCAGGCGCAGCGGGCCCATCCGGTCGGGGAGCGGTCGCAGGACCACCTCCTGCGCGGCCTCGGCGATCGAGCGCAGCTGGATCAGCTGTTTCTCGTGGACCTCGCGCAGGTGTGCGAAGAGTGTCACGAAGATCGAGATCAGGACCAGGGCAATGATCTGGAAAGTGTGGTTCAGGTCGGTGACGGTGGTCCGCGACACGGCGACCGTCACCTGGGCCAGGACGGCCACCGCGCCGACGAACCCCGTCATCCGCGGCCCGGCGAAGGAGGCGGTGACGGCCGGGGCCGCGACCAGGAACGGGCCGAGATGGACATCGGGCGGAGCCAGGACGTCGACGACCGTGACGGCCGCGATCAGCGCGAAGGGAACCGCCAGCAGGGCATGGCGCGGTTCGCCGGAGCGGCGATGGCCGGTATGCGGCAGCCGATGGTCCATGAGTCCTGAATACACCGCGCTTGTTGTTCCCGCGCACCGGCCGGGTCGCGACGTGCGCGTTCGTCCCGTCGCCGCGATCCGTCGTACGGCCGAATCGGGGGGCGGCTGCGCTGCCGGTCCGGGGGAGTGGAGAGAGGATGGGAGACACCCCGGGCGCGGACCCGGGGGGTGGGTACCGAGCGGGCCGATCCACCGCTCTCGGCAGTGGACGGGAAGGAGCGGCCGGCATGAGTACGGCGGACGCCTTCCGGGCCGGTGCGGAGCCGGCGCCCCCCGGCCCCTCCACCGGGCCGGGTCTCCTCGACGTGCTCGGGGTCGCGGCGGTGGTCCTCGACGCGGAGGGGCGGATCGCGCTCTGGAGCCCGCAGGCCGAGGAACTGTTCGGCTACACCGCAGGCGAGGCGCTCGGCCGGTTCGCGGCGCAGCTGCTCGTCGACGAAGAGCACCTGGGGCTCGTCCTCTCCCTCTTCGAGAAGGTGATGGCCGGCGGAGGCCAGTGGGCCGGGGCGTTCCCCGTGCTGCACAAGGACGGCAGCACCCGGCTGGCGGAGTTCCGCAACATGCGGCTCGAGGACAGCGAAGGCCGGCTCTACGCTCTCGGCATCGCCTCCGACCAGGCCACCCTGCGGCGTGTGGAGCGCGACCTGGCCCTGTCGATGCGGCTGGTCACACAGTCCCCGACCGGCCTGGCCGTCCTGGACACCGAGCTCCGCTACGTCCTGGTGAACCCGGCCCTGGAACGCATCAACGGCCTGCCCGCCGCCCGGCACCTCGGCCTCCACGTCCACGAGGCCCTGCCCCGTTTGGACGCCGCGTCCATCGAGGCGGCGATGCGGGAGGTCCTGTCCACCGGCCGGCCCGAGCTGAACCGGTTCGTCACCGGCCGAACGCCCGCGGACCCCGACCAGGACCACGCCTGGTCGGTCTCCCTCTACCGGCTCGACGACCCGGCCGGGCGGCCGATCGGGATCGCCGCGTCCGTCGTCGACGTCACCGAACAGCACAAGAGCTCGATGGCCGTCGCCCAGGCCCGCCAACGGCTCGCCCTGATCGCCGATGCCTCGGTACGCATCGGCACCACCCTCGACCTGTGGGTCACGGCGCGCGAACTCGGCGACATCGCCGTGCCGCAGCTGGCCGACCTGGCCACGATCGACGTCCTCGACGCGGTCCTGACGGGCGACCACCCGCCCGGGGCCCCGATGGACGAGACCGTGCGGTTCCGCGCCCTCGCCGTCAAGGCCGCGCACCCCACCCCCGCGACCCTCGCGGCCGACCCGGTCGGCTCGATCGCCCGCTACGACACCACCCGGCTGGTCACCCAGTGCGTACGGGCCGCCCGCCCCATACTCCTGGCGCACGTCACGCACGACGATCTGGGCAGCGTCGCCCGGGACCCCGAGGCAGCCACCCTCCTCGCCGAGGCCGGGCTGCACTCGTACCTCGCGGTGCCGCTGATCGCCCGCGGCGAGGTCATCGGCGCACTCGGCCTCCAACGCACCAGCAACCCGCTGCCGTTCGACCACGACGACGTCCTGCTCGCCGGCGAGCTCGCGGCCCGCGCCGCCGTCTGCATCGACAACGCCCGCTGGTACCAGAAGCAGCGCCACGCCGCCCTCACCCTCCAGCGCCATCTGCTGCCCCACCACCCGACCCCCACCCCGGGCCTGGAGATCGCCTACCGCTACCAGCCCGCCGCGGCGGCCGGCGAAGTCGGCGGTGACTGGTTCGACGTCATCCCGCTGCCCGACGACAAGACCGCCCTCGTGGTCGGGGACGTCATGGGGAGCGGCATCAACGCCGCCGCCACCATGGGACAACTGCGCACCGCCGCCCGCACACTGGCCGAACTCGACCTCGACCCGGCCGCCGTCCTGACCCGGCTCGACCACACCACGACCGGGCTCGGGCACACCATGGCCACCTGCGTGATCGCCGTGTACGACCCCCACCGCAACCGGTGCCGCATCGCGACCGCCGGCCACCTGCCCCCCGTGCGGACGAGCCCCGGGCGCCCGCCCGAGCTCCTCGACCTGCCGACCGGCGCGCCCCTGGGGGTCGGCGGCGTGCCCTTCGAGGCCTCCGCCCTCGACCTGGGCGTCGGCGACGAGCTCGTCCTGTACACCGACGGGCTCGTCGAGACCCGCGACCAGGACATCGACACCCGCCTGCAGGTGCTCACCACACTGCTCAGTGGCCCGGGCCGTCCCCTCGAGGAGACCTGCGACCTGCTGCTGGGCGAACTGCGCCAGCCGGACGACCGCGACGACGTGGCTTTGCTCATAGCCCGCACCCGTCCCCTGTCCGAGGCCCCGGGGCACTAGCGCCCGCACGGTACCAGCCTTTCGAGGTGTTGCCCGGATGTTTGTCCATTCGTGATGGTCCTTCCAAACAGACACCACAACTGGCACTAGCGTCCCGTGGCACCCGGGGAGCGCGGTTGTCACGGCACGGGCAACTGCCGGAGTCCGAGCCGCCGCAACCCCTGCCGGTCCACGCAGCAAGGAGGCATAGTGCTGTCTTTCCGTCGGTCGGCCGTCGGCAGCATGTCGGTAGCTTCGAGACACGTGATGGCAACGGGCGTCGTCATCGGCGCCCTCGCCTTCACCCTGATCGCGTTGCTGATCCCCGTGCAGAAGTTCGGCGGGAAAAACGCCGCAGCCGTCACGGCGCCGGCCGCCGGGGACGACGGTGCCGGGATCCTGAGCACGGCCTTCGGGCCGCTCACCCCCCAGGACCGGGACTTCGTCCGCAAGGTGCGGCTCGCCGGTCTGTGGGAGCTGCCCGCAGGGCGGCAGGCCCAGCAGCGCGCCAAACGGCCCGTGGTCCGCACCGCCGGGGAGCATCTCGTCGAAGGCCACACCGAACTGGACCGCAGGGTCCAGGAGGTGGCCCAGGCCCTCGGCATGGAGCTCCCCAACCAGCCCAGCGAACAGCAGCAGGGCTGGCTCGACCAACTGGACAAGGCCCAAGGTCCCCAGTACGAGCAGCTGTTCATCCAGCTGCTGCGCAGGGCGCACGGCAAGGTGTTCACGCTGGTGGCCCAAATCCGCGCGCAGACCCGCAATTCCATGGTCCGGGCCCTGGCCACGGACGCCAACGCCACTGTCCTGGACCACATCACGGTCCTCGAGGCCAGCGGGCTGGTCGACTTCGACGGCCTCGCCGACGCCCCGTCGGGCACCCCCTCCGCGCCTGCACCCGCCTCCTCCCCCGTTTCCCGACCGACGAAGTGAAGTGATCGCATGAGTCAAAAGGGCCACAAACGCCGTCTGCGGCCGAAGCACAAGATCCTTGCCGCGATGTCCGCCCTGGTCCTGGGCGGCGGCGGAGTCGTGCTCGTCTCCCAGGGCGCCTTCGCGGGGCAGGATGCCCGCACGGCGCCCGTGACCGCCACCATCGACTGCCCGGACGTGGGCGACAAGCTCACCAACGTCCCCGACCAGGCCCGGAACGAGGTCGACGCGAACCTCGCGCAGCTCGACACCCAGGTCGCCGACGCCTACAAGCAGCTCTCCTCCGGCCGGGCCAAGGACAAAGCCCTGCTCGGCGGGCTGAAGCAGCAGCGCGACAAGACCATCACCACTCTCTCCGACACGCTCGGGAAGGCGGGCGCGAAGCCCGCGGGGCTGAACGGGCTCAGCGCGTGCGTGATGAAGGAGGCCGCGGCCGCCGACCCGGCGGACGACCCGGCCGCCGCCAACGGCGCCTGGGGCGCCGCGCAGCAGGGTGCCGCCGCGCAGCAGGCCGCACCGCAACAGCAACAGCAACAGCAGGCCAAGGGCGGACCGGCGCGCAGCGACTTCGTCGCCATCGGCAACGTGAAGCCCAACGTGCGCAAGCCCGGGGCCGGTGCGGGAGCCTCCACCGGATCCTTCGCCGTGCAGTGCGGGCGCAACGAGAACGGCCACTTCAATCCGGACAACGTCATCGTCGCGCCCGGTGTGAGCAACGGTGCCCACCACATGCACGACTACGTCGGCAACAAGACCACCGACGCCTTCTCCACCAACAACAGCCTCGCCGCATCCGGGACCACCTGCACCAACGGCGACCAGTCGGCGTACTACTGGCCGGTGCTGCGGCTGCGCGACGGCAAGGCGGAAAAGGACGCCGCGGCGCCCGGCGGCGGCCAGGACGCGAACGTCGGCACGATCCTGAAGCCGAAGCAGGTGACCATCGACTTCAAGGGCAGCCCCGTCAGCAAGGTCACGGCGATGCCCCGCTTCATGCGGATCATCACCGGCGACGCCAAGGCCCTCACCAACGGCAACGCCAATGCGAATGCGTCGTGGAGCTGCACCGGCTTCGAGAACCGCCAGCTGAAGGACAAGTACCCGCTGTGCCCCAAGGGCAGTGACGTCGTGCGGACGTTCAACTTCCAGAGCTGCTGGGACGGCAAGAACATCGACAGCGCCAACCACCGCACCCACGTGGCCTTCGCCGACGCCAACGGCAACTGCAAGAAGGGCTTCAAGGCCATCCCGCAGCTGGTGCAGCGGATCGTCTACAGCGTGCCGCCCGGCGCCCAGTTCGCCGTGGACAGCTTCCCCGAGCAGCTGCACAAGCCGGTGACCGACCACGGAGACTTCATCAACGTCATGTCGAACGACCTGATGGCCGGTGCGGTGCGCTGCATCAACGACGGGCGCGCCTGCCGGTGAGGCCCTCGGGGCGACGCTCCCCCTCCCACCTCCCAGCGTCGCCCCGAGAGCGGTGCCGGTCCGAAGCCGACTTCGGACCGGCACCGCATTCGCGCATGTGCCACTGCCCCAAGGGGCCTGCGGGCCCTGCGACCCTCACGAGGAGTGCCATGTCCGGCTCTCGTCACACCACGGCCGGTCCGCAACGCGGGCCCGAGCCCTCGGACCAGGACCTCATACAGCAGCTCAGAGCGGCCTACGCAGCCGGCGACGGGGATCCGGCCGCCTGCGAGCTCTTGTACCGGCGGCACAGTGCCGCCGCTTTTGCATGTGCGCGCCGTTGCTGCCGCGCCCCGCAGGACGCCGAGGACCTCGTCTCGGAGGCGTTCATCCGCACCCTGCAGGCCGTCCGCTCCGGCGCCGGGCCCCGGGACCACTGGCGCCCGTACCTCCTGTCGGTGGTCCGCCACACGGCCATCGAGTGGCGGGACGGCGCCGGCCGGACCGTCCTGACGCCCGACGTCGAACCGTGGTGCCGCCCCGGCCCCGACGGCGACGACCCGCAGCGCCGGCTCCTGGACAGCGAGGACCGCCGGCTCGTCGCCCGATCCTTCCAGGCCCTGCCCGAACGCTGGAAAGCCGTCCTCTGGCACACCCTCGTCGAGGACGACTGCCCGCACCACGTCCCCCGGCTGCTCGGCATCACCCCCAGCGCCGTGACCTCGCTGGCCTTCCGGGCCCGCGAAGGACTGCGCGAGGCGTACCTGCGCGCCCACCTGGACACCGCCTCCGACGACCGGTGCCGCCACTACGGCAGCGTCCTCGGCGCGGTGATCCGGCGCCGCGGGGCGCCCCGCGGCCGCGGCCTCGCCCGCCATCTGGCGGCCTGCCGGTCCTGTTCCCGCGCGTACGCCGAACTGCTCGACCTCAATGCCGCGCTGCGGGCCGGGGCGTCCGCGGTGCTCGTCGGCCTGTAGCACGCGGCGGCCCCGGTCCCCCCTGCTCCGCGTGGGCGGGGGAGGGGACCGGGGCCGGTTGCGTGTGTGCGGGGGTTTCGGGGGGTTGGGGGTGAAGGCTGAGGGTTTCGGGGGTTGGGGGTGAAGGCTGAGGGGTCCGGGGGTGAGGGGTTGGGGTTACAGGCCGTTGACGCGGGCCATGCGCCCCACGCCCAGCGGCCGGAAGTCCGTCGTCGCGACCCGCACCTTGCGGGTGATCCGCGAATTCTGGCGGCGTACCTGGGCCATCAGGCGGCGGCTGCGCAGGGCCATCTCGAGCTCGAAGCGCGTACGCGGGTCCCGCAGTCCGGGTCCGAAGAGCTTCTCGAGCTGCCGCATGCGGTAGCGCACGGTCTGGGGGTGCACGCTCAACGCCTTCGCGGCCTCGGGGGCGCCGCCGCCTTCCAGCCAGGCCAGGAGGGTCACTTCGAGCCGTTCGCTCTGCCGCGGGGTGAGGTTCGCCAGCGGGCGCAGCCAGCGTGCGGCGAGTGCGTGCGCCAGGGGCTCGTCCTGGAGCAGCAGGAGGGTGGAGAGGTGGTCGTCGACGAAGAGGGCGCGTCCCTCCATGCCGGCGCGGTTCGGGGTCAGGGACAGCAGCCGCAGGGCCCACCGCAGGGAGGAGGCGGTGTCGCGGGGGGCGACGGGGTGGCCGACCGCGGCGAACCGGCCACGCAGCAGGGCCTCCAGAGAAGCGCGGGTCTCCGGGTCCGGGCTCGGGACCAGCAGGCACGGCTGGCCGCCGACCATGCCGGCGAGTCCGTCGTCCAAGGCGGCCGCGAGCTGCTGTGTCTCGCCCGGTGTGGCCAGGGCGATGGCGCGTATCTCGGCCGGAAGGGGCCAGCCGGCCGCGGCGGCCAGTTCGGAGAGGGCGATTTCAGCCATGGGCATGTCACTCGTAAGAGCGGAGAAGAGCTCACGCCGCGCGCGTTCGGAGGGGGTTGCGAACCCTTCGGGAGGGACGACCTTCAGGGGGGCCAACTGCCTTCGGCGGCCGGGGTCCCGCAGCCGCGGGTGGCCGCGGTGCTCCTCTTCCTCTTCCTCCTCCACCTCGTCAGGGTGGTCGTGCTCGGCCGCGTAGTCGTCCTCGTCCTCGTCCTCCTCCCGGATCGGGTCGGAGTCGGACTCGGATTCCGGGTCGAGACCGGAGTCCAGTGCGCAGTCAGGGTCGGGACCGGGATGCGGGTCCGCGGGCCGCGCCTGTTTCTGCGGCGCGGGCTCGCGGTACCCGAGGGCGGTGAGCAGGGCCACTTCGAGCCGCTGTCTGACCACCTCCTCGTCCAGGTCGTCGACCAGGGCGGAGAACCCGGGGAGCTCCTCCCTCAGCTCCTCCACCATCCCTGCGGCCAGCGCGGGGAGTTCCCTTCGCAGGACCCGGGTCCATTCGCCTCGGGGACGGGCCCAGATGCGGTTCAGAAGTTCGCACATTGTTACCTCGTTCATGCCGGGGTACGGCCTGCCCCGTGGGAGGGTGACAAGCCTGCCGAGGCCGTCTCCCTCCCCGTCTGCGCCAGTGCGGACGGGGGAGTTGAGCGCCTCGTACACCCTCCAGGAGAGTGCCATCCACTTGCAGTCCCGCGGCTTTGCCTCGATTTTGCCGACGGGGAGGTGTGGTGGCGGACAAGGGGTGACCCTGGCTGCCACCGCACCGTTGGAAGGGAATCTTCCGCGGAGGTTCGGTGTGACGATGCCAAGGGCGCAAGAACTTGTCACGATTCGATAAATACTGTGGAGGCGTTGCGAAGCTCCACGATGCTTCTGCACTCCGGCCCCCGCTCCCGGTCGGTGAGACCTCATCTCCCGCCCACCGCGGAGCAGTTCCGTCGACTACCCCGGGCGCCGAGTGCGCGGTGGAGTGCCTCGGGCCTGGGCGTATGGGAGAACTACATGCCCCTGTCCCAAGCCCGTACGCCCCGCTCACACCGGGCCCGCCGCACCAAACGCCATGCCGGCGTGGCCGCTGCCGCGGCCGCCGGCCGGCGGGCCGTCCGGAGGCCGCCCCTGCTGGCCCCTGCCGGAGGCGTGCGTCCCGCCACCCTTGTCATCCTCGCCCTCGCGGGCCTGCTCGTCCTGGCCGTGGCGGCCCGGGTGGGCGCCCTGAGCCACTTCTGGGCCTTCCTCGACTTCGGGGCGGGCGTCCTCTCGCTCGTCTCACTCACCTCCGCCGTCCTGTGGGGGCTCGCGGCCACGGACCGCACCGTGCTCACCTCCGGGCACCGGCTGATCGCCCAGGGAGCGCACCGCGGCCTCGCCGTCGCGGGGCTGGGCTTCCTCCTCCTGCACATCTGGGTCAAGGTCGCCGAGTCGCACACGGGGGTCACCTCCGCGTTCCTGCCGTTCGCGGACCGGGACCGGCCGGTCCTCATCGGCCTCGGCACCCTGGCCGGATACATCTTCGTCTCCACGGCGGTCTCCGGCGCGGTCCGCAGCGCCTTCGCCACCAAGGGCCGCTCCCTGTGGTGGCGGGCCCTGCACGTCGGCGCGTACCCGGCCTGGGGCGCGTCCCTGGTGCACGGGCTGAAGGCCGGCCGCCCGGCCAGCGGTTGGGTGACCGTGTCGTACGCCCTCTGCCTGATCGGGGTCGCCGTCGTGCTCGCCATCCGCCTGCGGGCGAGGCTGCGCGCGGCGTCCGTCCGCCCGGTCGCCGCACAGGCGTCCACACCCCAGGCGGCGCCGCCCCGGCCCAAGAAGGCGCCGCAGCGGTTCGTCCGGCAGCCCGCCGAATGGGCTGCCGAACGGCTGACGGCGCGCCTGGCGCGGCAGTCGGAGCGGCGCTCGGCCGGGCAGCAGCCCGACCCGGTCCTCGCCCCGGCGGGCCTCGGTCCCGTGCCCTCGCCCCGGTCGGCCGTGGAGCCCACGACCGAGATCCTCCCGCCGTACGGCACGGTGCCGTACGGCGCACCGTACGGCGCGGATCCGTACGACACGGTGTTCATCCCCAGCGGCATCGGGGTCGGGCTGGCCACGGACCGGTCCGGTGACCCGCTCGACGGGATGCGGGGCCGGCAGTGACCTCAATCGTCGATCCCGCCCTCGGGTGCGTCGGCCAGCCCAGGCTGCTCGCAGGACTCGACGCGCTGCCGCGGCTCGATCGCGCCAACCACCTGGTGGTGCACGGCCCGCTGCCGCAGTACAACTCGGACGATCTCGTGGAGCTCGCCGAGGGCATCGACCTGCGGGGCCGCGGGGGAGCGGGCTTTCCCTTCGCCCGCAAGCTCAAAGCCGTCATCCGGTCCGCCCGGACGAAGGAGGGGCGGACCGCCGTCGTCGTGAACGGCACGGAGGGCGAGCCGAGCTGTCTCAAGGACGCCGCCATGCTGCTGCACTCCCCGCACCTCGTCCTCGACGGCGCCCTCCTGGCGGCCGAGGCGATCGGCGCCGAGGAGGTGGCCATCGGCGTGACCCGGGACGACGTGGAGCAGTCCCTGCGCGCCGCCGTCGCCGAGCGCGGCGGAGCCGGCAGCCGCGTCCGCGTCGGCAGGCTCCCCGAGCGCTTCGTCACCGGAGAGGGGACCTCCCTCGTGAACGGCCTCAACGGGGGGGCCGCCGTCCCGAACGGGCAGAAGGTCCGGACCAGCGAGCGGGGCCTGAGCGGCCTGCCGACCCTGCTGTCCAACACCGAGACGTACGCCCAACTCGCCGTCGCGGCACGGCTCGGGGTGCCGGGATTCCGCTCGGTCGGCCTGCCGACCGAGCCGGGCACCGTCATGTTGACGATCAGCGGTTCGACGGTCGTCGAGGCGCCGCTCGGGACTTCCCTGGCGTACGTCCTGGAGCTGTGCGGCTCATCCCCCGGCCAGGGCGTCCTGGTCGGCGGGTACCACGGCAAATGGCTGACGGCGGCGGCGGCGCGCACCGCCCTGCTCTCCCGGGAGTCCCTGACCTCGTACAAGGCCACGCTGGGGGCGGGTGCGGTCCTGCCGCTGCCCGAGGACACCTGCCCGGCCGGCGAAGTGGCCCGCGTGATGCGCTGGATGGCGGACGAGACCGCCGGCCAGTGCGGCCCGTGCGTCAGGGGCCTGCCCTCGCTCGCCGACGCCGTGGAGGCCCTCGTGGCCGGGGGAGGCCGCTCCGCCCTGGAGGCGGTCGAAGTGCGGATGCGGGGGGTGCTGCGCCGCGGTGCGTGCAGCCATCCCGACGGCACCTCGGCCTTCATGGCCTCCGCGCTCGCCGTCTTCCCCGACGAGATGCGCGACCACGCCCTCGGCAGCGGCTGCGGACGCCGTGTGCTCGGGGCGCTGCCCCTGCCCGAGGACGAGAACCCCGAACGGCTCGTCGTGGACTGGACGCTGTGCAAGGGGCACGGGCTCTGCGTGGACGTGCTGCCCGACGTGGTGCGCCTCGACCGGGACGGCTACCCGGCCGAGGCCGTCATGTCGGTCCCCGGAAGGCTGCGTCCGAAGGCCCTCCGTGCGGTGCGGCGTTGCCCCGCGCTCGCGCTGCGCATTCAGGAATGAGCCGGCGGTAAACGGCTGCCGGCGGCGGGAGTTCAAGCGTTAGCGCGATCTGACAAAATCCCGCTCATTCGAATTCGGCGCCCTTCTCAGGCCTTATGAATAGGGCAGTAGACGAACCCCCCCGGGTTCAACCAGAAGGAGTGATCGTGAACAAGATGCGTCGTATGACAACGGTCGGATCGGTGGCTGCGGTCCTGTTGCTGGCGGCCGGGTGCGGAAGCGGCGACAATGCCGCTCGCAACGCGAATTCCGTACAGCCGGCGGGTGCCGGCAAGCCCCTCGGAGGCGCATACGGCTCGGCCTACGGGGCGGGCGGCTACGGAGCGGACCCCGCCGCCGCGGGCTCCGGGTCGGGCTCGGACGTCGGATCGGGCTCCGGCAAGGGCGGGTCGGCGGGGCAGCTGGCCGTACGCGACATCGCGAGCGTGGGCAGCGTGGTCACCGACAGCGCCGGGATGGCCCTCTACCGCTTCGACAAGGACACCCCCAAGCCCCCCAAGTCCAACTGCGAAGGGGACTGCGCCACGACGTGGCCGGCGGTCCCGGCGGACGACGCGTCGGCCGCCGCCGGCATAGACGCCGCCCTCCTCGGCTCGGTCGACCGGGCCGACGGCAGCAAGCAGCTGACCCTCGCCGGCTGGCCCGTGTACCGCTACGCGAAGGACACGAAGGCGGGCGAGGCGAAGGGCGAGGGCGTCGGCGGCACCTGGCACGCACTGGCACCGGACGGCAAGAAGGCGATCGACAAGAAACAGAATACGGGCGGCAGCGCCGGAATGGGAGGGATGGAAATGAAGTCGGGCGCGGAACTCTCCGTGGCCGACAACGAAAAGCTCGGCAAGATCCTGGTGAACGGGCAGTGGCACACGCTCTACCGATTCGACAAGGACAGCGCCTGGCCGATGAAGTTCGGCTGCCTCGGTGCCTGCCTCGACACCTGGAAGCCCGCCGCGGCCGTGGACAAGTCGAAGGCCGAGGGAATTTCTGGCAAGCTGGTCGGATCGGTGAAGCGGCCCGACGGCAGCGAGCAATTGACGATCGACTGCTGGCCGGTCTACACCTTCACCGGCGACACCGAGCCCGGCCAGGCGAACGGACACAACAAGCAGGGCCTCTGGTTCGCGGTCACCGCCGAAGGCAAGAAGGTCCCGCCGACGGCCTAGCGCGAACTCGAGCGCCCGGCCCCGAGCCCGGCCCCCGACCCCGGTCCCGAAGCCGCCGCCCCCGACCCCTGTGAGGCAGCCAGCCATGCCCCGTTCACCCCGTATCGCCGCCGCCGCGCTGCTCGCGACGCTGTTGTGCGGCGGCTGCGCTGCCCGGGTGGCGGCCGGTCCGCAGGAGCCCGCCGAGAGCTCGTCCGTCCCGGCCCCGTCCGCCCGCCCCGCCCAGCTCCAGGAGATGGCCGCCGCCCTCGGCTGCACGCCCGAGATCACGGTCGACGCGGAGGAGCTCCGGGAGGGGGCGTGCGGGGCGGGCCAGGAAGGCTTCCGGATGGCCACCTTCACCACCGAGCAGGGCCGGCAGGCCTGGCTGACGGAGGCTCAGATGTATGGCGGCACCTACCTCGTCGGACCCACCTGGGTCATCACGGCGGCATCCGCCGAGGCCCTGGCCCCCGCCCACACCCGCCTCGGCGGAACGATCGAAACCGCCCCCGGCCATGGAGCCTCCGAGCACGGAGCCTCCGAGCACGGCGCCTCCCCCGATGCCCCCCACGACGCCTCCCACGGCTCCTCCCACGACGGCGGGCACGACTCCCCCAGTCCCGCCGCTTCCTGAGGAGGCGTCCGGCCCGGCCCGCGGATAATTGCGGTGCCGGGCCGCTGCCGTCTCACTACACTCGCTCTCGTGCCGCCACAGGTTGTGGCGTGCGCATCGTCGACCGAGTCGAGTGACTCGAGTGATCCGAGTGAGGGGAGCCAGGCCGTGTGTCACCGCATCGCCGTCTTCGTTCCCCGGTCGCGGTACGACGTGATCCTGGTGTCTTCGTCTTCCCGGTGACGGCTGCGCGGCCGTCACCGGATGTCCGCGACGAAGATCCGACCCTCTGTTCGGCAGGCGAGCCGACCTCGTGTACCCGGGTGTGTCCGGGGCGCGGTCGAGCCCTGTGACGCCTGCCTTCCCACGTCACTCTTTCCGTCCGGAAATCGCGCTGCCCTCCTTCTCGACCCATCAGAAAGACCTCGGGCCATGCGCACCCACCTGCACACCTCGACCACCGTCCGCAATCTCGGCATCCTCGCCCACGTCGACGCCGGGAAGACCACCGTCACCGAGCGGATCCTCTATGCCACCGGGGCCACCCACAAACGGGGCGAGGTCCACACCGGCACGACCGTCACCGACTTCGACCCCCAGGAGCGAGACCGGGGCATCACCATCTTCGCCGCCGCCGTCAGCTGCACGTGGGACGGTCACCGCATCAACTTGATCGACACACCGGGACACGTCGACTTCTCCGACGAAGTGGAGCGTTCACTGCGCGTACTCGACGGCGCGGTCGCGGTGTTCGACGCCGTCGCGGGCGTCGAACCGCAGAGCGAGTCGGTATGGCGACAGGCCGACCGCCACGGCGTGCCGCGCATCGTGTTCGTCAACAAGATGGACCGCGTCGGCGCCGATCTCGACCAGGCGGTCGCGTCCGTACAGGACCGGCTCCACGTGGTTCCGCTGGTCGTCCAGCTGCCCATCGGGCAGGAGGACGGATTCAGGGGGACGGTGGACCTCGTCCACATGCGCGCGCTGATCTGGGGCGCCGGGCCGGACTCGTTCGAGACGGGTGCCGTACCCGATGCCCTGTACGAGGAGGCGCGCAACCGCCGCCGGCTGCTGGAGGAGCGGGTGGCGGAACTCCATCCGGCCGCCCTGGAGGAGTACTGCGCCACGTCGGCGCTGTCCGCCTCCACGCTGTCCGCTGCGCTGCGCGACCTGACCCGGAACGGTGAAGGCGTCGTGGTGCTGTGCGGCTCGGCGTACCGCAACCGCGGCATCGAGCCGCTGCTGGACGCCGTCGTGTCCTACCTCCCCTCCCCGGCCGACATGCCGCCGGTACGGGGGACCCGTGGCGCGGCGGTGGAGGAACGGGCCGCCGACCCGTCGGCGCCCTTCGCCGCGCTGGCCTTCAAGGTGAGCGCGACGGCGACCGGCCGGCTGACCTGCCTGCGGGTCTACGCGGGAACGATGAGGAAGGGGGAGACCGTGCTGGACGCGGGTACCGGCCGGACCGAGCGCATCGGACGGATCCTGCGCGTCCAGGCCGACCACCACGCCGAAGTGGACCAGGCCGTGGCCGGGGACATCGTCGCCGTGGCCGGACTCAAGGGCACCCGCGCCGGGTCCACGCTGTGCGCACCGGACGCACCGCTCGTCCTCGAACCTCCGAGGGCCGCCGCACCAGTGGTGTCCGTCGCGGTCGAGGCGGGCAACAGCACCGAGGCGGGCCGCCTGTCGTCGGCGCTGGCCCGACTGGTCGAGGAGGACCCGTCGCTCGTGGTCCGGACGGATCCCGAGACGGGCCAGACGGTCCTGTCGGGGATGGGCGAGCTGCACCTGGAGGTGGCGGTGGAGAAGATCCGCCGCAGCCACGGGCTGCACATCGGCGTGGGCCGCCCGCGGGTGGCGTACCGGGAGACGGTGGCGCGCGGCGTGTCGGGGCTGGTGTACCGGCACGTCAAGCAGGACGGCGGCGCAGGCCAGTTCGCCCATGTGGTCCTCGACGTCGAGCCCCTGGACGGGGACGCCGGCGGCGACGCGGGCGGCGACGGCGCGTTCGACTTCCGGTCGGCCGTGGTCGGCGGGCGGGTGCCGCAGGAGTACGTCCGCGCGGTGGAGTCGGGCTGCCGGGACGCGCTCGCCGAGGGCCCCCTCGGCGGACATCCGGTGACCGGGCTGCGGGTCACCCTGACCGACGGGGCCACGCATCCCAAGGACTCCTCGGAGATGGCGTTCCGGGCGGCGGGCAGGTTCGCGCTGCGCGAGGCGCTGCGCGCCGCCGCGATGGAGCTGCTGGAGCCGGTGGTCGAGGTCGTGGTGACCGTACCCGACGACGCCGTCGGCGGGGTGCTGGGCGATCTGGCCGCCCGGCGCGGACGGGTCTCGGGCTCGACCGCGAGGACGGGGACCACGGCGGTCACCGCCACCGTGCCGCTGGCCGAGCTGTTCGGCTATGCGTCGCGGCTGCGCAGCCGCACCCAGGGACGGGGCACGTTCACCACCCGTCCCACGGGCTACGCCCCCGTACCGGTGGCGGCGTACCGGCAGGCCCTGTCGGGCTAGTACGCCCCCCGCTCCCGGCCGCCCCCGCGGCCGGGGGGGGGGGCCCGGGGCCCCCCCAGAGCCCCGGGGCGGCGTTGGTTAACGGGCGACAGGGCCGGAGGGCGCCCCGCGCGGCGGGC